>NZ_JAMYOZ010000009.1:0-194813 GCF_040320095.1 Mesorhizobium sp. M0800
CATCGTCGCCGTCATGCGTAAACTCATCACAGCCCTCAACGCCATGGTCCGAGACAACAAATCGTGGAATCCGGCATCGATATGAAGCACGGTTGCTCATCCGTCTCGGCGCTGCGCGCCGATCCACCTTCTCCCACAAGGGGAGAAGGAAGGTTGTACTACCCCACCTTGACCCCCGGCTTGCTGATCGGCTCCCGTACCGTTCCATACTGGCTGCCCCAGCGGTCGGTCATCGCCCAGCGTATGTCCCAGAGTTCCGGGAAGAAGCGGTGGCGGGCGCCGGCTTCCAGCAATTCGACCGGCCGGCCCTTCAGCGATTTCGCGCCGAGGCCGATCGTGCGGTGGATGAGATAGAGGTGGTTGGCACGGAATTTCTGGAACAGCTCGTCGAACTCGATCAGCGCTTCGGCAACGACATAGCTGTCGCCGTGATCGTAGCCGGCATCGTAGACATCCTCGACCGAAAGGCCGCGGTCGTCGAGGTATGACGCCTTGAAGGCCCGCCACAGATCGGGCGGCAGGCGCAGCAGCTGCTTGAAGCCCGGCGATTCCTGGCCGCTGCCGTTGCCGAGTTGCAGCCGGATCTGCTGGTATTCCTTGGGCGACATGGTTTCGAGCAGGTCGAGCTGCGCCGTCATCAGCCGCATCAGCCGGTGCACGCGCCCCATCAGCGTGACGATGCGATGCGTGTCCTGCTTTTCCAGGAAATCGACGACGTCGATCAGCGTGTAGGCGATGAGCTTCATCCACAGCTCCTCGACCTGGTGCACGATCTGGAACTGCAGCTCGTCGGCATTCACCATCTCGGCCAGCGGCTTCTGGCAGGCCAGCAGTCTGTCGCATTTGAGGTAGACGCCATAGTCGCGCATCTCAGGCGTTTCGATGCGGGCATAATAGTCTTGCTTGTCCATGGCCATGCTCCTTGCCGCGGCCGTTGGGCCGCAGGCGTTTGTTGGATCCCGGTCCCCGAGTCTAATCGCTTTCTTGCCGAACATTGTCCCTTTCTGTTATTCGATTGGCGGGAAACGAAGGACGAAAATTGTCGCTGAAGCAGATTGGAAGAACGAATAATGCTTGATGCGGTCGACCGGAAGATCATAGCTGCGCTCGAACGCGAGGCCCGCATCTCCTTTGCCGCGCTCGCCGATGAGGTCGGCTTGAGCAAGACGCCGTGCTGGAAGCGGGTCAAGGCGCTTGAGGACGCCGGCGTCATCCGCGGCTACGCGACCCGGATCGACCCGGCCAAGCTCGGCTTCGGCATCGAAGCCTTCATCCAGGTGTCGATCGATTTCGAGCTCTCGGACGCCTTCGAGGCGGCGGTCAAAAAGCATCCGCTGATCCGCCGCTGCCACGCCACGACTGGCGAGGCCGACTATCTCCTGCAGATCGTCACTGTCGACATGATGGCGCTCGACAGGATGCTGCGCGAGGAGCTCAGCCGGCTGCCCGGCGTGCGGCGCACGATCACCTCGATGGCGATGCGCGAGATCAAGGGCGGCATCTCGTTCGCCAATGCCGTCGGGCATACGCAGACCAAGCGATAGACCGTCAGGCCCTGGTCATCAATTCGCGTCCCAGCCGCTTCGGTTGCTCGGCGCGCAGAACCACATTTGTCGTCACCGTGCCGTAGTGGCCGATGCTGTCGACGATGCTTTCAAGATCGGGCGGTGACGGGACCACGACCTTGACCAGAAAACAATCCTCGCCGGTCACCCGCAGCACCTCGACCACCTCCGGCAATTGGGCGAACTTCTTCAGGCAGGCCTGGATATGCTCATGCGTGGTGCGCAGGCGGATGACCGCCATGGTGCCGAGCCCGAGCGCTGCCGAATTGATCACCGCCTTGTAACCGGTGATGACGCCGCGCTCCTCCAGCCGCTTCACCCGTTCCGAGGTGGCGGGCTGGGACAGTCCGACGCGGCGGCCAAGCTCGGAGATGCCGATGCGGCCATCCTCCTGCATGATCTCAATGATCGCCAGATCGGTGGGGTCGAGCCTTGGCCGATAATCGCCGTTCCGCATGATTGCCTTTAATCCATCGGATTTCGTCGCTGCTTTCCGATGATCTCTCATTCCGCCACCTGGGAGAAGATCTAGAATTGCACGCGCTGCATCAGGAAAGAAGGGCTTCGCATGACCGACTTCATCATTGTGCCGGGCATCGGCGGATCGGACAAAGCCCACTGGCAGACACGTTGGCAGCAGGCAAACCCGGCGGTGCGGCGGTTCAACCCGGCGAGTTGGGACGCGCCGGACCTCGACGACTGGGTGGCTGCGCTGGAAACCGCTGTATGCCAGGCAAGCACACCGCCGGTGCTCGTCGCCCATAGCCTCGGCTGTCTGCTCGTCGTACACTGGCAGCGGATCTCCCCCCGCTCTATCGGCGGCGCGTTGCTGGTCGCGGTTCCGGACCCTGCGTCGCCGGCCTTCCCCTCCTCCGCCCGGGCCTTCGCCGACGCACCGCAACAACGGCTTCGCTTTCCGTCGCTGATTGTCGCCAGCACCAACGATCCCTACGGCTCGCTGGACTATGCCAGGGCGAAATCCGAGCGATGGGGCAGCGATCTCCATATCGCCGGACCGCTTGGCCACATCAATGGCGACAGCGGGCTCGGCGACTGGCCGGTGGGAATGGAGCTGCTGACAGCCATTCTAAGTCAAACGCAGGCAATCGCCCGAGGCGCCGTGCTTCAGCCGTAACCGCACCAGGACGGCTATCGCGCCGCCGTCCTGATCTGGTTTGCGCCGCGGCGCCGCGCCTCAGTTCGATGCAGCGGCAGGCGTGCTGAGTTCGAGGAACGGTACGGTCGAGCCCGGGATCATCGACTTCGGCAATTCGCCGTTCCATCTCTCCGCCTTGGTCAGTTCGACCAGCAGCGGGTTGTTGGCGATTGCGGCGGCGCGAGCCTTGATGGCGCCCGCGGTCGCATCGCCTTCGACCCTGGTCTTGTAGGCGCTGGCCTCGGCTTCGGCCTTGACGCTGTCAGCGCGGCCCTTGGCCTGGGTGACGGCGATATCGGCCTTGATCTTTTCCTGCTGCAGGTTCTGTTCCTGCTTCTGCACCTCGACCTGCGCCGTCATCCTGGCTTCGACCGCCTGCTCGTAGGCGTCGGAGAAGTCGATGTTCTCGACCTGCACGCTGTCTATCATCACCGGGCCGTCGGTTACCGCCGCGATGGCGTCGGCGACGTCCTTGTTGAACTTCGCCCGGTTCTGGATAACCGACACCGCGTCGTACTGGCCGAACACCGTCTTGATCTCCTGCGGTGCTTTCCTGGCAATGACACGGTCGGCCAGTGCCTCGATCGATCCATAATTGGTGTAGACGTTGCTGACTTCGGCGGCCGGCACGTGGAAGTTGACGGTGACGCGCATGTCGGCCGGCTGCTGGTCGCGCGAATAGGCCTGCATGGCCGGCAGGCCGCTGCAATCGTTCTGGTTCTCGCAGCCCCATTTGAGCACCTGCTGGCGCAGGCTGATCTTCTCGACACGCTGTAACCACGGCAGCTTGAAATGCAGTCCGGGATCAACGACCGAACTCAGCGCTCCGTTGGTCAAGAGCACGCCGCGGTCGCCCTGATCGATCGTGTACCAGGATCCAAACAGCGCAAAGACGCCGAGCGCCACGATGACGAGTGCGATCAGGCCGGAACCGATCGACCCCGATGCCATCCCCGGCTTGCCCTGCGGACGGCTTGAATTGCCTTGCGTTTCGGTCATCACCCCACCCCAACCTGATTGCCCGTGCTGCTTTTGCCCACAATAGTGGCGGCATTGCAATCCTCTGGATATGGAAGGACCTTCGCGCCAGCCGGCCGGACCGGCGGGGTGGTTCAGGCTGGCTAGCGGATTTCCCCTGCAGCCGCGGCAGCGGGCTGGGGCGCGTTGCCTGGCGTCTCCTTCTGCCGTTCGGCATCGGTTTTGCGCTTCGGGCAATCCTCGTAGTCGTGGTCGCGCCCGCCGCAGTAGGAGCAGCATTTTGCTGGCGCGTCGGAGCGAAGCATCGTTGGCATGCACAAGAATGCACGAAACCCGACGGATTGCGAAGGCTTGCGCACCGGCAAGGTCGATTTCGCCACGGAACCGCTCGCGGCGCCTGAAAGTTATCTGCTCATTGCAACCGGAGCACAGGACATGGCCGACGACCCGAACCGCTACGAGACCGGAGCGAGGAAATATCCGGCAAAGACGAGCCCCGACGCGGCCGACGAATTTTCGCAGGATGCGGCCGGCAACAAGCCGCCTCCCGGCGGCATGGGATTGACCAGGCCGGCTGACGATTTCGACGACAGGACCCTGCATTCGGCGGGCCAGAACCCGCCGCGCGCAGCGATCCGGCCAGACGGCAAGGCCACCGCCAAGAAGCCCGGCAAGGACGCAAGACGATGAACGTCGCCAATTTCCAGCTCGAAGGATTGATGATGGCGATCGCGGCCGTCAACAACGCGCTGGTCCACAAGGGCCTGCTGTCGGTCGACGAGGTCGACATGGCGTTGCGCCGGGCCGAGGCGGCGATGACCAGCGACGAGCGTCTCTATGAAGACATGTCGCCATCCAACCGCGACGCCGTCTGCTTTCCGCTCAGGCTGCTGCAGGCGGCCAACAATGCCCAGGGCGAAACCGGCGTGCCGTCCTTTGCCGAACTGGCCAGGATGGTCGGCCGGACCAAGGAGCCCTATAACGACCAGATGTGATGGAGGACGCCATGGCCGACGACAAATCCAAGACCAAGCAGGATCGCAAACTGGTCTCCGGCGAAGAGCCATACGAGGTCGCTGCGTTTGCCCGCAAATACGGCATACCGCAAAGCGAGGCCGCGACCATCATCAAGCGTTACGGCCCCTCGAGGAGGAAGCTCGACGCGCATATGGCGAGCCGCAACGCCTGATCCAATTCTGGCGGCGGCCGCCGTTCACGCCGGAAGCGTCCCTGCCGCCGCCTTGTCGAGAGTATCGGCACCGTCAGCCGTGACCTGTCGGGTTCGCCCCTGCGGGGATTCAACGCCTGGTTTTGACAGCCGCGGAATACTCGCGCGGCGCAACAACTCATTTACCTCGACGCTGTACCAGTCCGGTGAGCAAAGCCGGGGGTCGGATGCAGGAACAATTATTGCGCTACGAATGTGTCATGGAGCCGAACGGCCGTTGGATGGTGTGGGACATCGTTCACGATCTGCCGGCGCAATTTTCGGAAATCGCGCTGATCGGCCTGAGCCGTCGTGAAGCGGTTTCGCTCTGCCGGCTGCTCAACGAGACGAGCCGTTCCGAGACGCGGCAGAGCCGGGCCTCCTGAGAAGCGCGTGCGTCTCAGGTCTGCCCAGGCTAAGAGGATTTTACATGCGATCGACAATATTCGGTCTGGTCCTGCTGCTGCCGGCCGCCGCCCTGGCGGAGCCGATCGAGACCCAGAAGATCATCACGGCGGCGACCGGCGACTGGAACGGCGACGGCGCCGCCGATCTGGCGATGATCGTCGAGACCGAGCCCGGCTCTCCCATGGACCTGTATTTTTTCCTCAAAGATCGCGATGGCGATTTTCTAAAACCTGCCGGGATCGTGCATGATCAGATTGACGGGGAATGGAAGGATTACGACCGGCCGGGCCCCGCCACATCCGACACCGAGCCCGAACTCACTGCGCTCCCCAACGGTTCGATCAAGCTCTATATTCCGGCGATGGAGATCGGCAGCGAGCGGACCAATAAGACGCTGACGCTCGCCTGGCGCAACGGCACGTTCGTCGTCGCCGGTTTTGCCTACGAGTATTGGGATTACATGGACGACAATGTTGCCGGCGACTGCGACTACAATGTGCTGACCGGCAAGGGCAAAAGCAGCAAGAAGCTGGCGGACGGCAGCACCAGGCACGCGACCGTAACGGTCGAAGGCAAGGTCATCCCGTTCGCGGAGTGGACCCCAGGCACTGGCTTCAGCGCTTGCGGAGAGTGAGAGGTTTCGGTTGCCTCACTGCAGCGGCGGCTTCCACAGCAGGCTGTTGCGATCGGCGGACTTGACGCGCAGCCAGGTTTCGCGGCCATCGCGCAGCACCCGGAGCGGGATCTCGGCACCCGCCGGGCCGCTCTTCCAAAGCTTGCGATAAAAATCGGCAAGTCCATCGACCGCCGTGTCGCGGACATCCGAGATGACATCGCCTTGGCGAAGGCCCGCCTGGGCGGCTGGACCGCCCTCGGCGACGCTCATCACCACGACCTTGCCGTCGCTCTCGGCCGAGAAGGCGCCGAGCCACGGCCGCGGCGGCCTGGCGACCTGCCCGCGCGTCAGGAGATCGTCGAGGATGGGCGGCAGAAGATCGATCGGCACCACCATGTTGATGTCGGCGACCTCGCCGTTGCGGCTCATCTGCAGGCGCAGCGAACCGATGCCGAGCAGCCTGCCATCCGCGCCGATGAGGCCGGCGCCGCCCCATGAGGGGTGAGCCGGCGCCGTGAAGATCGCCTCGTCGAGCAGATATTCCCAATAGCCGGCGAATTCCTGCTTGGTGACGATCCGCGCCCGCACGGAGCGGCCGACGCCGTCGGCGAGCACGACGGGATCGCCGATCTTGGCCCTGGACGCATCGCCGAGTGCAATGGCGGGCAGCCCGAGCGGCGCCAGCGCCTGCACCAGGCCGAAGCCCGACTCCTGGTCGTAGGCGAGCGCATGGGCGGGAACCACGCGCCCGTCCTGGTCGGCCAGCCAGACCTCCTCTGCCTCAGTGATGAGATAGCCGATGGTGAGTACCAGCCCGTCGCCGCGGATGACCACGCCACTGCCCTCGCGGCGGGTGCCAAGTGTATTTGCCGTGAAGGCGTCCTCTGGCACGGTGGCGCGGACGGCCACGATGGATCGCAAAAGGGGTTCGATATTCATGCTTTGGTTCCTGGCAATGTTCGCAGGCTGATATGGGCTATAGGTATGGCGCAGGTGATCAGGCGCAAGAGGTGGCGCCGGCTTTGGCGTGGACCGGCGCCGCGCCGTTCGCGCCGGGGTTTTGCAACAGCGCCGGCAGCCCTATCTGTACCTACGGCTATCCCAAGCTGCTCTATGCAAAGTTCCTCCGCCATTACCCACGTTGATATCTGATATCCTCCCAACCCAACCCTTCCAAAGGCCTCCCAAATGAACGACTACGCAACGGACCAATACACGCCGCCAAAAGTCTGGACCTGGAACAAGGCAAATGGCGGCGCTTTCGCCAGCATCAACCGGCCGATCGCCGGCCCGACGCATGACAAGAAACTGCCGGTCGGCAAGCATCCGCTGCAGCTTTATTCGCTGGCGACACCGAACGGCGTCAAGGTGACGATCATGCTGGAGGAACTTCTGGCGCTCGGCCACAGCGGCGCCGAATACGACGCCTGGCTTATCAGGATCAACGACGGCGACCAGTTCGGCAGCGGCTTCGTCGAGGTCAACCCCAACTCGAAGATCCCGGCCATGATGGATCGCAGTGGGAAAAAGCCGGTCCGCATCTTCGAATCCGGCTCGATCCTGCTCTACCTCGCCGAAAAATTCGGCGAACTCCTGCCGACGGAGCAGCCGGCTCGCGCCGAGACCCTGTCATGGCTGTTCTGGCAGATGGGCTCGGCGCCCTATCTCGGTGGCGGCTTCGGCCATTTCTACGCCTATGCGCCGACGAAGATCGAATATGCCATCGACCGCTTCGCCATGGAAACCAAGCGGCAGATGGACGTGCTCGACCGACGCCTCGCCGAAAGCGAGTATTTAGGCGGCAGCGACTATACGATTGCCGACATTGCGGTGTGGCCCTGGTATGGCGGGCTGGCCAAGGGCCGTATGTATGACGATTCCGGCGAGTTCCTGCAGGTGGAGCAATACAAGAACGTGCAGCGCTGGGCCGACGCCATCGACGCGCGGCCGGCGGTCAAGCGCGGCCGCATGGTCAACCGCACCTTCGGCGAGCCTTCGATGCAGCTGCACGAGCGCCATGACGCCAGCGATTTCGAGACCAAGACGCAAGACAAGCTCGCGGCGGCCAAAAGCTAAGCGGATGACGCGCCGATCTCCCGCCTTGTAGGGGAGATCGGCAGCTTCGGCCGACTGCTCAAGCTCGCCTTCACCGCCGCCATCCACAGCCGGTCGATGTTGGCCAGGAATTTCTCGTCGAGTTTGTCGAGGTGCTTCCAGTACATGCCGTCCACGAAGAAATAGCCGAGTTCCTTCTCGATCCTGTCGGCCTCCTCCGCCTGATCGAGCCGCGGGCCGGCAAGCATCTGCGCCTTCATTTCCGATATTCGCGAGGGAGAAAGCGCGCCGAGTTCATCGAGCGTCAGCCGCGGGAAGACCAGCCGGCTGCGCGGCAGGTCGGATAGGTTGACGCACAGGCAGCCGCGCCGAAGCGCATGGATGAGCAGGCGGGCCGACTTCGCCTCGAGGTTGCGCAGGGTGACGTCGTTGCGCAGCGGATCGGCGCGGCCGACGCCGTAAAAATGCGTGTTGCCGGGCTGGTCGTAGATCGCAGCCAAGGAATGCCAGCACGACCGGCTTCTGACTGTGGATCGTCCAGTCGGCCGCCGTCATCGACATGGTGCCGCCGGCATAGACGAAGCCGCCAAAGCTGTTTTGCGCCGGCACGTAATGCGAGGCGCTGAAGATCTGGCCTGCTGCAGGGGACCGCCTTGCGGCATCCGCTCCGCCGGGAAATCGCCGGCATGGACGAGGAAATCCCAGTCGGGGCGCACGCGCCAGGCGTTGTTGATGGCGACGATCTTGCCGAAGGCCTGCTTGGGCCAGGCGGCGCAGCGCACGACATCGGGGGCGCTACCGATCAGCAAGATCACGTTCGGCGTTCCGTCGATCACCACAACCCTCTCGACCGGCCGAAATGCATCTCGATGCCGCCCGGTTGAACGGCTTTATAGCCTCAACGGCCCATCGAAAACACCAGCCGGATTTAAGCTGGCATCAACAAAAGGGAGCTTGCCGGCCGGTTGTAAAATGTGGCCTTAGGCACCGTCGTACAAACAGCAGGCAGGTTTTCCCGCTAGCCCAAAAACGACGATATGAGTTGGGCGATATATATTAGTTGACTAAACTAGCGGAACGTCCAATGCACATTCCCAGAACCGAACATGTCCTGTCTAGACCATGATATCTATATGGGACATTACTACATAAGCTGAACGCGACCTCGACGGTTCGGCGGCACAGCCCTCAGACGCCGCGGCTTTGCCTCCGCGCTTTTCGCCCCGGATCCGTAGATCAACCGGACGACGAACAGGAAATATCCAACCTGCATGACGATCAAGGTCAAGATCGTCCAGGCCAGCGTCTTCCAGATTGAACCCGTCGCAAGGTAAGTCGAGATCGCCACGATGGACGATGTGGTGGTCAGCCCCACCAGGAACTGTGGAAAGTTCATGACTTTTCTGCGCCGCCCCGAAACTCGCTACAGCCGGGACGAACTCCCCTAACCCATTACCCCGGACCAACGTTTTCACTATTTCAGCAATTGCGCAAGCACCAAATAGAACAGCAGTTAACGCATGCTTCCGTGATCAAGCGCTGCATGTCAGGTCACCAAGGTGGGCTGGCTTGGACGGCGGCTGCGCGTCCCTCCTCCCCAACCAGCTCTCCATACCCCCTCACCGCCCCATCAAGCCCACGTATTCGCCACGTCTCCCCTTCCCGTGCCTCAAGATGGGACGGGCCGAGCGGCACTTTCCCTCCGCCGTCCGGCAGGTCCAGCACGTAGACGGGATTGCAGATGCCCGACAGGCGCGCACGCAAGGCGCTGACCAGCGCCTGGCCCTCGGCGATCGTGGTGCGCCGGTGCGCCATTCCGCGCACGAGATCGCCGTGGTGCAGGTAATAGGGTTTGACGCCAAGGCGATACATCAGCTCGCGGCACAGCTCTTCCAGCACCTCGACCGTATCGTTCACGCCTTTCAGCAGAACGCTCTGGTTCAGCAGCACGAAGCCGCCCTGCCGCAACGTGCGGCAGGCCCGCTCGGTCGCCTCCGTGATTTCGCGTGGATGGTTGAAATGGGTGACGACAGTGACCATCAGCCGGCCCTGCAAGGCTTGAATCAACCCGCCGGTGACGCGCGACGGCAGCGCGACGGGTACGCGAGTGTGGATGCGCAACAGCCGCAGATGCTGGATCGCCTCGACACGGGCGCGGATTTCCGCCAGCGCCCTATCCGGCAGCGATAGCGGGTCGCCGCCGGTCAGGATCACCTCGCGGATTTCCGGATGGACCGCGATATAGGCGAAGGCTTCGTCGAGAGCTTCGCGCGTATAGCCGCGGCCGATCGACGTCAGCTGCTCCTTGCGAAAGCAGAACCGGCAATAGACCGCGCATTGATAGGTCGGGAACAACAGAACCCGGTCGGCATGTCGATGCGTCAATCTCGGCACCGGACTGAAGGCGTGGTCGGCGATCGGATCGTCGAGCTCGCCCTCCTGCTCTGCCAGTTCATCGGGTGACGGGATGACCTGAAGCCGAATCGGATCGGCGGGGTCGTTCCAGTCGATCAGGTCGAGATAGGCCTTGGGAATGCGAACCTTGTGGCGCGTGGCCGCGGCTTCGGCCGCCGCCCGCTCGGCTGGCGACAGCGGCAGCGAATCCAGATCGCCTACCTGCCGCACGCCCTCGCGAACATCGTCCCGCCATGCGGCATCCGCCTCGCGAGCGCGCCGGTCATCGGCTGCCACGCCGGCCGCATCGACCGCCATGCTGGCGTCGGGGATGTCGGGATGTGAGGTCATCGCAGGCTCCTTGAATTTCGGGCCGGGGTACAGCATTGGAGCCAGGACTTGAAGGCAATAAACGGTGTTTGGCCGGGTTGGAGGGCGCGGCAGGAAGCCACAACCGGCCACTGATCAGAACAATCGTCCAACATTGCTGACGCAAAACATTAGCTTGCTCTTATATTAGCTTGAGCGTATACACATAAACGGCCGGTGATCTACCCCCCAACCGGTTAGGCTCGGCGCCAGTTCCCTCCCTACCCCTCAGGTCAACGACGCCGGGCCGCTCGGGGTCCGCACGGTCGCCCGCGGTCGAGACCGGATCGTCGACCTCTTCGATGTCGATCATGCCCCCTGCTCAAGCAGCACCCAACTGAACATACCAGCTGAACACATCGGCGATGCCCGCGTCTGTCGGCCTTCCCGTCGCCGGCCGCGGTCGCTAATCTCGGATTGCGAACAAGCTGGAGAAGAGCGTATGGCGAACGACTTGTCGCCAAGGCTTTTGGAGATCGTCAATGCGCTGCCCTTGCGGCAGGGCATGCGAGTGCTGGAGATCGGCTGCGGACCGGGTGCTGCAGCGCGCGAGATCGCGCGCCGGATCGGCGGTGGGCACGTGCTGGCGATCGACCGCTCGGCCAAGGCCATCGCGCAGGCCGGGGCCGCCTCGCGCGCCGAGATTGCGGCAGGCCGGCTGAGCCTTCGCCAGGTCGCCATCGAGGATTTCGAGTTGGAGGCCGATGAGAAGCACTTCGACATTGCCGTTGCGGTGCGCGTCGGCGCGCTGGACGGGCGTCATCCCGAAGCAGGAAAAATTGCCCTGCGACGGCTCAAGGCGGCGTTGACCGCGCAAGGCCGGCTGTTCATCGACGGCGGCGATCCGCTGTGCGAAATTGCGATACATGGCTGAGCACCTCGTGCTTGGCCTCCGGAACCGAGCGTCTACGTGACCGTGAGCGGCAGAGCCGGCCTCAGCTCCGCAACCCCGGCGCCTCCTGCCCGGTGCGCTCGACATATTCGGTATAGCCGCCGCCATAGGTGTGGATGCCCTCGGGCGTCAGTTCCAGCACCCGGTTCGACAGCGCCGCTAGGAAATGGCGGTCATGCGAGACGAACAGCATGGTTCCCTCGTACTGCGACAGTGCCGTGATCAGCATCTCCTTGGTGGCGATGTCGAGGTGGTTGGTCGGCTCGTCCAGCACCAGCAAATTGGGCGGATCGAACAGCATCAGCGCCATCACCAGCCGCGCCTTCTCGCCGCCCGACAGCACGCGGCATTTCTTCTCGATCTCGTCGCCGGAAAAGCCGAAGCAGCCGGCCAGCGCCCTGAGCGGCGCCTGGCCGGCCTGCGGAAATGCATCTTCCAGCGTCTGGAACACGGTGCGCTCGCCCTCCAGCACTTCCATGGCGTGCTGGGCGAAATAGCCCATCTTGACGCTGGGCCCGCGCGCCACCGTGCCATTGTCCGGCTTGGAAGCGCCAGCGACCAGCTTCAGCAGCGTCGACTTGCCCGCACCATTGACGCCCATGATGCACCAGCGCTCGCGGCGGCGCACCTGAAAATCCAATCCCTCGTAGATCGAGCGGCTGCCATAGCCCTTGTGCACGTTCTTCAGCGTCACCACGTCCTCGCCGCAGCGCGGCGCCGGCTGGAAGTCGAACGACACCTTCTGGCGGCGCTTGGGCGGCTCGACACGGTCGATCTTGTCCAGCTTCTTCACCCGGCTCTGCACCTGGGCGGCATGTGAAGCCCGCGCCTTGAAGCGCTCGATGAAGGCGATCTCCTTGGCCAGCATCGCCTGCTGGCGCTCGAACTGCGCCTGCTGCTGCCGGTCGGCAATCGCCCGCTGCTGCTGGTAGAATTCGTAGTTGCCGGAGTAGGCGGTCAGCGAACCGCCGTCGATCTCGACCACCTTGTTGACGATGCGGTTCATGAACTCGCGGTCGTGCGAGGTCATCAGCAGCGCGCCGTCATAGTTCTTCAGGAACTGCTCCAGCCAGATCAGGCTTTCGAGGTCGAGATGGTTGCTCGGCTCGTCGAGCAGCATGGCGTCGGGCCGCATCAAAAGGATCCTGGCCAGTGCCACGCGCATTTTCCAGCCGCCGGACAACTTGCCGACGTCGCCGTCCATCATCTCCTGGCTGAAGCCAAGGCCGTCCAGCACCTCGCGCGCCCGGCCGTCCAGCGCGTAGCCGTCGAGCTCCTCGAAGCGGTGCTGCGCCTCGCCGTAGCGGGCGATGATCTCGTCCATCTGGTCGGCCTGGTCAGGGTCGCCCATGGCGTGCTCGAGCTCGCGCATCTCGGCCGCCACTTCGCTGACCGGTCCGGCGCCGTCCATCACTTCGGCAACGGCGCTGCGGCCGGACATGTCGCCGACATCCTGACTGAAATAGCCGATGGTGACGCCGCGATCGACGGAGACCTGGCCTTCGTCGGGCTGCTCCTCGCCGTTGATCATGCGAAACAGCGTCGTCTTGCCGGCGCCGTTAGGCCCGACCAGCCCGACCTTCTCGCCCTTCTGCAAGGCGGCGGAGGCTTCGATGAAGACGATCTGACGGCCGTTCTGCTTGCTGATGCTTTCGAGACGTATCATGGGTTTCCGGGGAAGGCCAAAGGAGCGTTCCCGCGCCAATACGCGATAGGCCGCGTCAGAGGAAGCCCGCAGTGGCGAGGCGCCCCGCGCCAAATTGTCTGAACCCTATCTGCGCATCGCCCGCCGGAATCGCTCGTCCAGCTGCTGGAACTCGGCAAAGAGCCCATCGCATGCCCGGCGACCCGCTTCGCATCGCATAGTCCGTGTTTGGTACAGACTGCCCTGCCGGTCCCTGCTGAGGCGATTGCAGGTTATGGCGGGATACGCCTGTTCGGTGGGCCTTGTGAAACTCCACTGCGTCAGCCCGTCAGCAGAAACGAACAGTTCGAAGCGGGATGAGGCAGCAACCCGACGCAACGCTGGAGACGCCCTCACTTGCTCGACCAAATCCAGTGCGTCAGCACCGTGGAAACCGCACATCGTCGACGGCCCATGCGCGTCGCGGTGGATGCCTTCGTCCACAGTCTGGGCGTGCGAGGCGCCGTAGGTTGCGAGCATAATCGCGCTGACTATACGAAATCTTCTCACTGGAGCTCCCCTATTGGCTACTGCATTCGGTCAACACTGTTGGTTGCAGCAGGACCACTCACCCGATCCCGTCAGCTCATAGGCGCCGGCGGCGCGCCCGTCCTCAAGTCGCACCGGCCGGCACAAGGACACTGCCGGTGAAGCGCGCGCCGCTCCGATGCATAATGACAGGCTCGCCGATGACATGGACTTTGCGCTGGTCTTGGTCTTGGTCCCGGTCCCGATCTTGTCACTAAACCCAAGCGCGATGTTTATCTCGTCCGATCGCCCTTCGCAAAGTAGCCGGCGGCCCGGACGATCACACCCGGCCCGATGTCCCATCCTCGCCAAAAATCCCGGTCACCCAGTCGATGAACACGCGTACCCGCGGCGCGAGCTGGCGGTTCTGTGGGTAGAGCGCCGACAGCGGTGTCGGCGACGGCGGGTAATCCGGCAGCACTTCGACGAGCGTGCCGCCTGCGAAATCCCCGGCGAAGCGGTAGTGCGGCGCCTGCACCAGGCCGAAGCCGAGACGCGCCAGCTCCGCCATCGTGTCGGAGCCGTTGACCGTCACCCGGTTGGGCAGGCTGACATAACTCAACGCGCCGCCGACGGTGAATTCGAGCCGCATGACCTCGCCGGTCCGCGACGAGCGGAAGCCGACCATCAGATGGCCTTCGAGATCGTCGAGGGTTGCCGGCATGCCGAGGCGTTCGCCCGCGAAGCGGCGCGGCCAACCTGACTGGTTGCCGCCCGGACAGGCGGCGCCAGCCTCCGTGCCTCACATCAACTCCACCCAGACCGGCGCGTGATCGCTGGCGCCGGTCTCGCCGCGCATGTCGCGGTTGATGCCCGCCGCTACCAGCCGGCGCGACAGCTTCTTGCTGAGCAAGATATGGTCGAGGCGCAGGCCGGCATCGCGCGGCCAGCGGTTGCGGCGATAGTCCCAGAATGTGTAGAGCGTCTCGTTCGGGTGCTTCTTGCGCAGCGCGTCAAGCCAGCCCTGGTCGAGCAGCCGCTGGAACGATGCGCGGCTTTCCGGCTGGACCAGCGCGTTGTCGTCATAGGAGCGGGTCGGGTAGATGTCGCGCGGCTCGGGCACGATGTTGTAGTCGCCGGCCAGCACCACCGGCAGGCCGGTGTCGAGCAACTGTGCCGCATGCGCCTCCAGCCTCTCGTGCCAGGCCAGCTTGTACTGGAATTTCGGGCCGGGCTGCGGATTGCCGTTCGGCGCGTAGAGGCAGGCGACGACGATGCCGTTGACCGCTGCCTCGATGTAGCGCGCCTGCTGGTCGCTATCGTCGCCGGGCAGCGCGTCGCGGGTCAGAACGGGTTCTAACCCCCGCGCGAGTATGGCGACGCCGTTCCAGGTCGGCTGCCCGACCCAAACCGCGCCGTAGCCGGCCGCCGCCAGCGCCGAGCGCGGAAACTGCGTCTGCCTCGCTTTCAACTCCTGCAGGCAGACGATGTCGGGTTTGGCGACGGCCAGCCATGCGAGCAGGTTCGGCAACCGGCTGTTGATGTTGTTGACGTTGAAGGTGGCGATCTTCATCGGCCTGCTTCAGCGCACGATGCGTTCGGTCCACGCCTTCACCGCATCAGCGAGCGTCTTCAGATGATCGGCGGTGGAGAAGCCGGAGATGTTTTTGCGCGGCTTCAGATCATGGTCGCCGTCTTCCAGCCAGAAGATCTCGATTGCGTCGGACAAAGCATAGGTCGCGACCTCGTCTTTGGTCCCGAACTCGTCGCGCGTGCCCTGGAAGATCACTGTCGGCGTCTTGAGATCGGCCAGGTGCTTTGTCCGAAGCTGCGTCGGTTTGCCCGGCGGATGGAAGGGATAGCCAAGGCAAAGCAGGCCCAAGATCTCGCCCTTCGAAAACATCTCGTCGGCGATCATCGAAGCGACGCGTCCGCCCATCGACTTGCCGCCGATGATGAGCGGACCCTTCACGCCCTTCGCCCGGAGGTCGGCGATCGCCTTGACGTATTCCGGGTTAACCGTCTCGGCGCGCGGCGGCGGCTTGCGGTGGCCGTAGCGGCGAGCCGCCATGTAGTGGAATTCAAAGCGCGCGACGCGGAAGCCGGCTGCGGCCAGCGCCTTTGCCGTGGCTGTCATCGAGGGCGAGTCCATAGGAGCGCCTGCGCCATGGGCGAGCAGGATGGTGATTGGGGCGGTGTCGGGGCCGTCGAAGAGGAAGGTGGTCATGGGGTGGCCCACGTATGGAGGCCGCGTTCCGTCCCACCCCCCTCTGTCCTGCCGGACATCTCCCCCTCAAGGGGGGAGATTGGATGGCGTCGGCGTTTTCGCCAACCACCAAAGCTGAAAGGCACGCGGGGCGCCGAAGCTGCCGATCTCCCCCCTTGAGGGGGAGATGTCCGGCAGGACAGAGGGGGGTGGTCAAGCGCGGCCATTGAACCACCTATCCCGCCGACTTCTGCGCCAGCTGCAAATCCACGAACTGTATCCCCTTGGCCGCCATGCGCGCCCATTCGGAATTGGCATCGAGCTCGAGATAGCGCACCCAGCGACGCCGCGCCTCGGCGAGATTGCCGGCGTCGAACTCCAGCCTGGCAAGGTTGAATACCGCATCGGCATAATCAGCGTCCAATGCGATCGCATTGAGCAAATGGCGGCGCGCCGAGGCTACCCGCCCCTCTTCGCTCATCAGCCCGGCGAGATTGAACCAGGCCTCGACGAAGCCGGGATCGAGCTTTATCGCGCGGGCATAGTCGTGCGCCGCCTCGGCCGCTTGGCCGGCGGCGCGCAGGCAGTTGGCGCGGTTGAAGGCGGCGATGGCATCGCTCGGGTCGATGGCCAGGCAGCGCCGGTAGAGGGCCGCCGCCTGCTCGTGGTCTTCAGCCCCTTCCGCCGCCTCGGCATCGGCGAACAGCTCTTCCAGCGTGTCGTCATCCTGCGTTCCCAGATCGAACAGCAGCTGGCCGTCGAGTTCGCTCTGGCCGCCTTCGAGATAGATCGCATCGGCCCGCCCGTGCTGCGAGCCGACGGCGAGCGACTTGGCGGTGAGCGAGGCGACCGGGCCCGAGCGGTGCACCGAGCGCGCAATCGCCCCCCATGAGGCGCCGCCGGCAACCAGCCCGGCATATTTGCGGGCGAGGATCAGGTCGCGAAAGGAATACGGTTCGCGATCATGCTCGAAGGCATCGAACAGCGACAAAAGGTCGAGATCCGCGCCGGTCAGCCGCGACTGGTCGATCAGCGACTGCCGCGACAGCGCCGAAGCCTCCGGCGCCTTCATCAGGCCGAGCAGGCGCAGGAAGCCGTTCTCACTGACCAGCTTGCGCCCGGCCGCGCGCTCGGTGACGACGCGGCGCTCAATCTCGGCATCATCGGCCTTGGCGAGGAACGTCCGCCCGAATACCACATGGGTGGTCCGTCTGGTGACTCCGCGCCGCAATTGGCCCTGCCGGCGCGCGACCTCGCGCGCCGCCATGCGAAGCGGAAACGCCGCGAGCGCGCCGATAGTGCCGAAGATCGTGCCAGTGGGCGCCGTCACCCTTTGCTCTTACCGACGGCCTGCAGCAGATTGGCCTTGAGCGGGTTTTCCTTGGCGCCGCCCTTGGCGGACTTTGCTTTGGCTGCCGGTTTCGTCGCCTCATCGGCCTTGCTCTTGGACTTGGCCGGCGGCTTGGCCGATTGGGACAGGCTGGCCTTCAGCGCATCCATGAGATTGATGACATTGCCGCGCTCGGGGGCCGCCGCGATGATCGGCTTATGGCCCTTCAGCTTCTCGCGGATCATCGCCATCAGCGCGATCTCGTAGCGGTCCTCGTAATTCTTCGGATCGAAGGTGGTTTCCTTCTGCTTGATCAGCGCCTCGGCCAATTGCAGCATTTCGGGATCGGGGTTTCCGGCCGGGATATTGCCGAAATACTCAGCCGTGGCACGCACTTCGTTCGGATTCCTCAAGGTGCAGACGAACATGCCGTTCTCGCGCGCGCCGATCGTCACCACGCGCTCGCGGCTGGACAGCACCAGGCGGGCGATCGCCAGCTTGCCAGATTTGCGCATGGCTTCGCGCAGCACGGCGAAGGTCTCCTCGGCCATTGCGCCGTCCGGCGCCAGGTAATAGGGCGCGTCCTGATAGATGACGTCGACCGAATGCTCGTCGACAAAGGCCTCTATGTTCATCGTATGATTGGATTCGATGCGTACCGCATCGAGATCGGAGTCCTCGATGATGATGTACTGCTTGTCCTCGTATTCGTAGCCCTTGACCAGGTCTGAACGCTCGACCAGCCCGAGTTCGGGGTCGACCGGCTTCATGTTGATGCGGTTGTGCGTCTTCTTGTGCAGCTGGTTGAAGCTGATGCGCTCGCTGGCGCTGGTCGCCGGATAGAGCCGGACCGGACAGCTGACCAGACTGAGCTTGAGGTAACCTTTCCAACTTGCCCTGGGCGCCATGAAATACTCCTACGCGGCCTTGTGCTGTCGAACTGTTCGCAGCGTTCATTCGTCCGGAGGACGAACGGGGCTGCCGAAATCCTACATTGCCCCTCACAATACCGCCAAATCCCTAGCGAAATCTTCCATCTCGGCTGAGGGGTCGGCGGTGGGACCCGGCGCGAAGAATAATTCAAATTTTCCGGAGCGTCGATGGAGTCTGGGGCCGCGCCCGCGGGACTATCTCCCGGTGCCTATCACCGGCAAATCCCTGGCGAAATCTTCCATGTCGGCCCAGGGATCGCCTGACGTCGCCAGCAGGCCCGGCAGCGACGAATAATTCAGATCCTGCGGAGCGTCGATGGATTCCAGATCGCTCCAGCTCACCGGCGTCGAGGCCGGCAAATTGGTGCGGGCGCGCAGCGAATAGGGAGCCGCAGAAGTGTGGCCGCGCGCATTGCGGTGATAATCGATGAAGATGCGCCGCTTGCGGTTATCCTTGCCCATGGTGGTGGTGAAAGTGTCGGGCGCGGTGGCGGCAAGATGCGTCGAGATGGCGCTGGTCGCCTGGTGCAATTTCTTCCAGTTCTGCTTTTGCGTCACCGGCACTGATATGTGGATGCCGTGGCCGCCGGACGTCTTGGCGAACGGCACCAGCCCTAGCGCTTCCAGCTCGCCCTTAATGTGCACCGCCGCCTCAACCACCTCGCGCCAGGCGATCCCCTCGCCCGGGTCGAGGTCGAAAACGATCAGGTCCGGCTTGTCGAGCCGCGTGCGATGGGTGCCCCAGGTGTGGAACTCGACGACACCGAACTGCGCCAGCGCCAGATAGCCCTTGGCGTCTTCCACCGAGAGATAGGATTTGGTCTCGCCCTCCGAATTGGTCGCTTCGAAAGTCGCCACAGAGGACGGCATGCCGGTGAAGGCGTGGCGCTGGAAGAAACAGTCCTGCGGCCTGCCGGTCGGGCAGCGCACCAGCGACACCGGCCGGCCGAGAATGTGCGGCAGCATGAAATCGCCGACCAGCGCGTAATAGACGGCAATGTCGAGCTTGGTCGGGCCGGTCTTGCCGAACAGCCGTCGCGTTGGGTTGGTCACCCAGATGGTGGCGAGGTCGGCCTCGGCGATCAGCCGCTTGCGCTTGGCCGAAACCGGCGTCGACAGGCCGACGTCGCGCAGGCCGCGGAACACCGCATGGCGCAGCGCATTGTCGGTGGTCCGGTTGGCGTAGTGGATATGCGCCGAAAGCAGCGGCCGCACCCAGTTCATCTCGCGCATGATTTCGCGGGGAACCCCTTCGGGCGCGGATGCACCCGCCCTTAGCGGCTTCAGCCTGGCCAGCAATTCGCCGGCGGTCCCCGCATCGAAGCCGGTGCCGACCTTGCCGCGATAGTGCAGCTCGCCGTCTTCGAATTCGCCGAGGCCAAGTGCAGCCAACCCCTCTGCCGCATCGGAGACTGTGTAGCCGGCGATGACGAAGTCGCCGGTCTGAAGCGCCTTGGTCTTGGTCCAGGTCTTGGTACGGCCGCTCTGGTAGATTGCCGTGGCGCGCTTGGAGACGACACCCTCCAGCCCCATTTCCGATGCCTGGTCATAAAGCGCCTGGCCGTCGCCCTCGACATGATCGCTGAGCTGGATGGCCGAATTGGCGCCGAGACCGGACAGCAATTGCGAAAGCAGCGCCTTGCGCCGGCGGAGCGGCGCTTGTCTCAGGTCCCAGCCGTCGAGATACAGAAGATCGAAGGCGTAGAAGTGGAGCTTGTTGCCGGCGCCTTCGGCCAGCACATCCTGCAAAAGGGCAAAGCGGCTGATGCCCTTGGCGTCGAGCGCGACGACCTCGCCGTCGATGATCGCCTCGCGGCACGGCAGCCTGGCGAAGGCAAGCGGCAGGTCGCCATAGCGCTTCGTCCAGTCGAGGCCGGCGCGGGTGATCAGCCTGACCTTCCCATCGGAAACATGCGCCATGGTGCGGTAGCCGTCGAACTTGATCTCGTGCAGCCAGGCTTCGCGCGTTTTTTCCGCGGGACCTTCGCCGCCCGGCGGTTTCGAAACCTGCGTCGCCAGTTGCGGCACGATGCGGGTGGGCGGCGGCGCCTTGACGGCGCCCGGCAAAGCAACTGGCTTCAGCACCACTGGCCTGGCAGGCTTGGCGGCCGGCTTCGGCGTTGCCACCAGTTCCTCGATGCGGCGTCCGGATTTGACGCTTTCCGGCCGGGCTTCCAGTATGTCGAGCTTGGCGTCAGCGGCGAGATCGCGCTCCTTGAACAGCAGCCAGTTCTTCTTGCCCTCATCCTCGCCGGGCTTCGGTTTCAGCCGCGTCAGCATCCAGCCGCCATTCAGCTTTTCGCCGGCGAGGCGGAACTTGAAGGAACCGGTGCGCAGGCTCTTCTCGACATCGTCCATCGGCGCCCAGACGCCGGTGTCCCAGACGATCATCGGCCCGCCGCCATATTCGCCTTCGGGAATGACACCTTCGAAGTCGATGTACTCGAGCGGATGGTCCTCGGTCTCGACCGCCAGCCGTTTGTCGGCGGGGTTGAGCGACGGGCCGCGCGGCACCGCCCAGCTCTTCAGCACGTCGCCGACCTGCAGGCGCAGATCGTAGTGATCGGCGGTGGCGTGATGCTTGTGGACAACGAAACGATTGCCCTCACCGGCAACCAGACCGCCGGCTGGTTCCGGCGTCGTCGTGAACTCGCGCTTGGCGCGATAGGCCTTGAGCTTTGGCGGGGCGGTCACGGCCACATGCTCTTGCGCAAAAACAACGGCTTGATGCGGATGTCTTGAATCATTTTGTCAGCATGCGGCAGGTCGGCGTCACGCCGCTCAATCGTCGGTGGCCGGCGTCAATTCGAGTTCGGCCGGCGACAGGCCCTGCTGCAGCTGGCTGAGCCGGAATTCGTCGACCCAATAGGCCTCGCCGTCGACCAGCACCCGCGCGCTGTAGCTGCCGGCCGAAAAACGCTGCGCGGTGATGTACACCTTGTGGCGGTCGAGCGCGTTCCGCACCGCGGCGCGCTTGGATTTCTGACTGGCGACGGAACTGGCCATGCTGGTTACTCACGCACAAGCCGCAAGGCGGCGTGCCTTAAGGATGGCCGAGAGCGTGTCGGCTGTCAATTTGGCGGTCGCTGCGAGCCGCGCGCGGTGGCGCCTCCCGCTCTGTGGAAACCGAGCCGGTGCGCTATATTGCCCTGGCGGCTTGGAACGCGATGCTGACCCGGAGAGCTTCACATGACGTTGATGACACGCAAACTCGGCAGCCAGGGGCTGCAAGTCTCGGCAATCGGTCTCGGCTGCATGGGCATGAGCCAGTCCTATGGCCCGGCCGATGAGGCGGAATCGACCGCCACGCTGCACCGCGCCATCGAACTCGGCTGCACCTTCCTCGACACCGCGGAAGTGTACGGGCCGTTCACCAACGAGGAACTGCTCGGCCGCGCGCTGAAGGGCCGGCGCGATGAGGTGACGATCGCGACGAAATTCGGCTTCCGCATTGAAAACGGCAAGCAAGTCGGCACCGAGCGCGACAGCCGGCCCGAACATATCCGCGAGGCTTTGGAAGGTTCGCTGAGGAGGCTCGCCACCGACCACGTCGACCTCCTCTATCAGCACCGCGTCGATCCGGCGGTGCCGATCGAGGATGTGGCGGGCGCTGTCGGCGAGCTGATCGCTCAGGGCAAGGTCCGCTTCTTCGGCCTCTCTGAAGCCGGCGCTGCCAATATCCGCCGGGCGCATGTCGTGCATCCGGTGTCGGCCGTGCAGAGCGAATATTCGCTGTGGGAGCGCAATCTGGAACCGGAAATCATTCCGCTGCTGAAGGAGCTCGGCATCGGCCTGGTGCCGTTCTCGCCGCTCGGCCGCGGCTTTCTCACCGGCGACGTCAGGCGCGCCGAAGACTATCCGGAGGGCGATTACCGGCGCGGCGATCCGCGCTACCAGGGCGCCAACTATGACGCCAATATGCAGGCGGCGGCCACGGTACTCGACATCGCCGCGGCGAAGCCCGTCAAGCCAGGTCAGATCGCGCTGGGCTGGCTGCTCCACAAGGGGAGCGACTTCGGCATCGACATCGTCCCGATCCCCGGCACCAAGCGGCGCAAGTACCTCGAGGAGAACGTCGCCGCGGCTTCGATCAGGCTGGACCCAGCCGAGATGCGAGTGCTCGACGACGCGCTGGCGCCGGGAAAGGTCGCCGGGCCGCGCTACGGCCAGCGCACCATGGTGATGATCGATCGGTAGGTCTTGCCTGCTCCCGTTCTTGCGCAAAGCTCCGGCCTTGGCTAGCATCCGCCGGCAGGCACCGAGCGGAGGAGAACGTCGCGGTGGACCGGCTGGAGCGCCGTTGCGTCCCTTCAAACACGAGTTGGGCGCTCGAAGGACACTCCATTTTTGAATCGACGCAAGGAACCTTCCGGAAAACCCATTCCGGTTTCGGGGTCGTGCGCTCATCTGGGAGGAGACTAAATTGATCAACAGACGTGAATTCCTGCTGTCGACCGCGGCGATGGGCGCTTTGGCGCTGGCCGCTCCGCAACTGGCTTTTGCCCAGGACAAGCTGACCATCCTTGGTTCGGTGCCGAGCCTCGGCTTTCCGTTCTTCGTGCACATGCTGAACCAGATCAAGGCGGAAGCCCAGGCGCAGGGCGTCAACCTGGTCGAAAGCGACGGCCAGAACTCGGCGCCCAAGCAGACCGCCGATATCGAAGCGGCGCTCGTGCAGAAGGTCAACGCCATCGTCATCTCGCCGCTCGACGTCAACGCGCTGGCCCCAGCCATCGAGGAAGCGGTCAAGGCCGGCGTTCCCGTCGTCACCATCGACCGCCGTGTCGAAGGCGTCGAGGGCATCCTTGCCCATGTCGGCGCCGACAACGTCAAGGGCGGCGAGGCCGAAGCGAAGGCCATGGTGGCGGCGTTCCCGAACGGCGCCAAGATCTTCCATCTGCAGGGCCAGCCCGGTGCCGGCCCGGCGATCGACCGCAACAAGGGTGTGCACAACGTCCTCGATCCAATGAAGGACAAGTACCAGATCATCTTCGAGCAGACCGCCAACTTCGCCCGCGCCGAGGCGCTGTCCGTCACCGAGGCCGGCCTTGCCGCCAACGGCAAGCCCGACGCGATCATCTGCGCCAATGACGACATGGCGCTTGGCGCGGTTGAAGCCTGCGCGGCGCGCAACTTCACCGACGTCAAGATCTATGGCTTCGACGCGCTTCCCGAAGCGCTGGTCGCCGTGCGCGACGGCAAACTGGCCGGCACGGTCGAGCAATTCCCCGGCGAACAATCGCGCACCGCCGTGCAGATCGCGGTCGCCTACGCCAGGGACAAGACCGAGCCAAAGGAAAAGCTGGTGCTTTTGACGCCGATCGTCATCGGCAAGGACAATCTCGACAAGGCGGAGAGGCTGGGCGAGACGAAGTAAGGTTGCACAAAGGGCGCGCAGCGGCAAAAGTAGCATTCTGTCGCGCCCCCCTCTGCCCTGCCGGGCATCTCCCCCACTTGGGGGGAGATCGGGAGCTTCGCCGATGGCGCCTTTTCTGCAACGCAGGAAGATTGGCGAAAGCCGAGGTGACATCCAATCTCCCCCCTCGTGGGGGAGATGTCCGGTAGGCCAGAGGGGGGCGCTGCCCCGCCAGCCTTGCGTGACAACCGAATGATCGAGGAGCAAACTTTGCCCAAGGCAGCCGCCATCGCGCCCTCTCCCGCCCTGCTCACCGTCGAGGGTGTGACCAAGCGCTTTGCCGGCGTCACCGCGCTGAACGACGTATCGCTTGAAGTCCGCCCCGGCGAGATCCTCGGCCTGCTCGGCGAGAACGGCGCCGGCAAGTCGACGCTGCTCAAGATCCTGTCCGGCGTGATGCCGCCGTCCAGCGGCCGCATCGTCTTCGATGGGGTCGAATTCAGCCCGCACAATCCGCAGGATGCCAAGCGCCACGGCATCGTAACAATCTACCAGGAACTGAGCCTGATCCCGACGCTGACCGTGGCGGAGAATATCTTCATCGGCCGCGCACCGCTCGGCCGGTTCGGGCTGGTCAGTTGGCGGAAGATGGAGGAAGATTCGCGCGCGATCATCGCTCGCGTCGGCCTCGACCTCGACCCGGCGACGCCGGTTTCGGCGTTGTCGGTGGCCGAGCAGCAGCTGGTCGAGATCGCCCGCGCGCTATCGCTGAAGAGCCGCTTGATCATCATGGACGAGCCGACCTCGGCGCTGACCGAAACCGAAGTGCACAGGCTGATGTCGATCATGGGCCGGCTGCGCAAGGATGGCGTCGCCATCATGTTCGTCACCCACCGGCTGGAGGAGGCCTCGGCGATCTGCGACCGCATGACGGTGCTGCGCGACGGCAGGCTGGCCGGCCATCTCGACCGCGAAGGCGGGCCGATCAAACTGCCGAAGATCATCGAGAAGATGGTCGGCCGCGCCGCTTCCGAGCTCTATGCCAGGCCGACGCAGCGCGACGTCGCCGGCGACGTCCGGCTCTCGGTGCGCGGCCTGCGCACGGTGCGCGATCCGCAGGCGCCGCACGCCATCGTGCTCGAAGGCGTCGATCTCGACTTCAAGGCGGGCGAAATCCTCGGCGTCGCCGGGCTCGTCGGCTCCGGCCGCACCGAGCTCGCCCGCGCCATCTTCGGCGCCGACCGCATTGCAGCCGGCACCATCATGCTCGACGGCAAGCCGATCGCGCCCGCCTCACCCGCCGACGCCATCGAGCTCGGCATCGGGCTGGTTCCGGAAGACCGCAAGCACCAGGCAATCTTCGCAGCACTCGCCATCCTCACCAATTTCTCGATCGCCGCGCTCGACCGCTACTCCAATGTCGGCTTCATGGCCGAGCGGCGAGAGCGCGAGGCGTTGGCGAACTATAGGAAGACGCTGTCGATCCGCATGGCCTCGCCCGAGCAGGCGATCGAGGGACTGTCCGGTGGCAACCAGCAGAAGGTCATCCTTGCCCGCTGGCTGGCACGCGATCCCAAGGTGCTGATCGTCGATGAACCGACGCGTGGTGTCGATGTCGGCGCCAAGGCGGAGGTGCACCAGATCCTGGTAGAGCTCGCGGCGCGCGGCATCGCCATCATGATGATCTCGTCCGAGCTGCCCGAAGTGCTTGCGGTGTCGGACAGGATCGTCACCATGCGGCGCGGGCGCATCACCGGCGAGATGCCTGGCATCGAGGCGACCGAGGAGAAACTGATGGAACTGATGGCGCTCGACCAGAAGCAGGAAGCAACGCAATGACCAGCACGACCGAACGGAGCCAGCGTGGTGGTGTCAATATTGCGCGCCTGCTGATGAGCTTCGGCCCGCTGATGTTCCTGGCGTTGCTGATTGTCGTCTTCACCGTGCTGAAGCCGAGCTTCATCGACCCGATCAACCTGTTCAACATCATGCGCCAGATCTCGATCACCGGGCTGATCGCGCTCGGCATGACCTTCGTTATCCTTACCGCCGGCATCGACCTGTCGGTCGGCTCGCTGCTCGCCTTCTGCGGCATGGTCGCGGCGGTGGTGGCCAAGGGCGGCACCGCCAACACGCTGTCGCTGTCGACGTCTGGCACGCAAGGCTATGGCTGGTTCGCCGCCCTTCTCGCCGCCGTCGTCGTCGGTGCCGTGGCCGGCGGCGTCCAGGGCTTTGCCATCACCAGGCTGAAAGTGCCGCCCTTCGTCGTCACGCTTGGCGGCCTCACCGTGTTTCGCGGCCTGACCTTGACGATTTCCAATGGCGGCCCGATCTCCGGCTTCGACGCCTCGATGCGCTGGTTCGGTACCGGCCTGATCGGCCCGGTTCCGGTGCCGGCGATCATCTTCGCGATTGCCGCGATCCTGTGCCACATCGTGCTGCGCTATACGCGCTACGGTCGCGCGGTCTATGCCGTCGGCGGCAATGCCGAGGCGGCACGGCTCTCCGGCCTGCGTGTCGACCGCATCCTGATCTCGGTCTACATCATCGTCGGCTTCTTCGCCGGTCTTGCCGCCTTCGTTTTGTCGGCGCGGCTCAACTCCTCCGAAGCCGTCGCCGGCATCGGCTACGAGCTGACGGTGATCTCGGCGGTCGTCATCGGCGGCACCTCGCTGTTCGGCGGCATCGGCAGCGTCGGCGGCACGGTGGTCGGTGCAGGACTGATCGGCGTCTTGCAGAACGGGCTGCAGTTCAACAACGTCTCGTCCTACACGCAAAGCATCGTCATCGGCCTGATCCTCATCCTCGCGGTGGCCTTCGATCGCTGGCTGAAATCGCGGGTGAGGCGGTGATACAGGTGCCATACCTATCCAGGTCGACGGGCCAGCACCCCCCTCTGTCCTGCCGGACATCTCCCCCTCAAGGGGGGAGATTGGACGTCGCTCCAGCTTTCGCCAATCTCTAAAGAAGGGAGAACTTTCGGCGAAGCTGCCAATCTCCCCCCTTGAGGGGGAGATGTCCGGCAGGACAGAGGGGGGTGTTCAAGCGCAGCATAGAGAAGATGGGCAAGTTTCGCGCTGAGGAATAGAAGTAGTGAATCACTATCCCGTACCTCCCCGTAGCCGCGGCAATGCGCGCAAGATGCGCAAGGCCATGACGGATGCCGAGCTGAAGCTCTGGAATGAGGTCAGGGCGCATCGACTCATGGGGCTGGCATTTCGGCGGCAGATGCCAATTGCAGGCCATATTGTCGATTTTGCCTGCCCGGACAAAAAGCTGATTGTCGAACTGGATGGCTCCCAGCATGCCCGGGCCGATGCCTCAATATGAGACGCTACCAGAAGTGCACGGCTTGAAGCGCTGGGCTGGACTATCCTGCGGTTCTGGAACGACGACGTCATTCGCGATATCGATAATGTCTGCCAGCACATAGTCATGGTGGCCGGCGCGGATGTGCGCTGAACTCAGCCGTGGAGGGTCGGCGGGACAGCACCTCTCTGTCTTGCCGGACATCTCCGCTCAAAAGGGGCAGGTTTATGAGGCGAGGTGCCAATGACCAGATAAGGACTATGACCGAACAGGACGTTCCGGCGGTGTCGCGGCTGCTTGGAGGGTCCTGGCGCTACACCTATTCGCCCATCCTGGGTGCCGAGACCACGGCACGGCTTTCGGATGAGAAGCACGCGCCGGAGCGGCTGGCGGCCGAGCTCAGGGACGACAGCAAGATGTCCTTCGTCGCCGAGCGGGCTGACGGCTCGCTCGCCGGTTATGCGATGGCCGCGATGGACGACAAAGGCGAGGTCATGCTCGAGCGGCTCCATTTAGACAAAAGCGAGTACGGCACCGGCCTTGCCGCCGACCTGCTGCATGCCGTTCTTGCCGCCCATGCGGGTATTCCCAGCATCGCCCTGGAAGTGATCGAGGGCAACGACCGCGCAATCGCCTTCTATCGCAAGCACGGCTTCGAGGTCGTCGAGCGCAGGGCGGCTGCGCATGGTGTGGGCGGCCACGCCTCGCTGATTATGCGCCGGCTGCTACCGCGGGCTTAGCAAGCGAAAGCGGCTGAGCGCGTAATCTCCCCACTTGAGGGGGAGATGGCCGGCAGGACAGAGGGGGGCGCCTCGCGTGAAGCGCCAACCTTCTCTTTCGTCCCACAGGGCGTCGCGCCAGGACGTACCGACCCTCTCTGTCGCCTTCGGCGACATCTCCCCCCTCAAGGGGGGAGATTGGCGACTTCTCCGACCGCTCAGACCGGGGCGTTGACGCGCTGTGGGCGCGTTGCCCAGTCGGCAACCGTCGCGCCAGCAACGCTCTCGCCGGCAACCATCCCGCTCGTCTGCGGCGCAAGCAGGTCGTTGCGGCGGGCGAGGGCGATGAAGGCGGACACGGTCCATCTGCCGTTTCGAAGTCGCGCTTTGGAAGCCTGGCCTTAGAAGTCCATGCCGCCACCGCCGGGCATCGGAGGCATGGGCGTTTCCTTCTTCGGCTTCTCGGCCACCATCGCCTCGGTCGTCACCAGCAGGCCGGCAACAGAGGCGGCACCCTGCAGGGCAGTGCGTACGACCTTGGCCGGGTCGATGACGCCCTGCCCGTACAGGTCGCCGAACTCGTTGGTCTGGGCGTTCCAGCCATAGCCGAAGTCGGTCGTCTCGCGCAGCTTGCCGACGATGATCGAACCTTCCGCACCGGCGTTCTCGGCGATCTGGCGCACCGGCGCTTCGATGGCGCGACGCACGATCTCGACGCCGGTCTTCTGGTCGGGATTGTCGACGGCGACGTTGTCGAGCGCCTTCGCCGCCCTGAGCAGCGCTACGCCGCCGCCGGGCAGGATACCCTCCTCGACCGCCGCGCGTGTGGCGTGCATGGCATCGTCGACGCGATCCTTGCGCTCCTTGACCTCGAGCTCGGTCAAGCCGCCGACGCGGATGACGGCGACACCGCCAGCGAGCTTGGCCAGCCGCTCCTGCAGCTTCTCGCGGTCGTAGTCGGAGGTGGTTTCCTCGATCTGGGCCTTGATCTGGCTGATGCGCGCCTGGATTTCATCCTTGCGGCCGGCACCGTCGACGATGGTGGTGTTCTCCTTCTCGATCAGCACCTTCTTGGCGCGGCCGAGCATCTCCAGCGTGACGTTCTCGAGCTTGATGCCGAGGTCTTCCGAGATCGCCGTGCCGCCGGTCAGGATGGCAATGTCTTCCAGCATCGCCTTGCGGCGGTCACCAAAACCCGGCGCCTTGACAGCTGCAACCTTCAGGCCACCGCGCAGCTTGTTGACGACAAGCGTCGCCAGCGCCTCGCCTTCGACGTCCTCGGCAATGATCAGCAGCGGCTTGCCGGATTGCACGGCGGCTTCGAGCACGGGAAGCATGGCCTGCAGGTTGGAGAGCTTCTTCTCGTGGATCAGCACATAGGGTTCCTCGAGTTCGACGCGCATCTTGTCCTGGTTGGTAATGAAATAAGGCGAGAGATAGCCACGGTCGAACTGCATGCCTTCGACCACTTCCAACTCGGTCTCGGCGGTCTTGGCTTCCTCGACAGTGATGACGCCCTCATTGCCGACCTTTTCCATCGCCTCTGCGAGGAAGCGGCCGATCTCGGCATCGCCATTGGCAGAGATGGCGCCGACCTGAGCGATTTCGTCGTTCCTGGTCACCTTGCGGGCATTGGCCTTCAGTTCGGCGATGATTGCTTCGACCGCCTTGTCGATGCCGCGCTTCAGGTCCATCGGGTTCATGCCGGCAGCAACCGCCTTGGCGCCTTCCTGGACGATCGACTGCGCCAGAATCGTCGCGGTCGTGGTGCCGTCGCCGGCGGTATCGCTGGTCTTCGAGGCGACCTCGCGCACCATCTGCGCGCCCATGTTCTCGAACTTGTCCTCAAGCTCGATCTCTTTCGCCACCGTCACGCCGTCCTTGGTGATGCGCGGCGCGCCGAACGATTTGTCCAAGACAACGTTGCGGCCCTTGGGACCGAGCGTCACCTTCACCGCATTGGCGAGGATGTCGACGCCGCGCAACATCTTCTCGCGCGCTTCGGTATGAAATTTCACATCTTTGGCAGCCATTGGAACACTCCTTCGATAGGCAGCTTTTCGTTGACTGGAATACTTGTTCAGGCAGCCTTCTTCATCTCGCCCGTGGCTTCGATCACGCCCAGCACGTCGTTCTCTTTCATGATGAGCAGATCCTCGCCATTGAGTTTGATCTCGGTGCCGGACCATTTGCCGAACAGGATACGGTCGCCGACCTTGACGTCGAGCGGCTGCAACTGGCCGCTGTCGTCGCGCGCGCCCGGACCGGCGGCAATGACCTCGCCCTCCTGCGGCTTCTCCTTGGCGGTGTCGGGGATGATGATGCCGCCCGCTGTCTTTTCGTCGACCTCGATGCGGCGGACCAGGATGCGGTCATGCAATGGACGGAACGCCATGTCGTTCTCCTCTCGGGACAAACAGATTTTCGAATATCCTCCTGACCGGACCGGCAATATCGGCCCGGCACGGGGTGCGCGACCCCTTCATCAGGCATCGCGCGCATACGAACTAGTCGCGCTTTTTTCAGCTTTCAAGAGGATCACGCAAAAATTTTAGCACTCGACACATGAGAGTGCCAATACGCTGTAATTGTTCGCACATTCGCCGTTTCCGGCGCGATGACCCGGCCGGATTTCCAAATCTGTCCGTCTCCTGAGCCGCTTGCGGCGGCTGGAACCTATGTGGAAGGCGAGGCGTTTTGCAGATGGAGGTTTATTGGGAAAGGAAGGATTGCATGACCAGCAGGGACTTTCAGCTCCAGATGCAAGGGTTTGGCCTCACCACGGCGGAGATCCACTACCGCCTGCCCGATCATCGAAGCCTTCTGCAGCTCTACATCTGGCAGGAATACGATATTGCCCCCGATTTCCCGACGCTGAAGCATTTCCTCGATTTCTGGGAGCGCGAGATCGAAGGCCCGCTGCATTCGGTGCGCGTCGCCCATCATCACCTGATCCAGCCCTCCGAATGGCGGGCCGTAAACGGCATTATTACCGTCCACTGAGGAGCAAACCGATCAGCCGCTAGACAGCGGACAAAGTCTCCGAAGCGGGGGAGAGAGGTAGCTAACTCTCCGGCCTTGCGCGCCGCCCTGACGAAGGCCTTGCGCGCATCACACGCGGTGCGCCAGCCGTCGAGCGCGTCGCGGCAGGTCCGATAGGCGCCGCGCCAACTCCGGCCGCGTGCACGGTCCGGCCACTGCTGGCACATGCAATCGATGGCTTCCCAACTGCTGGCGACCTTGCGCTCGCTGGATTGGAATTTCAACGTGATCGGCTCGGCAAAGCGGACGTCGTCGATCACTTCCTCCTTGTTTTCTGATCGTCTTCTTGTTTGAGCAAGCAACGTTATGCTGGCGGCACCGGCGGCCGGCCGGCGCCGCTGAAGGACATGGTTCGTCTATCTGCGCGGTTCAAGAGCATCGCGGCGACAGCCGGTTATTCCTCCTCGTCGGGCCCTTGCAGCAGTTCGATCAGCGTCGCTACCCTTGCCGTCGGCAGCGGTCGGCCCTCGTTCACCAACGCCTCGTCGGCGGCGATCCAGGCCAGGGCCTCGCGCAATTCCTGGACCGTCCCGTCCGTCGCCGCAATGTCGGCGATCACGGCTTCGTCGACCGGGCCCAGCACAGAAATGATCTCGTCGCGTGTCATGGTCAGCTCCATCTGCGAGTGCCGGGAATGGGCCCGGCAACACAAGAATCTGGGTCTTGACCCGCGGCAGACAATAACCGGCCGGGGAAGTCAGCGTTGGCGATTGAAACCAAACAGGCAATCTCCTGCCGGACATCTCGCCGCAAAAAGGGATTGGCAGCCTCGCCGAGCCGACCGAAAACCGGTCCGAAAAACCGGCAAAGCGAAAGCCACCGGGTCTTGACTTGCGGCGGACAATAACCAGATCGAAGGCACCGGTCGCCGAAATGGGGCCGGCGAAACCAGGGAGCGCCAGCTCTTTGGCGCTCCTCGTATCTATGTTGCTCGATGGAGGATGTAGCTATGAGAACCGCATTCGACTTTTCCCCGCTCTATCGGTCGAGCATCGGCTTCGACCGCGTCTTCAACCTGCTGGAAAATGCGCCGCAGGCTTTCGACGCCTGGCCGCCCTATGACATCGCGCGCAGCGGCGAGAACAACTACCGCGTCACCATCGCCGTCGCTGGCTTTTCGGAGGACGACCTCGAAATCACCCATGAACCCAACCTCCTGATTGTCTCCGGCCAGCACAAGGAGCCGGATAACGTGGAGTATCTGCATCGTGGCCTCGCCGCACGGCCCTTTACCCGCCGTTTCGAGCTTGCCGATCACGTCAAGGTCGCAGGCGCCTCGCTCGACAACGGCCTGCTCAGCATCGATCTGGTACGTGAGGTGCCCGAGGAGGTGAAGCCTCGGCGCATCGCCATCGCGACCGATGTCGCCTCGCCGAAGACCGGGCCGAAGGTCGCGCAGGTCGAAGCAAACAAGCAGGCTGCCTGAATGCACCAGTCGAGAAAGGAGACTATGCAATGGCTATTCGTGATCTCATTCCCTGGGGCCGGGAGAACAATCAGGCCCCCAGCCTGTTCCGCAACGGCGATCGCGATCCGTTCCTGACGCTGCATCGCGAAATGAACCCCTTGTTCGACGAGGCGTTCCGCGGCTTCGACACGCGGCTGCCGTCGCTCGGTAGCTTCTCCGCTGCCCGCGTCAGCTGGCCGAGTGTCGAAATCTCCGATGGCGAAAAGGAGATCCGCGTCACCGCCGAAATCCCCGGCATGGACGCGAAGGACGTCGAGCTGCTGCTCGATGACGGCGTGCTGACGCTGCGCGGCGAGAAGCGCGAAGAGACCGAGGACAAGGACAGGCAGTTCTCCGAACGCTTCTATGGCCGTTTCGAGCGGCGTATCCCGTTCGGCTACGAAGTCGACGAAGACAGAGTGAACGCCGCGTTCCGGAACGGCGTGCTCAGCGTGACGCTGCCGAAGACGGAGCGCGCCCAGGCCAAGGCCAAGCGCATCGCCATCGGCAAAACCTGACAGCTCGCAGGACGACGCCCCCTTCTGTCCGCCGGTTGCGGCTGACAGAAGGGGGCAAATTTCGATGACCCGTTCTCCCGACGTTCCGGTACCGCCAGATCAAGCGCAGCAGGCCCTGCAGTGCCTGACGACCGAGCATTTCGTGCTGCAAAACGCTCGCGCGGCGACCATTCAGGAAGCGAACCAGCGAGCCGATCTGTTCCTGACCTCGGTCTCGAGCGCAACGATTGCCTTGTCCTTCGTCGCGCAGGTCACGGAGATGGGCAGGCCGTTCGTGTTGTTCAGCCTGATCTTGCTGCCTTGCCTTTTCTTCATCGGCCTGGTCACCTTCGTGCGCGCTGTGCAGGTTGCCATCGAGGACATGGTGCATGCCCGCGGCATGGCCCGGATCCGCCACTATTTCGTCGAGCTGGCGCCGGTCCTGCAAAGATACCTCGTCAATTCGACGCATGACGACCCCTCGGCGGTGCTGGTCGACAAAGGTCTCAGGCCCTCGCCGCTGCAATATTTCATGACCACCGCGGGGATGGTGGGCACGATCAACGGCGCCATTGCCGGCGTCTTCACCGGCATCGTTGTTAAGTCCGCTTTCGGCGGAGGCATGACGCCCGGCGTGATTTGCGGGCTGCTGGTCTTCGCCGCATGCATTCTCGTCCTGCGGCGTTACCATAGTCGCGCCTGGGCGGCGGCCGAACAAAGTTTGCCCGCACTGTTCCGGGGCGACACGGTCAAAGCGAGGACATAGCCGTCCGGCAAGTTTGCGGAAAGTGGTGGGCGCCGCCCTTGCGTCTTGCGCGCCAATTGACCATCCTCGCCAACATCACTTTGCACCGCGGCCGGGGGGTTCGCACATGCCGACGCTTTATGCGCTGAAACCGGCCTTCCAGGCCAGGTTGCGGCCGCTTGCCGACGGACTGGCCAGGGCCGGCGTCACCGCCAACCAGATCACGTTGCTGGCCGCTGCCCTCTCGCTCGCCACCGGCCTTGTGGTGGCAGCCCTTGCCGGCCACCGCGTGGTCTTTCTGCTGATGCCGCTCGTGCTGTTTACGCGAATGGCGCTGAATGCGATCGACGGTATGCTCGCGAGGGAACATGGCCAGGCCTCGAAGCTCGGCATGTATCTCAACGAGCTCTGCGATGTTGTCTCCGATCTCGCTTTGATCCTGGCCTTTGCCGTCATTTTTCCTGTCTGGGGCGTCGTCGCATTCGCTATCGCGGCTATGATCGCGGAATTCGCCGGCGTGCTCGGCATCGCGGCCGGAGCGGGGCGCAACTATGCCGGCCCGTTCGGCAAAAGCGACCGGGCGCTGGCGCTCGGCATCCTCGCCGTGCTTATCGCGTCCGGCTTGTGGGTCCCGGTGCTCACGCCGCTCGTGTTTCCGGCCATGGCTACACTCTCGCTGGCGACCGCCATCAACCGGATACGCAGCGGCCTTAACGGGAGCGGCAGCTGAATTCCGGTCTCGCCAGGGAGAACAACATGCTTCACCAACAGACGGTTGCCGTAGTGGCTTCAGCCAATATCGAGCGGGTGGCGCAGGAGCGCAGCTTCAAGAGCCATGACGGCACCGAGATCTTCTATCGCTATTGGCCGGCGCTGTCGGAAAACCGCAAGGGCGCCATCCTGCTGTTCCATCGCGGCCACGAGCATGGCGGCCGCATGGCGCATCTGGTCGACGAGCTCCAGATGCCCGACCACGCCTTCTATGCCTGGGACGCGCGCGGCAATGGCCGCTCCGCCGGCGAACGCGGCTATGCGCCGTCGTTTGCCGCGCTGGTGCGCGACATCGATTGTTTTGTGCGCGAGATCGGCAGCGACGGCTTTGCCCGGCGCGACATCGCGCTGATCGCGCAATCCTTCGGCGCCGTGCTTGCCGCCGCCTGGGTGCACGATTACGCGCCCGACATTCGCGCCCTGGTGCTGGCCTCGCCGGCCTTCTCGGTCAAGCTCTACGTGCCCTTCGCCAAGCAAGGCATTGCGTTGTGGCAGAAGCTGAAGGGCCGCTTCTTCGTCAATTCCTACGTCAAGGCGAAATTCCTGACGCATGACCCCGAGCGCATCGCCTCCTTCGACGCCGACCCGCTGATCACCCGGCCGATCGCCTCCAACATCCTGGTCGAGCTCTACGACCATGCCGCGCGCATCGTCGCCGACGCCCGCGCCATCACCGTGCCGACACAGCTTCTGATCTCCGGCAGCGACTGGGTGGTGCGCCATGGACCGCAGCACGAATTCTTCGTCAATCTGGCGAGCCCGGCCAAGGAGCGGCACGTGCTGCCCGGCTTCTTCCACGACACGCTGGGCGAGCGCGACCGCCACAAGGCACTCGACCTGATCAGGCCTTTCCTCGAAAGGCAGTTCACAGCGCCGGAAAAGCCGGTCGACCTGACCGAGGCCGACCGTGCCGGCTACACACGCGACGAGGCCGACCGGCTGGCCTCGCCGCTGCCGCTGCTGTCTCCCAGGGGGCTCTACTGGACAATGAGCCGCGCTTCGATCCGCATGGGCGCCTGGCTGTCGTCCGGCATGAAGACGGGGATTGCCACCGGCTTCGATTCCGGCTCGACGCTCGACTATGTCTACGAGAACGAGGCGCGCGGCATCAGCCCCATCGGCCGCATGATCGACCGCACCTTTCTCGATGCCATCGGCTGGCGCGGCATCCGCCAGCGCAAGCTGCATCTGGAAGAGCTGATCGGCAGCGCCGCCGCCTCGCTCAAGGCCGCCGGCCGGCCGGTCCATATCGTCGATATCGCCGCCGGCCATGGCCGCTATGTGCTCGATGCCGTGCGGAAAGGCGCCGCGCCGCCGGCAAGCGTGCGGCTGCAGGATTTCTCCGAGCTGAACGTCTCGCTCGGCCGCAAGCTGATCGCCGAGCGCAAGCTGCCGGCGACCGTCTCGTTCCATCAAGGTGACGCCTTCGACGCCACGATGCTGGCCGGGCTCGACCCAGCGCCGGATCTCGCCATCGTGTCGGGGCTCTACGAATTGTTTTCCGACAATGCCATGATCGCCCGCTCGCTCGGTGGACTGGCCAGCGCCATGCAGCCCGGAAGCCTGCTGGTCTACACCAACCAGCCCTGGCATCCGCAGCTCGAGATGATCGCGCGCAGCCTGACCTCGCACCGCGGCGGCCAGGCCTGGGTGATGCGCCGCCGCACGCAGACCGAGATGGACCAGTTGGTGGCGGCCGCCGGCTTCGAGAAGCTCGACCAGCGCATCGACCAGTGGGGCATCTTCACCGTTTCGGTCGCGCGGCGCGTCTGAGCATGAACTTGCCTGCCTCTGCCTTACCTCGCGATGCCCCTGCCCTTCCGGCCTTGCCGCGCGAGCCGTATCCCGGGATAGTCCTGCGCGCCGCATTGTGGCTGTCGTTTCTGGCGCCGTTCTTCTACGCCACCTACGGCTTCGCCAATTGGCTGGCGTCGCGGCGCGACGATATCGGCAGCATCGTGTTCGGCTGGGAGCATGGCATCCCGTTCCTTGCCTGGACGATCGTGCCCTACTGGTCGATCAACCTGTTCTATGGCTTGTCGTTGCTGTTGAACAATTCGAAGAGCGGCGTCGACCGCCTTGCCGGCCGCTATCTGACGGCGCAGATCGTCGCCGTCGCCTGCTTCATCCTGTTCCCGCTGACTGCGACGTTCGTGCGCCCGCAGACGAGCGGCCTGCCCGGCTTCATGTTCGCCGTGCTCGGCGGCTTCGACAAACCCTTCAACCAGGCGCCGTCGCTGCATATCGCGCTGCTGGTCATCATCTGGGACCATTGGCGTCACAGATTGACCGGCATCGCCGGCGTCGCCTGGCATGCCTGGTGTTTCCTGATCGGCGCCTCGGTGCTGACGACGTGGCAGCACCATTTCATCGACATACCGACCGGCGCGCTGCTCGGCCTTTTCGCCCTATGGCTATTCCCGCGCGACGGCGCCTTGCCTTTCGCCGGCTTCCGCCTGACCGCGGACCCGAAAGCGCGGCTTCTGGCGCTGTTCTATGCGCTTGGCGCAGCCTTTGCGCTGGCCGGCGCCGCTGCCGGCGCATTGGTCTCGGCGCTATGGCTCATCCTGTTGTGGCCGGCACTGGCGCTGGCCATAGTCGCTTTCGCCTATGCCGGCGCCGGCGCCAAGGTGTTCCAGAAAACAGCCGATGGCCGCGTGTCGCTGGCCAGCCGTCTTCTGCTGTGGCCCTACCGGGTTGCCGCCAAGGTCAATGTGTGGGCGTGGACGCGAAAGCTTCCGGCGCAGATCGTCATTGCCGACGGTGTTTCCCTTGGCCGTTTTCCGACCGCCGCCGAGGCCGACGCTTTCGGCACCGTGATCGACGTTGCCGGCGAATTGGAAAGACCGCGCGGCGCCGCTGGCCGCTGGGTGAGCGTGGCCATGGTCGATCTATTGCCGCCATCGCCGGAGGCGCGTGCGCAAGCGGTGGCGGCGATCGAGACGGCGCGGGGCCAGGGCACGGTGCTGGTCTGCTGCGCGCTTGGCTTCCAGCGCAGCGCCGCCGTCGTCGCCGAATGGCTGGTCGCCAGCGGCCGGGCCGCCACGCCGGATCAGGCGCGAGGCCAGCTCGCCGCCGCGGGCCGGCCTGTGCATCTTGGCATGGACGCGGCGACATGACCGCCTTTCGAGATAAGGCCGAGACGTTCGCCGCCGGACTGATGGTGCAGGTGGCGTGGCCGCTGCTGTTGATTGCTGCTGCTTTGCTGGCGGCGCCGGTCATCGGCCTGGCGGCTGCGCCGCAAACATCGTCGCTGTCCGCGGCGGCCTGGCTGATCGCCGCCGCGGGTGCCATAGCCACAATTATTCTCTCGGCCCTGCTTTTGTTCGACGCGCTGCTGTTCCGGCTGATGGCCAGCCACGCCAGCGAGGCAGGCGGCGGTGCGGCGATCGACGACGTGCTGGCGCGCATGCGGCTGAAACCCACGGCGGCCGGTGGCCGCTCGCTCGACCAGCGGATGGCCGGCACGCGCCGTCTGCTCGCCAAGCAGCGCATCGCCTTCAGCCTGTTCGCGGCGGCCTCGGTCGTCGCGGCATTCTTTTGAGCCCGTCCATGACAAAGCTTCGCGTCAGCACCTACACCCTGCTGCAGACGGTGACCTCGGTCGGCCTGTCGGCACTGGCCTGGGTGGTCACCGGAGTGCGGCCGATCTGGAACGGCAGCCAGCCATCGGACCGGCAGCGTATCTACTTCGCCAACCATGCCAGCCACGGCGATTTCATCCTGCTGTCGGCCTGCCTCAGCGAGAAGGAGCGCGCCCGTACCCATGCGGTGGCGGCCGCCGATTATTGGAGCAAGACGCGGCTGCGCCGTTTCATTGCGGAGGACATGCTGTCTTCCGTGCTGATCCACCGGCAGTGGACGGATGAAACGCAGCACCCGATCTCGATCATGCTGTCGGTGCTCGACCAGGGCCATTCGCTGATCCTGTTTCCCGAAGGCACGCGCAACATGACCGACGAACCGCTGCTGCCGTTCCGCTCCGGCCTCTACAATCTGTCGATGGCGCGGCCCGATGTCGAGCTCATCCCGTGCTGGATCGAGAACATGTCGCGGGTGCTGCCCAAGGGCCAATTCGTGCCGGTGCCGCTGCTTTGCCGCGTCGTCTTCGGCGCGCCGATCGCCATTCAACCGGGTGAGGAACGCCGCGCCTTTCTCGACCGCGCCCGCGAAACGCTGCTGGCGCTCAACCCCCGGCCGCAGCGAGACGATTGAGGACTAAGGCAAAATGCTGCCGATGATGCACGAAACCCTCATTCTGATTGTCGGCCTGCTGGCGGTGCTGATCAGTGCCAGCGTCGTCGCCGGCGTCTTGTCATGGCGCGCGCCAAAGCCGTTGTCGCCGACGCTGGTCAACCTCACCCAGCGCATCAATGCCTGGTGGGTGATGGTGGTGGCGATCACCGTCGCCTTCTTCTTCGGCCGCCCCGGCATGACCATCCTGTTCGCGCTGATTTCCTTCGCCGCCCTGCGCGAATTCGTGACGCTGACGCACAGCCGCCGCAGCGACCACTGGGTGCTGCTCGGCATGTTCGGTATCGTCATCCCGTTCCAGTACTGGTTGGTGTGGACCGCCTGGTACGGCCTGTTCACCATCTTTATCCCGGTCTACTGCTTCCTGCTGATGCCGGCGATCACCGCGCTGCACGGCGACACCGAGCGCTTTCTCGAGCGCGTCTCGGCGCAGCAATGGGCGGTGATGATTTCGGTCTACTGCGTCAGCCACGTGCCGGCGCTGCTGACGCTCGAGGTGCCAGGCTTCGAAGGCCGCAACCTGTTGCTGATCGCTTTCCTGATCATCACCGTGCAAGGCAGCGACGTGCTGCAATATATTTTCGGCAAGCTGTTCGGCCGGCATCTCCTGGCGCCGACGGTCTCGCCGTCGAAGACTTGGGAGGGGCTGGTCGGCGGGCTGGCGGCATCGAGCCTGCTCGGCGCGCTGCTGTCGTTCCTGACGCCGTTCTCGCCGCTGCAGGCAGCCGGCGTCGCCTTCATCGCCTGCCTGATGGGCTTCCTTGGCGGGCTGGTCGCCTCCGCCATCAAGCGCGATCAAGGCGTCAAGGACTGGGGCCATCTGATCGAAGGCCATGGCGGCATGATGGACCGTGCCGACAGCCTGGTCTTCGCCGCCCCGGTCTTCTTCCATACGGTGCGCTATTTCTGGACTGCATGAAGGTTGGCGCCGTTTGCCGCGGCGGACGGTTCAGCGCGACCTTGCGAAGATAACCTGATCCGTTTCGTTATTACCACTTTCGCGAAAGCGGTAATAACCCGACCTGCCGCAGTCTTCGCCGCGCTCATTTTGCCGCGGCGAGCGGCTCTTTCTTGCGCGCCGGCGTCAGACGGCGCATGCGGCGTTTGGCGGTGGTCTTCAGCGCCACCGGCGGAGCGCTGGACAACGCACCGAGCACCGCGCCTGCCATGCCATGTGCGACGAAATCGGCGTTGATCTCGTTGGCCAATCTGGCATCTGCCTCCTGGTTGTCGCTGTCGGCTTCCGACCACAACACGATGCCCACTCGCAACCTTGGTTTGGCGCGTTTCAGCCGACGGACCAGGAACCGCCCGTGCTTGACGGAATCCCGGTTCAAAAATCCGACGACGACACTATCGACGGCGTCGAGCTCAAGGCGGCGAATGCTCCCCGGTTCCATCTCGGCGAAGCTCGCTCTCAACACCGTGGCGCCCTGGACTTCGAGCACCTGCGCCAGCATGGCGGCAGCCGCGTCGTCGAGTTCGCCGCGCCCTCCGGCGCACAGCACCGACATGCCCGTGCCATCCGGCAGTTCGGTGTACTCCTCGCCCTGAACCTGCCCCGGAACGTGCTTGTCCTCGCGTGAGCCGTTGTCCTCGGCCGCGGCCGTGTCGTCCGCTTCCGCCTCCTCCTGCGCGCTGTCGTCGAGATTCGCCACCATCGTCAGCGCGCTGCCCGCGACCTGCTGTCTTTGCTCATCGCTCAACACACCACGCACCCGGTCCTGCTCGCCGAGCAGAAGTGCGGGAATCGCGACCTTGTCGTAGAACACGACCAGATATTCTTCCTCCAGCATCTCCTCGGCATGGTCCGTCGCTTCCTCGGGATCGCCGGCCAACAGCCGCTGGTAAAGCCGGGCGTGCGGTTCGAGCACGGGTTCGTTGCCGAACAGAACGTCGAGGAATTCGAACTGCGGCACATGGCGGCCGAGCACGACGAGGCAGACCGTGAGCGGCGTCGACAGAACCAGGCCCAATGGCCCCCAAAGCCAGGTCCAGAAGATCGCCGCAACGATGATGGCCAATGGCGACAGCCCAGTGCGCGAGCCGTAGAGCCAAGGTTCGATCACGTTGCCGGTGATCAGTTCCACCACGACGAAAAGCCCCGCGGTCCATAGCACGAGCGACCACCCGGGCGCCACGGCCAGCGCCAGGAACAGAGGCAACAACGTCGCGATGACCGGGCCGATATAGGGAACGAAGCGCAGCGCCAGCGCCAGCAAGCCCCACAGCAATGGATTGGGTATGCCCAGCAGCCAAAGTCCGATTGCAATTGGGACGGCATAGACGATGTTCACGACCAATTGCATGAGCAGATAGCGGCCGACGCGCTTGCCGGCATCCTGCAGCGCCTCGGTGGTTCGATGCAGATCGCCATAGCCGACGAGGCGTATGAAACGATCGCGCAGGTCCTCCCGCTCGAGCAGCATGAATATGACGACCACGACGATCAGTCCGGCCGATGCCAGCGGGCTCAGCAGCGGGCCGATCAGATTCTGGAGAACCTCGAGCGGTCGTTCGCGCGCGACGATTTCGACCGGGATCGGTTCCCGCGGAGGCTGATCGGCGGCGGGTTGTGCGGGTTCGGGTCTGTCGAGCTCCTGGCCGACGCGTTCGATCACCCGGCTCAATCTGGAAACGATGCCGCCGCCGACGCCGGTTTCCTTGAGCGACCGGACCTTGGTCAGGATATTCGCCTGGTAAAGCGGAATGTTCTGCGCCAGTTCACTGACCTGCGTGGCGACGATGAAGGAGAACAGAGCCAGCACCGTGAATGCGCCGAGCACACTGGCGATCACGGCAGGAAGACGCGGAATGCCGGCTCGCTTGAGTGCCGACACCATGGGCACGAGCGCAAAGGTAAGCAGCAGCGCGATTGCGATCGGCAGAAAGACCTCGCGCCCGAAATAGAGCGCCGCGACGGCCGTCACGACCGACGCTACGCTGGGCAACGATGTGCGCGGAAGCGCCCTGGCCGCGGAAACAATACCCGCCCGCCGGGGCTCCGACAGGTGCGCGTCGTTTCGACGATTTGCCGCCACTTGATACCTCCGCCCCGCCGTCGCCATGATCGGGCATATTGAGCCGGCGTGCAACTTCGCAGCGTCTCACCCAGCTGGACGCCGATTGCCCTGGTCGGCAGCGCCGCAAATTCAGTCATGGGTAGAATTTTTTGCATTAATGACGTCACGGGCAATCCTGTTCCATGTCTGCGCCAGAACGTGGAACTTTTGGGTCAAAACACCGTTCCTTCGTAGATCGCTGATGGACAACCTCAAAGCAGCAGCTCAGGAGGAATGATCATGAACATCAAGACGCTTTGCATGGGCGCGATGGCGCTTTCGATGATGACCGGCGCAGCGCTTGCCGCCGGTGCCACTGGCACTTCGGCGCTCGACGATCCGCAGAAAATGAACCCCTTCTTCACCGACGCCGGCATGAAGACCATGAAGTCGGAAGCCGAATTCAAGGCGGCATGGATGGCCATGTCCACGAGCGACCGGGCCATGATGTTGAAGGAATGCAGCGACGCAGGCATTGCCACGATGCATGCCGACTTCTGCAAGATGGCCAACCAGCTCGGTGGCGCCAACAAGTGATCGTTGCCAATTGAAATAACGCACCAAGCGAAAGGGCGGGCAGGTCTGTCACTGCGACCTTCCTGTCCGCACGGGCGGGCGCTCATCTATTTGAACTCGTGCCGGAATATCCGCGTAAAAGGCCACGACTTCGATTGCCGTGGCGCCATTGGCATGGCTTGGCCTGAGCGCATGTCGCGAAGCGGCAATGCCACTACCGCCCAGGGGGTCCCAGTCTGCTCACAATCCGGGTTTTCCGGTCGGCCGTCCGCCTAGCATTAGCGGCCGGCACGCTTGGTTACCGGCACGCTGCCCCCGGCACGCTTGACCTCGCCGCCAACCGTGGGATAGGCCGGGTAATGAGCCAACCACCTCCGCACCGGAGTCCCACGAAAGACCTGCCATGACCGACGCGATCATAAGAGACAGCAATGGCACGGCGCTGCACGAGGGCGACTCCGTGACCCTGATCAAGGATCTCAAGGTCAAAGGCACGTCGGAGACGATCAAGCGCGGCACGCTGGTGAAGAATATTCGCCTCACCGGCAATCCCGGCGAGATCGAATGCAGCACCAGGCAGGTGAAGGGCCTGGTGCTGAAGACCGAGTTTTTGAAAAAGGCGTGATCGCCTCGGCACCCTTCGCTTCGATATCAGTCGCTCTCGAATCGCTCATGTGAGTGAATCGCCCACGCGAGGAACTGGAGGAGCCGCGCCCTCCCCCTATGTTGCACTGCGTTAGATTTGTTGCATTGCAATATCGTCGCATCGGGTCGAGCCTCTGCGAGGTGGGCATTCCTTGCATGAGGTGATTGTGTCGGCATCATTTCGGCCTGACATCGAAGGGCTGCGCGCGCTGGCGGTGGCGGGTGTCATCGCCTTCCATTTTGGTCTGTCCGGCCTGCCCGGCGGCTTTGCCGGCGTCGACATCTTCTTCGTCATCTCCGGCTATCTGATCACCCGTCACCTGGTTACGGAAATCACCGAGACCGGGCGGCTGAACCTCTGGCGCTTCTACGCCCGGCGCGCCCGGCGCCTGTTGCCGGCGGCACTATTCGTCATCCTCGCCACGCTGTTCACGGGTTACTTCATCCTGTCGCCGGAGGAACAGGCGCTTTATTCGAAAGGCGCCATGTTCGCCTCCGCCTACATGATCAACCTTTGGCTGATCCGCTGGTCGTTCGACTATTTCGCCGCCGACGCCACCAACAACCCGTTCATCCACTTCTGGTCGCTCTCGGTCGAGGAACAGTTCTATTTGGCATGGCCGGCGCTGCTTCTTGCCGCCGCTTGGCTGCGTCCCGGCAAGCGCGCCGCTATAATCGTCATCGGCGTCGCCGGCGCGGCTTCCTTCGCCGCCTGCGCCTGGCTGACGGAAGTGTCGCAGCCCTGGGCGTTCTATTTCTCGCCGCTCAGGGCCTGGGAATTCGCCGCCGGCGGCCTCGCGACCATGGCGCCGGCAAAGATCTGGCGCGACCGGCCGCTGCTGGCCACGCTCCAGGCATGCCTCGGTCTGGCGCTGATCGCCTGGGCCTATCTGATGCTGGACGAAGACTCGCCGTTTCCCGGGGTGAATGCGCTGGCGCCTGTTGCCGGCACCGTGCTGCTGCTGCTCAGCGGCAGCGGCGGCCGCAATCTGCCGAGCGCCGTGCTGGCGCTGCCGCCCATGCAATGGTTGGGCCGGCTGTCCTATTCGCTCTATCTCTGGCACTGGCCGGTCATCGTCTATGCGGCGATGGTGGTTCCCAGCCTGTCCATCCTGGACCGCCTTGCCTGCGCGGCGCTGACGCTGCTTCTATCGATGTTCACCTATCATTTCATCGAGAACCCGATCCGCCGCAACGGCTGGCTGATGGCCGGAGCAGCGCGGGCGCTGGTGCCCGCCGTCGCGCTGACCGGCGCCGGCGTGGTCGCAGCCTATGGCAATGCGCGCTTTGCCGAGCACAATCTCAGCCCCGAACAGCACGTCATCGCCGACAGCGCCGCGCAGCTCTCCACCGTGCGCGCGAGCAATGGCGGCTGCGTGCTCGATTTCGAGACCGTCAAGCCGAAGCCCTGCATGTTCGGCCGCAAGGATGCCCAGCGCTCGGTCGTGCTGTTCGGCGACTCGCATGCCGACCATTGGTCGACGCCGCTGATCAAGGCGGCCGAGAAGAACAATTTTCGCGTCGTCACCTTTCTCAAATCCTCCTGCCGGGCTTCGCGGGTGACGACCTGGAACTGGCGGCTGAAGCGCGACTACACCGAATGCGATCAATGGCGCGAGCAGTCGGTCAAGGACATCATCGCGCTCCACCCGCAACTGGTGGTGATCTCGGAGTTCTCGATCGGCAATGTGATGAAAGAATCGCCCGAGGAGTTGAAGCACGCCGATTGGCAAGCGCAGTGGCGGACGGGCCTCACCTGGACGCTTCAGGCCTTCAGCCAGGCCGGCATCAAGGTCGCGGTCATCAGGGACGTTCCCTACAATGCAAGCTACGCCGACAAATGCGTGGCGCGGGCGCTGTGGCGGGGCCAGACGCCCGCGACATGCGACACGCCGAGGATCATGGCGGCAAACGACGACATCGCCACCATCGAGCGCGATATCGTGCGCTCGACACCGAACGCTGCTTACATCGATATGACCGACCGCTTTTGCGACCAGACCACCTGCCATGTCTTCATCGACGGCAAACTAGCCTTCCGCGACCGCCACCACCTGGCGACGCCCTTCGCCGAAACGCTGGAACCGGCAGTGGAGCGGGCGCTGTTTTCGGATGTGATGGCGGCGGCTGTAAAGTAACGGCTCCGGATCTTGTCGGATCACGACCCAGCCCCTCGGCAAGGAACCATGCCGGACTCAGCTAAGGATAAGACCCGCCAGGAAAACCGTAAGGATAAGCGACAGCGGAACTGCAAGAAGGCAGCACAGCTCGAAAGTATCGGCTCGCCAAGAAGTCATTGGGCGCTTTTCCATGTTGGCCTCCTCCCTCAACGGCCAGACCGAGACGGCAGTTCCGCTTAGATAGTGCTCATCCCCACCACTCATCATGCAATTGGCGCAACTCGTTCCGCTTCCTGGTCATCCATCGTGCACGCGCCAGATGTGTCGCCCACGCCCGGAAAGCCCTCTCCGGCTCCTGCTCCGGATCAATGTGCAGAACGATGCGGGCGACCTCGCGCCAATCGGTCCCTTCAGCCGACGCGTCGAGCAGCCGGATATAAGTAAGCATGCGATCTTCGTCATAACCGGTCGGCACTGAAGACGTCGGCGCTGCGTTCGCGATATGAGAGTTTGGCTGCTTTGGCATTGCGACCTACCAGCAATGGCGCACCGTAGCAGCCTATAAAGAAGCCCGCGCCCTTTGATCGGAGGATGCGCCGATCGAGATTCGCCTCGACGGTCGGCAAATGGGGGCCTCAGGCGGAGTTCACCGCCCAGGTGGGATCACGCCTCATCACATCGCGATCGGGTCGGTGCAATCTCGTATATTTTAGTGGAACCTAATTTAGGTGGCACAATTATGCGTGCGTGAGAAAGCGTGAAATCCAGACCGTCACTGAAAGCCGGCTATCGCGAGATCAGTTGGCCGATGATCCAGTGATTGCAGTCGATTTGACGGAACGAATATTACAGGCGGCCGACAACGACAGGATTGTCTGCCTCGTCGTGGCAACGGAGGAGCTGGAAACCGACCGCATCGAGAAAGCGGAGCCTAAGGAGACCAGGATTGCCGCAAGCTTCGTCCGGGACTTTGAGGTAATGCTGCTTGTTCTTTATGCGGCCTACGCCCTCGCTGTGCTGGGTGCGACCGCGTTCGTTTTGCTGGAATTGGGCCACGTCCTGTAGGCAGACGTCGGCAAAAGACGGGACTGACGCGCGATTGCCGCTGTTTGATGAGAGGAGCAGCCACGCTGCGTCGACGATCCGACCCCGGCGCAGCCAGCGGCGTTTTCGCGCCAGCAGGCGCTAAACTTCGGGCTCGTCCGTTCGTTACATCTTGCCAATCTATGGAACGAGGCTGCCCCTCGGGGGTTTTTCTATTAGAGGGACGTTAAAGAAGGAGGTAGCTATGAAGAAGCTCCTGCTTGCCTCGGTGATCGCCATCGCCTCGGCGGCTTCCGTGATCGGCCCGGCGAATGCCGGCGGCAGCGTCACGATCGGCATCGGCAACGGCTATGACGACGACTATTATTATCGCCACCATCGGTATTCCGATTACGACGATGAGTACGTCCCCCGTTACCGCTATGATGTCTATGACGAGGACTACAGGCCGCGCTACCGGTACCACCGGCGCTGTCATACCGAAGTCGTCAAGCACTGGCGCCATCACCACCGGGTTATCGAAAGAATCCGTGTCTGCCGTCGTTGACGGATCGATCCGGCCGGTAGTGCCGGCCGGATCGGCGGCTCCTCACCACGGCTTGCGCATCAGCATCATGCCGTAATGCACGGCCAATATGTCGAGCCCGATCTTGAGCAGTTTCACCACCACGTCGCGCGGCTCGCCGGCCTGTTCGGCCAGGCTCTTGACCGTTGCGTCGGCACAGCAGACCTTTTGCACGATGCCGGCGATCTCCCAATGGACAAGCGCCCTGGTGGCCTCGGCATGGTCGCGGCCGGCGGACAGGATGTGTTCGGCGACGCCGCTGCCGGTGCGGCCGCCGTCGACGCGCTCGGCCCAAGCCATCGGCTTGGCGGTTGCCTGGGACGAGTTGCGGAAATCCTGGCGGTAGCGCATGCCCGCCTCGCGCTGCTGGCGCGACAGCGAGGTGAGGCCGCTCAGCGGGTCGACGTTGCGCACCCGCACGATGCCGCCGGTCGCTGTGTGGCCGTCATTGGAGACCTCATAGAGGCGCGCTCCCTCCTGCGTCCCCTTCGCCAGCCGCTTGCGGCCGAACCGGTCGTCCTTCAGTGCGAAATCATGGCCGATCTCCTTGCGGATGCGCACCTGCTCGGCCTCGCCTTTCGGCAATCTCGGTGGCCTGGCTTTGGCCTTTTGGGCGGTTTTGGTGCTCATCGGCTCGGTCCTCCTGGGTTTTGGTCGTCGGGCTCTGGCGAACTTCCAGCCTCATTGCAGCGGGCTCAAATCGCTTCGGCCGGCAGCGTGCGCAGGAAGCGCGCAGCGTGATAGACGCAGTAGCTTTTCGATGGGTTCGTGCGAATTCCGCAGCACAGCATGTCCAAACCTGGCCGGCTGCCGGAGGCGTCGTTTTCCGCATCCTCCTGCAGCGTCGTGTCGAGCGGCGCGCGGCAGCGCTCGAACAGGCTATCGATGAAGCGCATAGCGGCGAAATGCGGCTGGCGACCGCCGGCGGCGATCGGGCGCGGCGCCGGCATTTCGAGCGGTGCGCCATCGGACCCGGTGATCCGAGCCGGACCCGGCTGCCAGGCCGGCGGCGCCAGCCTGGCCGACAGCCTTGCCGGGCGGCAGCGTGGCTCGGCCTTCGGAGCCGACTCCGCTTGACCTGCGGTGCTTGATGGCTCAGGCGCCGAATTTCCGAGCCGGCCGCCAGAGCGTCCGCCACACCAGCCCTTGGATCTGGCAAGGCCGATGGTGCGCAAACGGGCGGTGCGGTGGACGATGCCGATGATGGCTGCACGCGAGGCCGGGCGGCCGCGCAGCGCGGTCAACCGGGTGGCGATCTTCGCGGCCGACAGTCCGCTCATCAGCCAGTTCTCGATTTGTTCCAGTTCCGAGGCGGAATAGCGGGCGGCCATGATGTTTCATTCTCTGCAAAAATGGTTGTGTGCGGCGCCGGCTTCGCCGGCCTCAGGCTCGAAAGCCGGTCAGCCTTCGCGTGGCCTGCTGCGATCGAGCTTCATCTCGGCCGCCTGCCTTGTTGCGCCGGACACTGCCTTGCCCGTCCGCTCGTCGAAGGCGATGACCGTGCCGTCTTCGGTGCGGGTGCAGGAAACCGCGGCATCCGCATTGCCGGCCGGCAGGTAATTCGTGGCCGGAGCCGTGAGGGGAACGGCTCCGGCCGTTCCGGCCGCTTGCGCTGCCGGATCCGAGGCGCGAGCCTCGGGCATCGTCCCGGCCGGGGAGGAGGACAGCCGCGACGAAGGGGAAAGGGTTGGCACATGACTACCTCGGCCGCCGCCTTGGCGCTGAAGGGCGGATTCGAGGACCGAAAGCTGGCGGAGCGACTTGTGCATGACCACATAAGAGCATAACTCAAACCATAATGCAAGCGATTCTTGCATAGACGAAACCGAATCTTGTGCCTCAGATGGAGCCATGGTGAAAACTGCACTGTCGATCAAGGTCGGGGCGGCGATCCGCCGGGCGCGCAAGCAGCGCGGCCTGGTGATGCGCCACATTGCCGAGCACAACGACACCGATGTCGCTGCCGTCGGCAATTGGGAAACCGGGCGCAACCTGCCCAAGACCGAGAACCTTTTGAAGACCGCCGCTTTCCTGCGCGTCGACCCGGTGGCGCTCGGCAAGGGCGAGGTCGTTTTCCTCGAAGATGCCGGACCGGTCGCCGATGCCGAGATCGTCACCGATCCCGGCCCCCTGCCCGCCGGGCCGATGGACATCCAGCTTCTCGGCACCGCCGTCGGCGGCGACGATGGCGACTTCACCTTCAACGGCCAGCCGGCCGGCTATGTCCAGCGGCCGCCGGGGATCCGGCATCTGCGCAATGTGTTTGCGCTGCACGTGCTGAGCGATTCGATGGTGCCGCGCTACGAGCCCGGCGAGATGATCTATTGCGGCGGCCGCGAAGCGTTGCCCGGCGACCATGTGGTGATCGAGACCCTGCCCGAGGAGAACGAGCAAAACGGCAAGGCCTTCATCAAGAAGCTGGTCAAGCGCACCGCCGCCGAGCTGATCGTCGAACAGTACAACCCGCCCAAGACGCTGTCCTTCAACCGCTACGCCATCAAGAACGTCTTCCGCGTCATCCCGCTCAAGGAACTGCTGGGGTATTGAGGGCTTGTTGCCTTCTCCCCTTGTGGGAGAAGGTGGATCGGCGCACAGCGCCGAGCCGGATGAGGGGTGCTGGAAGGAACGCGGCGGAGGAAATGTAGAAGCGTTTTTACGCACTTACGCCATCAAGGTAGCGATCCGTCCAACACCCCTCATCCGACCGAGCTTCGCTCGGCTACCTTCTCCCACAAGGGGAGAAGGCAAGAGCAGCACGCCCGCCCCCTCAAGCCCGCCTCGACTGCAGCTCTCGACCGTTGAGCAGGCGCGCCTCGGCGCGGGTCCGTTGCCGGTCGTCGATGAAGGCGGCCTGGATCGAGACGGCGGCGCCCGGCAGGCCGTCGGCCCGGCAGGCCTTACAGATCAGGCGCCCCGAAAGTGCGGCCAGCGGTGTCTCCGGCATCACCCCATGCCGCTTGAGCTCGGCCGGTTTCCACCACCTGTTGCGGCCGCAATCGATGCATTCGACGGCAATCGAGACAACATCGGCGATCGTCGCTTCCTTGCCCGCTAATGCCATGGCCATTCCCAACGTTGTTCCTGCTTTGTTCGCAACATTATCGGTTTTCGGGGCGGAGTCGAGTCGGTTCCGCTTGCATCAACGTGAAAGTTTCACTTGTTCAGATATTTGAGTTATGCTTTATCTCGAGCAGGCTTGAATCGGCGCGAGCAACAGAACCGCGGCCGCTCCGTCGGCCGGCAAGCAAGGGAGTGACGATGGACCTCGCCCAGTTCGCCCAGGCCTGCGGTTATGCCGGCGACAGCCCGGCCATGCTTGCTGCCTTCGCGGCCATCCGCCAGGACGGCATCCGCAAGGCACGCCAGGGCCATCGCCAGCGCAAGGCGGCGATCGACCGGATGAAGCCGAGCCGCGCTTTGTTCCTGGCGGCGATCCGCCCGGCGCAGTCAGCCGAGGAGGCCCTCGAGGATGCCGCCCGCTTCCTGTCGATGTTCCGCAACATGCCGCACTGGCGACAGGAAAGGCGCGCCGCCGACCTCACCCGCGCCAGGCAGCAGCGCCTCTTCGCCCGCTTCTTCCGCCGCTACGGCCACCGCCTCTGGGCGCTCGAGGCGGCGTAAGCCCGAGCGGAGCGGCCAGCCAGCCGATCAAAGCTGCTGGCTGCGAGCGAAAATGCGGCCGTAGCTGGCATCGTCGATCTCTGCGAAGTGATGGGAGCGCAGGAAACGCTGCAGCCGGGGATTCGGTGTGGCGCAGGTGGCGGCATGGACATTCCAACGGATCAGCTTGAATTGCCGATCGATGGCATAGGCCCGGACAAGCCTCCACAAGACGAGCAGGACGCCTTCGCCACCGCCGTCGATATGGGCAAAATTGACCAGAAGCGTGCCGCCATTGCGATTGAATTCGGCCAGGACGGTGGCGCTGCCCATGGCGAAGGAGATCGGCCGGCCGAAGGCCAGCAACGCATCCTGGTCCGCGCGCGACAGCGCCCTCAACGTCTCCAGGGAGACACCCTCGATTTCGATCCGCATTGAAGGGTTGACCCTCGCTAAGTTGCTCGCCTCGCCCATTGCCCTAGTCTGCTTGCCAGAAAGACAGCTGATAATCCTCCAGGTCTCTGGAGTCTGAAGCGAAAAACTCGACGACAAACCTTCGGTTCGCAAACTGCCATTGCAGTTTTGCCTCATAAATCTCCTTGAGAACCGAGCCGAGAAACACGAGTTTGTCGCGAGAGATGTCGGCGGCGCCCAAGGCGTGAATGTCGGCAATGTGCAGGTGGTTCATAACCGCTTCCACGGACTGTCGTGTGGCGTTGGGGTCTCGTTCAAAGCTTCGCAGGCCTTCCTCGCTAAACCCTTCCATCAAAACGTAGCGTTCGAACGTCACGAATTTCGGCCAGAAAATGGTGCTGTATCCCACAGCAAGCGCAAATCGGCCCTCGCACCCGACCCAGCTTTGTAGATCGATGCCGGACCCATTGTTCCAGGCTGCCAATTCAGCCTTCATGCTGGCTGGAACATCCATATCGTAGCCTCCCGATCTCGCCTGTCATAGGTCTTTCAACGGCTGCTTTCCAGTAGACCGGCAAAGTTGCATCCCTTCACGCTTGTCGTCCCCAAATCCGCGCCGTATGTCTCCACGCGATGAGCGAGATCGAATTCCGTCGCGCGCAGGCGCCCGACCTGCCGGCGATCGTTGCAATGCTTGCCGACGATGTGCTCGGCGCAGACCGGGAAGACCCGTCCACGCCGCTTGCGCCGTCCTATCTCGATGCCTTCAGCGCAATCGATACCGATCCCAACCAGTTGCTGGCCGTCGCCGTCAACGCCGGGCAAGTGGTCGGAACGCTGCAGCTCAGCTTCCTTCCAGGCATTTCGAGAAAAGGCGCCTGGCGCGGCCAGATCGAAGGCGTTCGCGTCGCCCGGCAATGGCGCTCGCGCGGCCTCGGCAAGCTGATGATCGAATGGGCGATTGAAACATGCCGTTCGCGCAATTGCAGCTTCGTCCAGCTCACCACGGACAAAGGTCGACGGGAGGCGCACGCTTTTTACGAGCGCCTCGGCTTCACCGCCAGTCATCTCGGCTACAAGATGGCGCTGTAGATCAGCATTTCATCGCATTCAGCGCCGACCGCTCATCTTCGCTACCCGCTCTGGATGGAGCATTGACAAGCCGGCCTTTCGCCCTGCTCCATCCGCCCATGATTTACGACCGAACCTGGCTTGAGAAAACCTTTCGCGCAAAGCCCCGGCAGAAGTTCCTGTTCTTCTGGGGCCATCAGCCGTCTAAGGACGGCCGCATAACCACATCGTGCTTCAGCCAGTGGTGGCATGCGCCCTTTACCGTCGATGGCCTGAGCTATCCGACTGCCGAACACTGGATGATGGCCGAGAAGGCACGACTGTTCGGTGATGCTCCGACGGCAACACAAATCCTCAGGGCGGCGAGCCCCAAGCAGGCAAAGCAGCTTGGCCGCCAGGTGAGCGGCTTCGATGGCACCAAATGGGATGCAGACAAATATCGCATCGTGACTGAAGGGAGCTTTCAGAAGTTCCGTCAGAACGCGGCGCTGCGCGAATATCTGTTGTCGACGCATGACCGGGTGCTGGTCGAGGCGAGCCCTGTCGACCGGGTGTGGGGTATCGGCCTTGCGGCGGATGACGAGAGGGCGGTGAACCCGCTGCTGTGGCGCGGCGAGAACCTGTTGGGATTCGCGCTGATGCAGGCCCGCGATCGGCTGCGCGGCTGAACATTGCCGTGCGCTCGTCATCTGCGGCAGCCTCCGCGCTGCTTGACAATCCACCCACAATGTTCTCTTTATGTTCTCATCACAACTCGAGACAATGCGGCGTTCGAACCGCCGCGGGCGAACGGGCCGGATGGAAGCCAACATCCTCCACGCGGATCTGGATGCCTTCTATGCCTCGGTCGAACAGTTGCTCGACCCGGCCTTGCGCGGCAAGCCGATTGCCGTCGGCGGCGGGGTAGTGCTCGCCGCATCCTACGAGGCCAAGGCGTTCGGCGTGCGCGGCGGTATGCCGGGACGGCGGGCGCGGGAACTCTGCCCGCAACTCATCTTCGTCGGCGGCCATTTCAAGGACTATCAGCGGCTGGGCGATGCGGCAATCAAGGTGCTCGGCGATTTCACGCCGGTGGTCGAGCGGATTTCGATCGACGAGGCCTTCGCCGACGTCGCCGGCTGCACCCATTTGTTCGGCTCGCCGGCCGAGATCGCCGGCAAGATCCGCCGCCGCGTGCAGGCCGAGCTCGGCCTGCCGATCTCGGTCGGCGTAGCCCGCACCAAGCATCTGGCCAAGATCGCCTCACAGGTCGCAAAACCGGACGGGCTGGTGGTGGTCGATCCGCGCCACGAGCTGGAGTTCCTGCACCACCTGCCGGTCGAGCTGATGTGGGGCGTCGGCCCGGTCACCAGACAGCGGCTGGCCGGCATCGGCGTCAACACCATCGGCGAGCTGGCGAAGACCAATGGTGGGGCGCTTGAGCGCCTGCTCGGGCCGGCGGCGGGAGAGAAACTCAACGCGCTGGCGTGGAACCGCGATCCGCGCAAGCTCGAGACGCAGCGCCGGGCGCGCTCGGCCGGCGCGCAATCGGCGCTCGGCCAGAAACCCGCCGAGGAGCAGGTCTTCGTGCCCGCTTTGCTGCATCTGGCCGACAGGGTCGCCACCAGGCTGCGGGCGAAATCCCGGCCCGGCCGTACAGTGACGGTTCGCGTCCGCTTTGCCGATTTGCGCTCGGTGACGCGCTCGATCACGCTCGATCAGCCGATTTCGGCAACCGCCATGCTGGCCGAGATCGCCGAGGCGCTGGTGCGCAAGGTGCTCATCGACCATCCGCACGAAAAGACAATTTCGCTGCTGGCGATCGCCGTATCGCATCTGGAGCAGCATGCCGGCCTGCAACTGGAACTGCCGCTCGGGCTCGACGACGACCGCCGCCGCCCCGGCACCAGCAAGGGCGCGGCGCGCTGGACCGCCGATCGCGCCGTCGACAAGATCCGCGACCGCTTCGGCTGGGAGGCGGTCGGCTACGCCTCGGTCGCGCTCGGGCTACAGCGGTCGGTTCCCGACGCTTTTCGCGAACTGGCCGAAAAGGAATTGTGAGCCTCGATTACACTTTGGTTGCCAAGTCGCCGGAATGACGTTGAAGGCTGCGGACTTGTGAATTTATCTTCGGTCCAGTTGGTCGTGCATCGGTTTGGGCATCAGCCAGACAGGGTAGCACCCGCCCGCAAATCCTTCCGCACCTTCATTTCGAACGACAGGAGATCGGCATGGGACAGAACGCCGGATATTTCGCACTCATCGTTGCCGGACTGGTGACCAATGCAACGACGCTGGCCAAGCCGCTCAACCCGGACCGGGCGATTCCATCCCTGGGCGATATCAACTCGCCGCTGGCCAGTCCGCTATTCAAGCAGGTCAAGGCTGGGCCGCTGGAGATAAAGCTTGAGGAAACCACGCTTGCCGATGTCGAAAAAGCCTTCGGCGGAGCGATGCACGATGAAGGTGACGCCGGAGATTCACGCCACTGGCTTTGCTATGCCGGCCCCGACGCCGGCGGATCGCCGTCGATCTTCTGGTTCGTATCCGGCGAGATGGGCGGCTCCGACCACGGTGTCCTGTCCGTCGCCCTGCAGCCGAACCCGGAAGGCAAGGTGCCGGAAGGATGCGCCGGCGCGCCTGCCAGCCTGACAGCTATTGAACTCGATACGCCCGGCGTCGGAGCGCCGCTGAGCGACGTGGCCGCGAAATTTGGCGCCGCCAAGCCCGATCGTTACGGCCATTTCGGCTTCGCCGCCTCTTATCCTCCTTCGTCTCCCGACCAGAAGGACGCCAAGGTCACGCAGACGCTCACCTACACAGCCGGGAACGGCAGGATAACCGGCGTGGCGGTGACGCAAGTCACCACCAATTAGGGTGTCCCCGCTCGGTTGGCGAATGGTTCACGTGTGAATGATCTGCCGCGCCCGAGCCAGGCGGCCTGGTTGCTGGCCACCTCGTAATGCAGACTGGTTTGATGTGCCGCCCGGGCCCGCCCTCCTCCTGCAAATTCCTGATCTTGAAATATTAGACCGCCATCATACAGCTGCGCCGGCCGCACCGCCATCCTGTCGCGCCCACAGACGGCAGGCCAACGCAGTTTCTCGTCGAAATGGGTGAACATCCGCCCTGGAGTTGGCAAGGCCGATATCGGAACGGCAGAAATTGGGTCGGAACGGCCCTTCCGATGGCACCCGCGAAGGTCCCGAAATGACCCAGAAGCGGGCGTTCGGCAGCGATCCGAGCAGCAACGATTTTGGCAGGACAGGAAATCGGCATGGAATGCTGCAATCATCATCATGTCCCGTCCAAGTTGTGGACAGTTCCTTCTCAAAGGCGCACTCTTAGCGTGCGAAACGCGAGCTGGCGTTTCGTGCAATGCTTCACATGCTTGACTTGCGTCGGTGATTGTCTGACCTATGCGGATACTTCCGGGTGGGCAGACCTCACATTGTGTCGTCTATCCGTGATCAGGCTGCGGCCAAGGCACGTTGCAGCCCGTTCCGGATCAACTGGGAGGTAAACAACATGCCTGATTTTCAGCGCAGAGAACTTCTTGTTCAAGGAAGCGCGGCTCTTGCCGCAATTGCTGCTCTCTATACCTCGCGCCGGGCTTACGCTTTTCCAACACGGCCGAACGAGGAAGTTATTCCATGGCTGGATCAGCCGACCGAAAATCCCGATCCGGCGGGTATCCAGAAGCAGCTTGTCTGGGAGGATTTGGATAGCTGGATAACGCCAAACGACAAGTTCTTCAGCATCTCGCATTTCAACCGACCAACGATCGACGAGAAGACATGGTCGATGGAGATCGGAGGCCTGGTTAAGAAGCCCCTAGAGTTAACGCTCGCCGACATCAGGGCGCGACCGAGGCAGGAAGTCGTTTTCACAGTGGAATGCTCGGGCAACCACGGGTTTCCCTTTTTCACCGGCGGCATCGGCAATGCTCGCTGGGCAGGGACGCCGCTCGCCCCGATCCTCGAGGAAGCCGGCGTTCTGGAGAAGGGCATCGAGGTCGTCTTTTTCGGTACCGATACAGGCGAGGTCCCGATACGCGACGTCAAGATGCAGCAGAACTTCGCTCGTAGCATGTCGCTCGCCGACGCGATGAACCCCGACAATCTCCTCTGCTATGAAATGAACGGGGCCGCCTTGCCGGCGCCCAATGGCTTCCCGGTACGGCTCATTGCGCCAGGCTGGTACGGGATCGCCAACGTCAAGTGGCTAAAGCGCATCGAGGTTCGCGATACGCGGTTCATGAGCCTTCTGATGGCCCGCGACTATGTCACCATCCGGGAGGAGGACCACAACGGCGAGACCGTATGGGCCGAGACGTCAGTCGGGCGAGCGCTGATAAAGTCCGCGCCTGCGAAGGTTACCCGGAAAGATTCAGATTACCGCATCGTTGGGGCAGCCTGGGGGGCGCCGATCGACCGGGTCGAAGTGCAAATCGATCAAGGGCCTTGGACACCAGCGACCATTGACCACAGTGAGGAGGCCGAACACGCTTGGAAAATATGGTCCCTGGCTTGGGCAAATCCCTCTCCTGGAGAACACACGGTGACCTCGCGCGCGGTCAGCACCACGGGACAAATTCAACCGGCGATGGACGATCCCTTGATTGCCAAGAAACACACATACTGGGAAAGCAATGGCCAGGTGACGCGCCGCGTGCGTATCGGCTAGAGCATTTTGCAGCCAAATGGAATCATTTGGCGTCCGCGTAAATGCGGCAAAACAGATAGTTAGAGCGAGTTACCGGTTCCAAGAGAACCGGAACCGCTCTAAGAACGTGCTGCCATGTGGCAATTGCGTTTGGGTCAAACAGGAGGAGGCTGCCTGATCGCCATTTCGCACCATTTCCAGCGCTCTCCTCACCCCTCCACGGCCCTGATCTCCGCGTCGACCAGACACCAGGGCGCATAGCGGAAATCGCGGATCTGGATGACCTGATCGTCCCTCCATTCGACCAGCATGAAGCCGCGCACGGCGCCGTCGGCCGCCTGCGGGTCGCGGATGAGGATCGCCGGCCGGCCGTCGACCACGCCGAGCGACAATGTCCAGTCGCTGATACGGGAATAATTGCCGAAATAGGTCGAAACCTCGGCCTTGCCGCGCAGGCGGACGCGGTTGACGACGTCGAGCCGGACGTCCTCGGCGATCAGTGCCCGCACGGCATCGAAGTCGCGCGCGTTGAACAGGTCGACATAGCGCCGCAGCCGGCGCTCGTCATCGGCGTCGAGCCTCGGCGCAAGCGCCTGTTCGGGCTGCAGCGCCAGCTGCTTGAGCTGCGCCCGCCCGCGATGCAGCGCGGCCTTGGTGGCGGCGAGCGTCGTGCCGGTCACCTCGCAGGTCTCATGCAGGCTGAGGCCGAGCACGTCGACCAGGATCACAGCGCTGCGCTGCGGCACCGAAAGCTGCATGAAGGAGCGCAGGCTGGTCTGGGCGGCGAGCCGGCTGTCGGCGCTGCCGGAGGGATCCTCGATGACGCTCATGTCGGCCTCGGTCATGCGCGACCTTTCCCGATTGCGCCGCCGCAGATGATCCTGCGCGGCATTGTGGGCGATGCGAAACAGCCATTGCTCCGGCCGTTCGACCATCGCACCGCCGTCGATCGCCTGCAGCGCCTTGATCAGCACCTCCTGGACGATGTCCTCGCCATCGATCACCGAGCCGGCCATGCGTGCGCAGTAGCGATGCAGCCTTGGCCGCAACCCGACGAGCATCGCCTCCAAAGTCGCCCTGTTCATTTTTTCGGCGTAGCGTCCCATTTCTGCGCGAGCGGCACGGCAGGCGCTACCCGGCTTTCTGATCCGCCAGCATACGGTAATTGCCGATGACTTTAACAGGCGATCGCAATGCCGGGGTCGAACGGCGCTCGGCGTGGTTTTCCGTAAACGCCCTGAAGGCCGCAAGCCCGGTCAGCGCCGACGAATCGCCGTCCTGGCCGACGATGTGGACGAACGAGCCGTCGTCCAGCTCGAGCACGAGATAACGCACCGTCGGCGGTGCCGCCTCGCCCAGCGCTTCAAATACTTTTTCGACCAGCACGCGGTTATCTCCCAGGTCGGCTTGCTTCACACCGTATCGAATGAGCGCGTAGTTCATCGTCGTCTCCTGACTGGTTGGTATGAACGAAGGACGACCGGCTGCGCTGAAAAGATTCTCCTTGCCGAAGAATCTTTTCGGTTGCCCGCATCGTCTTTCCCGCGTGGGCGGCTGCGCGGCAGCCATCAAGCAGGAGAGACGATCATGCATATCCAGTTTGCCGAGCTTCCGGTGTTCGAGCAGGACCGCGCCAAGGCGTTCTACACCAGGCATCTCGCCTGCCAGGTCATGGCCGACCAGAAGATGGGTGATGGCGGCTGGCGCTGGATCGAGCTGGCATTTCCGCATGCCGTGACGAACCTGCATTTTGTCAGGCGCGCCGACGATGCACCCGGCGCGGAGCCGGTATTGGTGCTGGTCGACGAAAATGTCGGGGCAATGATCGCGGCCATGAAAGCGGGCGGCGTCGAGATCATCACCGAAGCGCATGAGGCGCCGTGGCAGCCGGGGCGCACGGTGGCGGAGTTTCGCGACAGCGAAGGCAACCGCATGGTCCTCGCCAGCCGATAAGGCACCGGAGCCCTCTGTCCGGCGGGGCGTCGTACCTAAGTCCTACCTCCGGCCGGACCATCGGCCGTACTTCCTTCGTATTATTATTTCGTGACCTCTGCGCGCCGGAACCTTCCCTTGCATCGGGCGTTCGGGCGCTGTATCGCGATGCCTCATATTTAGGCAGGCGGAGGAAATACGAATAGGGCGGGTGGCAAAACAAACATGGGCCGGGGAGGAGCATCTTACCATGTCGAACCGTAAAATCGGAATGTCCCACAGTTTGGGGCTGCGCGTCGCTGACCTCAAATCCAGAATGCAAAGTGCCCAGATTACCGAGCATGAGATCAAGACATTTCAAAAGGTTGCGGCCATTATGGGCGGCGCCAAAGGCTCACTGCGCCTCGATGCGGACGATCTGATCGCCGCGTCTTTCCTTGTCGATCCCTTGGAAGATCTCCCGCTCTCCAGTTGAAGGCGCTGAACGCAGGTCAAAATCCTATCGGGTTTGAACCTGCGATTGCCGCCGGCGGAGCATCCGCCAGCCCAAGCCGCATGCGAGGATGACGTTGGCCAGCGCTAGACCAGAAAGCGCGGCCAACGTCCCGTGCGGGCCGAAGCGCTCCAGCAGCAATGCTCCGGCCGAGGGTGCCGCCGCCTGGGCGATCAGGCTCGGCATGGCGAGGCGGCCCATCAGTCTCGCGTAGCCGTTCGAGCCGAACAGCGCGAGCGGCAGCGTTCCCCGGGCGATGGATTCGAGGCCGATGCCCGCGCCGTAGAAACCGAGCGCCAGCGGGATGATCGGCATGCCGGCCCAGAGCGTCGAAACGCCGATCGCCACAAACGCAACCGAGGCAAACTTGGTGAAAATCGGATGGTGGTAGCGCGCGATCATCATCTCGATCGCGCGCGCCGCCACCTGTGATGGACCAACCAGCACGCCGAGCCCGACGGCTGCGGCAAGCGCCATGCCGCTGCCTTGCAGGATTGTGAGCAGATGCACCGATAGTGTCGACGAGATCACCGCTGCGAGTGTCAGGGTCGCGGCCAGAACGATCACGATCGACGGATCGGCTTGGTTGTCAAGAATGGGTGCCGCCTCCTTCAATCCTGGTTTGACTGCCGGTTGCGGCGGCTCCCGGGGCAGGATCACCAGATAGAGCGGAAGCGCAATTGCCAGCTGAAAGGCGGCGTAAACCAGGCAGGTCCCGCGCCAGCCGACCTCCCCCAGCAGCAAGGCTGAGATCGGCCAGCAGATGGTGCTCGCAAGGCCGCCGAACAGCGTCAGCATGGTGATGGCGGAGCGCGCGCCGTGGCCGTAGTGGCGGCCAAGCGTTGCGAAAGCGGCATCGTAGAGCCCCGCCCCCATGCCCAGGCCGATGACCAGCCAGGCCGCGATATAGGCCGCAAGATTAGGGGCAAGAGCCAGCCCGATCTGGCCGAGCCCGATGCATCCGGCGCTGAACGCCAGAACGTTGCGGCCGCCATGCCGCTCGATCGACGAGCCGACGCGCGGAGAGATCAATCCGGCCACAAGCAAGCCGAGGGACAGGCCGCCGACAACCCATGCCAGCGGCCAGCCGGTATCGGAGGAGACTGCCGGCGCGATGACCGCGGGAAGATAGTAGGAAGATCCCCACGCCATGATCTGCGTCAGGCCAAGCGCGGTGATGATCGCGCCGCGGCTGCGCAAGATGGTGGGCGAAGGCGCCAGAAGGCTCATGCCGCGACGCTGCAGCCACAGCCGCCTTTGCCGACCGCCTTCGCCTTGGCGCCGGCGACACAGCACGCATCCACCGCTGCCGGCGCCGGACCGCCGCAGCACCCCTTGTCGGCCACGCCGATCCGCGGCACGGTGCAGACGCCGGTCTCCGGCAGCACGAGCTGGACATTGTCGGCCGCAACCATGTCGCCGGCGATCGCCGCGGCGACGGAGCGCACCTGCTCATACCCGGTCAGCAGCAGGAAGGTCGGTGCGCGGCCATAGCTCTTGATGCCGACCGTATAGAACCCGTGCTCGGGATGGCTGAGCTCATGGTGGCCGTGCGGCGGCACGTCGCCGCAGGAGTGCTCGTTGGGATCGATCAACGGTCCCAGTGCCTTGACGCTTTCCAGCCATGGATCGAGCTCGAGCCGAAGCTCACGGGTCAGCGACAGATCCGGGCGTTGTCCGGTCGCGGCGATGATGCGGTCGACCGGGCCGAGCGCCTGCAAGCCGTCCCTGGTCTGGCCTTCGACGACCAGCCGGCCGTCGGCATCGCGGATCGAAACAGCCGCAAAGCCCGTCACCAGCCTGATGCCGCCGCTCTCGGCGAGTTCGCGCACGTCGGCGCCGAGTTCGCCGCGTGCCGGCAATTGGTCGGCATCACCGCCACCGTAGATGCGCACCAGGTCGGTGCCGCGCGTTGTCCAGATGAAAGCGGTGCCGGCCTCCACATTTGCCAGGCTGGCGAGATCCAGCACCGCATTGGCGGCCGAATGGCCGGAGCCGGCGACCAGCGTCGTCTTCCCCGCGTAAAGGCTGCGGTCGCGGCCGAGAATATCGGGGATGCCGTAGGCGATGCGGTCGGCAAATTCGGCCTCGCCTTCTGCAGGAATTCCGCCGGCGCCGAGCGGGTTCGGCATCTGCCAGGTTCCCGAAGCATCGATGACGGCACGTGCGCTGTCGCGTCTTGTACCATCGGCAGTCTCGACCGCCAGCATGAACGGCCGGTTCTCGCGTCCCTTGCTCAGCACCTTGTCGGCGCCCCAGCGCGAAATGCCGACGACGCGGGCGCCGGTTTCGATCGACGGCGACAATTGCGGAAGCTTTGCCAGAGGCTCGAGATAATCCGCGACGAGGTCGTCCGCGGTTGGGAATGCCTCGGGCTCAGGCATCCGCCGGCCATGCGCCTCGAGCAGGTTTCTGGCCGCCTGATCGACGCAATAGCGCCAGGGCGTGAACACACGGACATGGCCCCAATCCCTGAGATTGGATGCAACCGCATTGCCGGCTTCGTAGACTTTGACAGGAATGCCCCGCGCGATCAGGTGGACCGCTGCCGCCAGACCGACCGGCCCGGCGCCGATCACCGCAACGGGGAGTTTTTCGATCATCTCCATGTCTTCCATCCTTCCGGTAATTTCGAATTATAATGGCAAAAAAATCATGCCGCCGTTTTGGCGGCCGCTTCCGCCGATGCCGGCGCACAGGTGGCGTCGGCGCAGCATTCGTCTGCGAGGTATCCGATGAGCCCGTTCATGGCGGGATAGTTGGCCCGGCAGATCAGCGTGGTCGCCTGCCGCTCCTGTGTCACCAGGCCGGTGTCGACCAGCCGCTTGAGGTGATGCGACAGCGTCGAGGCAGCGATGCCCAATCTGTCCTGGATACGCCCGACCGGCAGCCCCTCATCGCCCGCCCGCACCAGCGTCCGATAGAGCTGCAACCGCGTCGGGCTGCCGAGGGCTTCAAGTTGCGAGGCTGCTTTTTCGAGTTTCATGGAAACGTCTTAGCCCCGAGACCCCACGGCGTCAACGCTTATTTCGAACATTCTCGAATAACCTGGCAATCGCCGTCTCGTTTGCGCCAACCGCCCGCCTCAAATCGAGCGCTGGTCTACCCGCTTGGCAAGCTCCTCGGCGCTTTCGACGCGCTCGGAATAACGGTTGGTGAGATACGCCGACCGGTCGCGCAGAAGAAGCGTGAATTTCATCAGTTCCTCCATCACGTCGACGATGCGATTGTAGTAGGGCGAAGGCTTCATGCGCCCGGCCGCATCGAATTCGTTGAATGCCTTTGCCACCGACGATTGGTTCGGGATGGTGAACATGCGCATCCAGCGGCCCAGGATACGCAGTTGGTTGACGGCATTGAAGCTTTGTGAGCCGCCGGAAACCTGCATGACGGCAAGCGTCCGGCCCTGGGTGGGCCGCACCGAGCCCAACGACAACGGCAGCCAGTCAATCTGCGATTTCATGATACCGGTCATCGAACCATGACGTTCGGGCGAACACCAGACCTGGCCTTCGGACCAGAGCGAGAGCTCACGCAGCTCTTTCACCTTGGGGTGATTGGCAGGCGTCGAATCCGGCAGCGGCAAACCGGCAGGGTTGAAGATGCGGACTTCAGCGCCAAGCCAGGTCAAGATACGCGCAGCTTCCTCAGTGACCATGCGGGAATAGGAACGCTCTCGCAAGGAGCCGTAGAGCATCAAGATCCGAGGTTTGTGGGCCGAGGCGGTCACATCGAACAGCGCAGATGCATCGATCGCCGGGAGTTGCTCCATATCGATGTTTGGCAGGGAATCGGCGTGGTCGGCTATCGTCATGGTTTCAAAGCTTCTTTCTTATTTCGAGTTTTATCGAAATAAATAGGTGCGGTTCGCCGTGGCGTCAAAGCAAATTTCGAGAAATATCGAAATACTCTAGCCGACGCGCTTGCCGCTGGCGTCGATGACGACCTCGCCGTCCTCCTTGGTGAACGGGCCGATATCCGGATTGGGCAGGATATCGAGCACCGCTTCGGAGGGTCGGGCGAGCATGGTGCCGAGCGGCGTCACCACGATCGGCCGGTTGATCAGGATCGGATGCGCCAGCATGAAATCGAGGATCTCGTCGTCGCTCCACTTCGGGTCGCCCAGGCCAAGTTCGGCATAGGGCGTGCCCTTTTCGCGCAGCAATTGGCGCGGCGTCATGCCCATCGCTGCGATCAGCTCGACGAGCTTTTCGCGCGACGGCGGATTTTTCAGATATTCGACCACCTCAGGCTCCTCGCCGGACTGCCTGATCATGGCCAGCGTGTTGCGCGAGGTGCCGCAATCGGGGTTGTGATAGATGGTGATGGTCATTGCGCAGCTTTCATCTGTCCGGCTGGTTTCGGTTGGACGATCAGCCACCCTGCCAATGCCATGGCGAGCAACGCGCCCAAAAGTTCGGCGCCGATGAAGCCCGGCAGATCGGCGGGGCGGATCCCGGCAAAAGTGTTGGAGAACGCACGGGCGATGGCGACGGCCGGATTGGCGAAGGATGTCGATGCGGTGAACCAGTAGGCGGCGGTGACATAGAGCCCGACCAGCCAGGGGATCGAATCCGGACGGGAACGCAGGCCTGCGAGGATGGTGAAAACCAGCCCGAAGGCGGCGACCAGCTCCGCAATCCATTGCCCGCTTCCGGTCCGCACCGTCGCCGACACTTGCAGGATCGGCAGTTCGAACATCGCATGCGCGAGCAACGTTCCAGCGATGCCGCCGGCAATCTGGGCGGCGACGTAAGCCAGCGCTGCGTTCGTTTCGATCTCGCGTCGAAGCGCGAATACCAGCGTCACCGCCGGGTTGAAGTGCGCTCCGGATATCGGTCCGAATATGGTGATGAGCACGACCAGGATCGCCCCGGTCGGCAAGGTGTTGCCGAGCAAGGTGAGTGCGACCTCGTCGGTCAGCTTATCGGCCATGATACCGGAACCGACCACGGTGGCGACCAGAAGAGCCGTGCCGAGGGCTTCGGCAACAAGGCGGCGGGGAAGATTGCCGGAGCTCATCTGGCTAGCAGTTGCAGGTCACGGCCTGGATGACAGGCTGGCAAAGTTCCGGCGCGCCGTTGCAGCAATCCTCCATGAGGTAGGCCAGCAGATCGCGAAACCTGGTCATGTCGGCGAAGTAGCGCACGCTGCGGCCTTCCCGTTCGGTCCGCACCAGGCCGGCATGCGACAGGATCTTGAGATGCGCCGACATCGTGTTCGGCAACGCGGCGAGCCGTGAGGCGATCTCGCCCGCAGCCACGCCCTCGGCGCCGGCCCGCACCAAAAGGCGAAAAACGTCCAGCCGGGTCTCCTGGCCGAGCGCGGCAAGCGCCGAAAGGGCGAGTGTCTTATCCACATTTCCAGGATTCCAGAAATGGGGAATAGAGTCAACGCATGGTGTCGGTGGCGCAATGCAATCGCTTGAGGTTTGAAGTCGCCCTCTGCTCCGAGCGTTGGCGCTGCCCCTCACCTGCCTGCCGGCATCCTCTCCCCGTATAGTGACGGGGAGAGGGGTGCTCTCGTCGCTGCTTTCGCCAATCGCCAGCATTGCAAGAAGGGCGCCGAGGCCGCGATCAGCCCCTTCTCCCCGTCCCTATACGGGGAGAAGTGCCCGGCAGGGCGATGAGGGGCGGCGCCGACTTCGACAACTGGCCGTCCCCAACACAAATCTGAAGGCTATCGCCTGTCCGAAGCGATTGCCCTGTGCCGGCGGCGGCTCGCCTGGTCCAAATCAGCCAGGCACTGTGGCGGCGACGGCATCAGCGCGACCAAGGCCGGCAACCGCTTTTCTGACCCGCTGCAGATGCGCCTGGCGTCCGGCGGCCGGGACGCTGTCCATCCGGTAGAGCGCCAGGAATTTGGTCCGGCACAGCGGATGGCAGACGGAGCGGAAGCCGCGCAGCAGGGTCCGCCGGCCGGGCTGTCCCATGATCCACGACATCAGCGGCGTGGCGCCGCATGTGGTCATTGCCATCACCCGGCGTATGTGCCGCAATTTGGGCTTGGGGCCACGGCGGGCGGTCGGCATCTCGAAGGCGAAGCCCGGCACCAGCACGCGCTCCAGCCAGCCTTTCAGCATCGCCGGCAGGCCATACCACCAGGTCGGATAGATGAAGACGACCGCCTCCGCCCAGAGCAGCTCCTGCGCATGTTCGTGCACCGGTTGCAGGTTCGCCGCCTTGTCGTGGTAACCGCGCCATTCCCGCGTGCGCATGACTGGATCGAAGCCGGTCGCATAGAGGTCGAGCAGGTGGACCTGATGGCCGCTTTCGGCAAGCGTCTCCAGCACCGTGTCGCGCACGGCGCCGTTGAAGCTGTCGGTGCAGGGATGGCAATAGACGACGAGGACCTTCATCTTGCGCTCGGTCGCGAGAGTGCATGCAAGCGCGTCACATGCAAACAAGCCACCCGCAGACATAGTCGATCAGCTGTTTTCATGCGAAGCCCCGCAGCCCCGTATCAAGACGCAACAGCTCCAGTCACGTCAAGGCCCGCTCGTCAGCTCAAAGGAAATTGCGCGCACATGGGCTTGCCGGCGGGCACTGTCCCGCATGCCTTGCGGTACTCTGCGGGAAACGGGCGCTGCCGCGTATTGCGCCCAGGAACTCCAACAGTGGATTCGGTTTTTCGATCAGCATTGTTCCAGAAAGCCTGCGCCCTAGCTTCACGGCGTGTCCAAGCGTCAGGAGAGAAAACATGCACACAGGAAAACTGAGCGGCAAGATCGCCTTGGTGACGGGCGCCTCTTCCGGCATCGGCGAGGCCACCGCCTGGGCGCTGGCGGCCGAGGGCGCCACGCTGGTGATTGCCGCGCGGCGCGCCGAGCGCCTGGACGACCTGGCGAGGCGGATCCGTGAGACCGGCAGCGCGGCACTGCCGATTGCCGTCGACGTCACCGACGAAACGCAAGCCACGGCGATGGTCGAGCGGGTCCAGCAGGAGTACGGCCGGCTCGACATGCTGCTTGCGGTTGCCGGCGTCGGCGTCGCCGCGCCGTTCCGCAACACGACGCCGGAAGAATACCGCCGGATGGTCGACGTCAACATCCTGGGCCTGCTTTATCCGATCCATGCGGCACTGCCGTCGATGCAGCGGCAAGGCGCCGGCCACATCGTCGTCGTCTCGTCTGGCACCGGCCGTTACATCCACCCTTCGGTGGTCTATTCCGGCACCAAGCACGCGGTGAGCGCGATGGCGGAATCGCTGCGTCGCGAGATCGGCAAGGATGGCATCCGCGTCACCTGCATCGAGCCTGGCGCCGTCAAGACCGAGTTCACCCAGAATATGCGCGCCGATGTGCGCCAGGCGGTCGAGCAAAGGCTGGGCGACATGGAGCAGCTGGAAAGCGAGGACATCGCCGCCGCCATCCTGTATGCGGTGAGCCAGCCGCCACGGGTCAACGTCAACATCCTGACGCTCTATCCGACCGAGCAGGCGTGAGGGCCGCAAAGGTGGTACCCTGCGCCGCCCCCGCAGCCCTGCAGCATCATCCACCGATCATCAGCGTGAACACAAGCTGCCGCAACTTGCCGCCCGGGCCGAATTCGACCCGGTCGAAATCGCGGCTCGCCTGCCGTTGTGCCTGCGAGATTCCGGCGAGCCGTCTCGTCACTTCGATCCTGATCTTGCTGCAGCCCCGGTCATCGGCGACGGTCAGGCCGATGGTGGCCGCCTCGATCTTGTGCACCATGTCGACGATGCTGGCGCCGTGCACCTTCTCGTGGGCGGCAAGGCCGGCTGCGAAAATCTCCCAGTTCTTCTGGATTGCGCCCGGCAGCCGCGCGGCCGGCTTCGGTAAGGTGTAGGTGATGATCAGCTTCGGCTGCGCCGACACCAGCACGCAGGCGTCGCCTTGCGGCTGGTAGTCCCTCACCCAGGTCAGCTTGAAATTGGTATGCGCGATGACGCGGCGTTCGCCGAGCAGCGGCCCGCGCCCGCCGATCGAGGCGTAGAGCTCCGGCCCGGATTGCCCTGAGATGGCATAGGTCTCGACCTTCTCGACCGCCTGCCAGCCGGCATGCGCCGGCGATGTCGGCAGGAAGGCGAGCAGCAGGCAAAGGCGAATGGCTGTTTTCATGCAAGTCCTCGCAGCCGCTGCGCACGACGCAAACGATATGCAGTTCCCTTCCGTGGACATAGCCGGCGGCCGGCTATAGTGGGATGCTCGTATACAAGAATCCACAGGCAACATCATGTCGCCGCGACCGAACATTGCCCGGCAACGCCCTGCCCCCGGGGCCCAGCCTCCCGGCGTCAGCCTCTGTCGCGCGCTGTCGAAGCTTGGCCTGTGCTCGCGCAAGCAGGCCGAGCTTCTGGTTGCCGAGGGGCGCGTGCGGGTTGCCGGCAAGATCGTGCGCAACGGCTCGATGCGCGTCGATCCCGGCCGCGACCGCATCGAGGTCGACGGCCGCCGCGTCGCCGCCGAGCGCAAGGTCTATCTGATGCTCAACAAGCCGCGCGGGCTGGTCACTACTCGCGACGACCCGCAGGACCGCGGCACCGTCTATGATTGCCTGGCAGGGCTCGACCTGCCTTTCGTCTCGCCGGTCGGCCGCCTCGACAAGGCCAGCGAAGGCCTGCTGTTGATGACCAACGACACGCGCTTCGCGCAGCGCCTGCTCGATCCCGCCTCGCATGTCGCCAAGACCTATCACGTGCAGATCGGCGCGCTGCCCGACGCGGCCATGTTGGCGCGGTTGCGCGCCGGCGCGACAGTCGACGGCGAATTGCTGGCGGCCCGGTCGATCGAGCTGCTGCGCGGCGGCACCAGCACCGCCTGGCTGGAGATCGTGCTCGACGAGGGCCGCAACCGCCATATCCGCCGGCTGCTCGCCGCCCACGATATCGAGGTGCTGCGCCTGCTACGGATCGCGATCGGATCTCTGCAACTCGGCGACCTTGCCAAGGGCAAGGTACGCCATCTGACTGCCGAAGAGCTGACGCTGCTTCAGGCCTGAGCGACCAGGCACTGGAGGCCCCTCGAACCGAAGCGGCAATTGACATTTGCATCTCTGTTTCATATTTTCCATTTGTGAAATCGAAATGCGCCGATGCAGTCAAAGTGTCAGGCTGACACGCATGGGCGAAGCTGGCTTGGAAGCCGGAGAGAAAACATGGCTACGGCGTTGCGGGCGGTCCCCAGGTTCCTGGACGAATTGGGCACGTTTGGCGGTCTCAAGGGAACCGATATTGCAAACATCACCGACGTGTCCAAGGCCACGGTTTCGAGGTGGAAGGCCGGCGACATCAAGCCCCAGCCGCGCAGCGAGCTCATTCTATCGGACCTGCACTATATCGTCGGCCGACTGCAGGAATTCTACGAGCCAAGCGATATTCGCACTTGGCTTTACGCTCGCCACCCGCAATTGAACGGTGAAAGGGCGATAGATCTCATTCACGACGACCGTGCTCTCGACGTGCTCAAAGTCATCGATCGGCTTGAGAGCGAGGTCTTTCTCTAGTTGGCGATCGCCGGGCGGAAACGACGCGATAGCCGGCTCATCGACGCTATCGAGGCAATAGTTCCGGTCGAATACTCCGCAACGGTTTGGCGTGTGGTGCGCCAGGGCCGCAGCCCGATCCAGTGCTCGAACTCCGGTGGCCGTTGGGACGATGGAACATTCGACGTGCTCTACACCTCGCAAGAGCGCGAAGGTGCCTTGAGCGAGATGAGATTCCACCTGACGCGCGGGCAGCCAGTGGTCCCTTCGCGTGTCAGATACAATCTCTTCGAGATCGATCTTGCTTTGGACCGGACGCTCAGACTGCTCGACCTGGCAGCCTTGCAGACCCTTGGCCTCGACACCTCGCGCTACGGGCAGCTTTCGTATCAGGAAAAGCACGCCGAATATCCGAGGTCGCAAGACATCGGCGAGGCCGCGCATTTCCTCGATTATGACGGTCTGATCGTGCCCAGCGCGCGATATGACTGCCTGAACGTCGTCGCGTTTTGTGATCGGCTGCCGGCCGGAGCGATAACGACAAGAACCGATCACGGGGAAATCGACTGGACTTAGCGGCGGCCCCGCCGCCGTCGGGTGCGGCCGCCGACCTCGTCTATATGGCGCAACATGCCGTCGGGTCTGCACAGCCGCGGAACGTGCCCGATTGGCGGAGCTTCTCGGTGCCGTAGCCGCCGCTGAGCAGGCCGACGCCCAGCAGGACCGTGCGATGCGTCACCCGCCGCGAAGCGTCATGGATTTCGGCAAAATCCAGCCCATATTCCTAGATGTGGAGCTTTGAGCGTGAAACTCGCGCGTGCGGTCCTGCTTGCCGCGGCTTTCGTGGCTGTTGCGGCCGTTTGTCCCTCTTCCGCAACCGGAGAGGCGGACGGCCGGGAGAAAATTGTGTTGCGCGTCGAGATAGACGGCGCCATCGGTCCGGCGAGTGCCAGGCAGCTCGAGGAAGCGCTGGCGGTGGCCGCGGACCGAAACGCCCAGGCTCTCATCCTGCAGATGGACACCCCCGGCGGGCTGGTCACCAGCATGCGCGAGATGATCGCCGGCATTCTCGCCTCGCCGGTTCCCGTCATCGGCTATGTCGCGCCCGCCGGCGGGCACGCGGCGAGCGCCGGAACCTACATCCTCTACGCCACCCATCTGGCGGCGATGGCGCCCGGCACCAATCTGGGCGCGGCAACGCCGATCGAGATGGGCGGGCCGCTGCCATCGTTTCCCGGCGGCAAGAACGATGGCCCGGAGGCGGACAAGGACAAGAAGAACGCACCCGCGGGCGATGCGATGATCGCCAAGGCGACGAACGATGCCGTTGCCCTGATCCGCAGCCTGGCTGAATTGCGCGGGCGCAATGCCGAATGGGGAGAAAAGGCCGTGCGCGAGGCGGCCAGCCTGTCGGCCGGCGCGGCGCTGCAGCAGCATGTCATCGACTTCGTCGCCCGCGACACCACCGAACTGCTTCAACTGGCCGACGGCCGGACCGTCGAGATCGCCGGCAAAAAAGAGGCATTGGCGACGAAAGGGCTGCCGGTCGAAACGCTCGAGCCAGGCTGGCTCATCCGGCTTCTCGCCGTGATCACGGACCCGAACATCGCCGTCATCCTGATGCTGGTCGGCGTTTATGGCCTCATCTTCGAATTCACGAGCCCGGGCGCGGTCGCACCCGGCGTGATCGGCACGATTTGCCTTCTGCTCGGACTCTATGCGCTCAATCTCCTGCCGATCAGCTATGCCGGCCTTGCCTTGATGCTGCTTGGCATCATCTTCCTGGCCGTCGAAGCCTTGAACCCGACTGTGGTCCTTGGGCTGGGAGGCGTGGCTGCGTTTCTGCTGGGCGCAGCCATGCTGCTCAGGATCGAGGGGCCAGGCTTCGAGATGTCGTGGGCCGTTATCGGCACCGCCGCCGTCCTGACGCTCGGCCTGGCGCTGTTGACCGGCAGCTATCTGTGGGCGGCCCGCAAGAACGTTCCGCGTGTTGGCGCACAGGCCATGCAAGGGCTGCCGGCGGAGGTCCTCGACTGGCAGGGCAGCGAGGGCCACGTGCTTGCCCGGGGCGAGCGCTGGCGGGCAAAAGCCGACGAACCGCTTGCAGTGGGTGACAGCGTCGAGGTGGCTGATGTCAGGGGTCTTGTGCTGACGATACGACGCCGCAATGTGAGAAGCGATGGAGCAAGGCAATGATCATCGGTTATGTGGCCTATTTGGCAGCAGCGCTCGTCGTGGTCATGTTCCTGTCCGCGGCCATTCGCATCCTGCGGGAATATCAGCGGGGCGTGGTCTTCACGCTCGGCCGCTTCACCGGGGTCAAGGGCCCCGGCCTTATCATCCTCATCCCCTTCGTGCAGCAGATGGTGAAGGTCGACCTGCGCGTGGTGGTCCAGGACGTCCCGCCGCAGGACGTGATCTCGCGCGACAACGTCTCGGTGAAGGTCAACGCGGTGCTGTATTTTCGTATCGTCGACGCCGAGCGGGCGGTGATCCAGGTTGAAGACTTCATGACCGCCACCAACCAGCTGGCACAGACCACGTTGCGCTCGGTGCTCGGCAAGCATGAGCTCGATGAAATGCTGGCCGAACGTGACAAGCTCAACAGCGATATCCAGGAGATTCTCGACCAGCGCACCGATGCCTGGGGCATCAAGGTCTCCGATGTCGAGATCAAGCATGTCGACCTCAACGAGAACATGGTCCGCGCCATCGCCAAGCAGGCCGAGGCGGAACGGCTGCGGCGTGCGAAAGTGATCAATGCCGACGGCGAACAGCAGGCGGCGGCAAAGCTCGTCGAGGCCGGCAAGATGCTGGCCGAAGCACCGCAGGCCATGCAGCTACGCTATTTCGAGGCTCTCCATGACATCGCCGGTGAGCGCTCGTCGACGGTCGTGTTTCCGGTGCCGATGGATCTGCTCGGTCATTTCATCAAGCAGGGTGGTGGAGGCGGAGGCGGCTGAGCGCGTAATCTCCCCCCTCAAGGGGGGAGATCAGCACCCTCACCTCCGCCACGGCGGGACCGGCGCAAAGCGTTTGCTGATCCAGTCGGCGAAGGCACGTGTCTTGGCGGCTTGCCCCTTGGCCGAAGGCATGACGACATAGACCGCGCCTTCATCGGCAAGGGTCCAGTCCTCCAGCACTGGCACCAGCCGGCCGTCGGCGAGTTCGCGTCCGACCAGCCAATCCGTGCTCATCATCAGTCCGACGCCTTGCACGGCGGCTTCGACCAGCACCTCGGCGTCGTCGGTGACCAGCGGCCCGGAGACCTCGATACTGACGCGGCGACCCGTGCTGTCGGTCATTTCCCAGGCCGGAAAGGTCTGGAAACCCGAGAAGCCCAGGCAACTGTGTTCCAGCAGCGCCTCCGGCGCAGTCGGCGTGCCCCGGCGGGCGAGGTAGGACGGCGCGGCGCACAGCAGCCGCCGCCGTGTCGCGACCTTGCGCGCCACCAGCCGCGAATCCTGCAGCGCGCCGAGACGCACGGCGACATCGAAATTCTCGGCGACGAGATCGACGAAACGGTTGGAGAACTCGGCCTCGATACGGACTTCGGGAAATTCGGTGAGAAACTGCGGCAGCAGGGGGCCGATCCACATGCGCCCGAACGAGCCGGGCAGCGCCAGCCGCAATACGCCGCGCGGCCCGCCGCCGGCATGCGCCGACGCGACAGCCTCGGCCTCGTCGACCGCAGCCAGGATGGCGCGGACGCGGACGAGAAATTCCGAACCCGCCTCGGTCAGCGACACGCTTCGTGTCGTCCGGTGCAGCAGGCGCACGCCCAACCGCTCTTCCAGCGAGGCAAGGCGCCGCGACAGGATCGTCGCGTCGCGGCCGATGCGAGCAGCCGCCTTGGTGAAGGAGCGTGCTTCGGCGATTGCCGCGAAGGCGGCCATTTCGACCAATGCTGCCGGTTCGTGCGATTGCTGCATCAGGCGCAGAGCTCAAATGTAAAAGCCAAGGATTATATACCAATAGCGCAGCAGCTAGTTTCACTCAATCCCGGCCCGTCAATCGGCCATCAACCGGAGTGAGACATGAAAGCGATCGAACTGACTGCCCCGAGACTGGACGCGTTTCGCGCGGCCACCGTTCCCACGCCTGAACCGCAGCGCGGCGAAGTGCTGATCCGCCTACGCGCCGCAAGCCTCAATTTTGTCGATGTCGCGATAGCGAGCGGCAACTATCCAGGTCCGAGCTTTCCGCTCATTCCCGTCGTCGACGGCGCCGGCGAGATCGTCGGCATTGGCGAGGGCGTGTCGAGGCTCGCCATCAACGACCGCGTCATCGCCCATGCAAAACCGCGCTGGATCGGCGGCCGTCCGCGGCCTTATGAGACCAGAGAGATGCGCGGGCTGACACTACCCGGCTCGCTCGCCGAATATGTCGCGCTGCCGGCCAATGCCGTTGTGCCGATGCCGGCGCATCTGTCCTTCGAAGCGGCAGCGACGCTGCCGATCGCCGGCACCACCGCGTGGAATGCGCTTCGCGCCGCCGATGCCGGGCCGGGGTCGGTCGTCGTCCTGCTCGGTACCGGCGGTGTCTCGATCCTGACCCTGCAGCTGGCCAAGGCAGCCGGCGCCACGGTCATCATCACCTCGTCGTCGGACGAAAAGCTGGCCCGCGCCAAGGCTTTGGGTGCTGATCACCTCATCAACTACCGCGAAACAACGGACTGGGACGCCAAGGTGCTCGAGTTGACCGACGGCCTCGGCGCCGACCTGATCGTCGAAACCGGCGGCGCGGCGACCTTCGCCCGCTCCATCAATGCCGCGGCGCCCGGCGGCACGGTGTTCGCCATCGGCTTCGTCACCGGCGCCGAGGCCACCACGAACCTGCTGCCGATCATCATCAAGGCACTCAAGGTGGTAGGCAACAACACCGGTTCGGTATCCGACCTGCGCGACGCCGCGCGGGCCATCGGCGCCGCCCGTATCGATCCGGTCATCGACACGGTCTACAGCCAGCACCAGGCGACCGAGGCCTACGCCCATATGGCAGCCGGCGGCCGGCATTTCGGCAAGCTTGCATTCAGTCTGTCGTGGTGAGCCTGAAAAAGGCAGAGCGTTGAAGCTGCCGATCTCCCCTCTCGTGGGGAGATCGGTCGTCACGTCGGCTTTTGACAATCGCCAATGCGCCGACAGTCCCAACCTCCGCCTAAATCAGCTTCTCCAGCGTGATCGGCAGGTCCCGCACCCTTTTCCCGGTGGCGTGGAATACCGCGTTGGCGATCGCCGGCGCCACGCCGACAATGCCCAGTTCGCCGACCCCCTTGCCGCCCAGCACCGAGGAATGCGGATCGGGAATACCGACCGAGATCACCTCGATGTCGGGAATGTCTGCATTGGTGGCGATGAGATAGTCGGCGAGGTTGTTGTTGACGATGCGGCCGTGGCGGCGGTCGACGATGCCCTCCTCGAGCAGCGCCTGGCCGATGCCCATGATGATGCCGCCCTTCCATTGGCTTTCGGCGAGCTTGGGGTTGTAGAGCCGGCCCGAATCCAGCGCCGACACCACGCGGGAGACGCGAACCGTGCCAAAGTCCTCGTCTACGCGGACTTCGATGAAATGCGCGCACCAGCTGTGGCGGGAATAGTCGCCCTCGGTGTGTGGCAGCGCCATGGCTATGGTGGTGTAGTTCTTGTAGCGGTCCTCGACCGTCGAATTGGCCGGCATGGTGTCGCCCTTCGCCTCGATATGCTCGCGCCCGACGCTCCTGAGCAGTTCGGCGATGGAAGCTTCAGGGCCGTTGCCGCGCGGTGAAGCAATGCGGCCATTGGCGACGACGAGCGTGTTGGCCTGCAGTGCATGGAACGGCGAAGCCGGATCGCTGATGGCGAGCCCGATCAGTTGGTCGAGCGCGGCACTCGCCGCCTTGTGGACGGCGCCGGTCATCACCCCGGCCAGCCGCGAACCGCCGGTGACGCCGGCACGGGCATAGCGGGAATCGCCAAGCTTGACGACGACGTTTTCCGCCGGCACGCCCACCACCTCAGCGGCGGTCTGCGCCAGGATCGTGTAGGTGCCCTGCCCCATGTCGATCGATGAGCTTTCGACCTCGACCGAGCCGTCGGCGAGAATGCGCACGACCGCCTCGCCATAGGCGCGCCGCACCGGGTAGGTGCCTGCCGCGACACCCCAGCCGATCAGCTGGTTGCCGTCGCGCATCGAACGCGGCCGGGGGTTCCGCTTCGACCAGCCAAAGGCTTCGGCGCCGGCCGCGAAGGCCTCACGCAGCTGCCGTGTCGACCACGGCTTCTTCGCATGCGGATCCTGCTCGGCATAGTTCCTGAGCCGGATTTCCAGCGGATCGATACCGACCTCATAGGCGAGCTCGTCGATGGCGCTTTCGATGCCGAAGGCGCTCGGGTTCTCGCCCGGCGCGCGCAATGCCCCCGGCACCACCGTGTTGACCCGCACGACGTTCTGCCGCGACGAGAAATTCGGCGTCGCGTACATGACCGAGGTGACCGAGCCGAGCGGCTCGACCCACATGCCGTCGACCGAGGTCTCGTTGACGCCGCGATGCACGATCGACTGGATCTGGCCCTCCGCGTTGGCGCCGAGCGCCACGGTCTGGCGCGTCGCCGCCCGTCCGCCATAGGCGGTGAAGGTCTGCGGCCTGGTGACCGCCAGCTTCACCGGCCGTCCCAGCATTTTCGCGGCGACTGCCGCTACAGCGCCGTAGCCATAGGCAAACGCCTTGGAGCCGAAGCCGCCACCAATATAGGGCGAGACCAGTCGTACATTCTCGAACGGCACGCCGAACCATTCGGCATAGGTCCGCGCCATGCCGTCGAGCCATTGGCTCGGCTCCCAGACCGTCAGCTGGTCGCCCTGCCACTTTGCGATCAGGCCATGCGGCTCCATCGGCGCCTGGTATTCGCGCGGCGTGTTGTAGGCGTTGCAGATCCTGACCGGAGCCGAGGCGAACGCTGTCTCCGCCTCGCCCCATTCCTTGGTCATCGCATCGACGGGGATGCCGTCGCCGGCCTTTGGATCGCTGAGGTCGACGATCGCCGGCGCCTCGTCATAGGCAATCTTGACCAGCGCTGCGGCCGCGACCGCCTGCTCGAAACTCTCGGCCACCACCGCCGCGACATGCTGGCCGCTGAAGGTGATGTCGCGCGCCAGCGGGCAATAGGCGACGTCCGGCGGCGGCGTACCCAGCCAGTCCGTTGCGGTTCTCAGCGGCAGGATATTGTCGGGCGTCAGCACCAGCAGCACGCCGGGCGACGCCTTGGCCGCGGCCGTGTCGATCGAACGCACCCGGCCGGCGGCAATGGTGCTCTCGACCAGCACCGCATGGGTAAGCCCCTCGAGCTGCTGCTCGACGGCGTATTTGGCGGCACCGGTGATCTTGGCCGGGCCGTCGACGCGCGACAGCCGGCCGCCGACCTGATCGGCGAGGACGGCACCGTCCGAAGCGTCGCCGCGTTTGGCATCGCCGGGTCTTGTTCTCAACTCGTGAACGGTCATGCCGTTTCTCCCATTTTGAGGATGGCGCGGGTGACGACGCGCGGCGCCAGTTCGATCTTGTAATGGTTGGCGCCATGGTCGACGGCGCCCTCGACGGCGAGCAGGCTGGCTTGCCTGACTACCTCCGGCTCGAGCACTTTGCCGTTCAGCGCCTCTTCGACGGCACGGGCGCGCCATGGCTTAGTGGCGACGCCGCCAAGCGCGACGCGCAGATCGCGAATTGTCCTTCCGTCGGCTTCGAATTCAATGCCGACCGCAGCACTTGCCGCGGCGAATTCATAGGACTGGCGGTCGCGGACCTTGAGATAGGTCGAGCGGCGGGCGGCGGCCGAAGCGGGAATGCTGATCGCGGTGATCATCTCGCCGGGCTCGATCGCATGTTCCCTTTCGGGCGCGCTGCCAGGCAACAGGAAAAAATCATCGACGGCGACCTGACGGTCGCCGAGATGGACGATCGCGTCGAAGGCGACGAGTGCAACCGCCAGGTCGCCGGGATAGGTGGCGATGCAGGCCTCGCTGGTGCCGAGCACGGCATGGCCGCGGGTGACGCCGCCGATCGCCGAGCAGCCGCTGCCGGGCGAGCGCTTGTTGCAAGCGGGGAAATTCGCCGGATCGCGGAAATAGGGGCAGCGCGTACGCTGCATCAGATTGCCGCCGATCGTCGCCATGTTGCGCAGCTGAGCCGACGCCGCCTGCCACAATGCTTCCGAGACTGCGGGGAACCGACTCTTGATATCGGCATGGTCGGCGACGCGGCTCATCCTGGCCAGCGCGCCGATCGTGGCGCCCCGGTCATCAACGGCAATCGTGTCCAGTCCCTTGAGATGGGTGATGTCGACCACGGTCTCGGGTTCGGCAACGCCGCATTTCGCGAGATCGACAAGCGTCGTGCCGCCGGCCAAAAGCATGGCGCCGGGAAGTGCTGCTGCCTCACGGGCTGCATCGGCGGAGCCGGCGCGGAGATATGAAAAGTCCCTCATGACGCGGCCTCCACGGCGGCCTGGCGCACGGCGGCGACGATATGCGGATAGGCGCCGCAGCGGCAGAGATTGCCGGCCATGTATTCGCGGATCTCCTCGTCGGAGCCGGCATGGCCTTCGCGAATGCAGGCGACCGCCGACATGATCTGGCCCGGCGTGCAATAGCCGCACTGGAAGGCATCCTGTTCGAGGAAGGCGGCCTGCACCGCATGCAGCGTGCCATCCTCCCCGGCAAGCCCTTCGATGGTGGTGATGTCCCTGCTTTCAGCCTGAGTGGCAAGCGTCAGGCAGGCCAGCACGCGCTGGCCATCGATATGCACGGTGCAGGCGCCGCACTGGCCCTGGTCGCAGCCCTTCTTGGTGCCGGTCAGGCCGAGATGGTCGCGCAAGGCGTCGAGCAGGGTAACGCGCGGTTCGACCTCCAGCTCATGTCGATGTCCGTTGATTCGAAGTTGGATTGGAGTTCGGGTTTTGCTTATCATGGGGCGTCTGGCTCCAGTTGCTTGACGCGGGAGGGGATGATCTGGTGCCCGGCCGGCGAGCGGCAAGGTCAGCTTATGGCTAGGTGAAGGCTATCTTCCCTTTGGGGGAAATGCCCGGCAGGGCAGAGGGGGTCTGCCTGACTTGGTGCGAGCTCCGGGAGGGCTGCGGCTTGCGAGGTCGAAAGACGTGACATACCCGATCCCGTGATTACATGAGAAAGGCGCTCCACAATCGGAGGCGCCTCCGCTTATTACCTAAGGGCCTGCTCCGCCCTGTTCAAGCCCAGGATCGAAAATGATCAAAATTGGAGAAAATTGGCAGGCAGCCAGCCGTCATGCCTGGAGACAAAAAAGCACCACCGGCCCAAGCCGGTGGTGCTCTCTGAACTGTCTGTAGGGGCAGGACAGTCCAATGATCCTGAGGGGATCGTGCTCAACGTGGGCTCATTTTTGCCCCACGGCATCGGCCGAACAGATGAGGAGTGCCGGCCGCGAGGAAATATCCTCCGTCGTCATCCACCGGCCGTGCACCGGAGGCGGGCAAGATGCCTCGCCTGCCGGAACGCCGGCCCAGACTCGATCCTGTGATTATATTTACTTGCGATTATATTTGTCGGAGACGTAACGAAGGTGGAAGCGTCTGCGTTCTTGAAACGGGGCCTGCCTATCCGGGTATGCTTCGGATCAGCACTGGAGAAAAAATTGGCCGCGGAGCCGCCCGTCATTTCTGGAGACAAAACCGAAGCCGCCGTTGCAAAACCACTGCGCGCCGACGCGCAGCGCAACCGCGATGCGCTGGTCGAGGTCGCGGCAAAAGCCTTTGCCGCGCAAGGCGTCGATGCCTCGCTGGAGGAGATTGCGCGCCAGGCCGGCGTCGGCATCGGCACGCTCTACCGGCATTTCCCAACCCGCGAGCACCTGGTCGAGGTGGTTTATCGGCGCGAAGTGGAAGGACTGTGCCAGGCGGCCGACGAACTCGCCCACGATCATGCGCCCGACATGGCGCTCGAACAATGGATGCAGCGCTTCGTCGACTACATCGCCACCAAGCGCGGGCTGTCGACAAGCCTGCGCATCCTGCTCACGACCAACTCAACCCTGTTCTCCGACGTTTCCGGCAGGGTGACGCTCGCCTTGCGGCGGCTGATCGATGCCGCGGTCGCCGACGGCTCGATCCGCGGCGATGTCGATGCCTCCGACGTGCTGCATGCGCTGGGCGGCATCTATTCGGCCCCGGACACCAAGGACTGGCGCGACCGCTCGCGCCGATTGGTGTCGCTGCTGATGGATGGGCTGCGGTTTGGAGCGGCCAAATCCGACCCATCCAAGGAATAACGAATGCAGTGACTGTCCTTATTTCAGCGAGATGCTCATACCGCTGAGATCGGCATTGACTTGCAGCCCTACCTGCCTGCCCGTGAGTTCGAGTTGGGCACCCTTGTCATTGGTCATGACGATCACCTGGGCTCCTTTGCCGAGCGCGCCGCCACCGCCCGCTGCACCGTACACCCCCGTCACATCCCGGGCGCGGCGTATGTGGCGCACGGTACCTTTGAAATAGGTCTTGGAGGCGCCGAAGGCGAGGCCGCCCGAGATGCCGCCGACCGAGATGGGATATCGGCGACCATGGAAGGTCAGTGTGCCCTCGCCTCCGGAGCCGCCGATGAAAAAGGCCGCCTTGTAGACGGCGAAGCGGATCGTACCGCTGTCGGCATGCGCGACGCTGGCAAAGCTAACTGCCGCCGCAGCGATGACGGCAACTGCGACTGAACGAAATCTGGACGAAATCTTCATGATGAGAACTCCTCAAGATCGCCGCATGCCCAGCCGGCCGGGCACGTCGGCGTCGTATCAAAGTCATAGCTGAACAGTCTCGCCCGTCATTGGTTCCAAGCACGCGGCCTGAATCCGGCTGCGAGAAGACCGCCACGAAACGAGGCGGATGGCGAGCGTAGTCCTGGCTGTAAGAACAGTGGCCGAATGGTGGGGATGATCGTAGGTGTTGAGGCGGAATGGTATTAGTCTGCGCTGTCTGGGGTTTCGGGAGCGCGGCAAAGGAATGGACTTCAACTCACGCCATGGCTACCTGCTGATCGGCGGCCTGATCCTGGTCGGTGCCGGGCTCGTGGTCGTTTCGCTGATCGTCAATCTTCGCGTGGCGCACAGTGTGCGTGACGACGTACGCCATCGTGAAAAGCTGCTGGAATATTATCGCAATATCTTTTCGCAGCTGGGCGTGATCCTGATCGGGATTGGCGTGTCCCTGTTCATCTTCTTTTTCCAGCAGAATTATCAGGACCAGCGCAAACGCGAAACGGAGCTCCAGCAGGTTCTCGCCAAACTGGCGGCGCGTGTTGCCCGCGGCAGCGCTGTCGTGGAGGCCCTCGGCGAATTCGATGAGCTGCTGGATGATGGCGGCGCCTATGTCAGTCCGGAACTCGGCGGAAACAATGCCGCCGTCAGCGCCCACGGAACGGCGCTCGCCAAGCAGGTTTCGCAGATCCTTCTGGTCGAGCGCGACGTCGATGTTCAGGGGTTCGATATTCTCAATCTGTCACGCGATTTCGAAGCATCGTTCGTCGTCAACGAGCTCAACCCAATGCTATGGTTCAACATCGTCCGGGACGAGAGCGACATCAAATATGCCACTACCCAGATCGCCCTGGATTACAAGGACCTGCAGGATGCGATCGGCGGCGAGCCGATCGAGGTTGCGATCGCCAATCCCGAAAAGGAGCGGAAGATCAAGCAGGAGGTGCTCGACATCTTTTATGATGCCGACCTCCTGCGCCAGCGCAGCAGGCGGTTTCTCGGCCGCGCGTGCTGGCTTTTCAGCAACGGGCGCGGCTTCGTCAAGCTTGCACCGGCCAATGAAATCGAAGCCGATGCCAGATCGCACCAGGAATGGCTCGACCGGTCGAAACCCTTCCTGACGCAGTTGAAGTCGGGAAGCGGCGATTGCTTCAAATTGCTCCAGTTCGGCCCGGCATCCTGACCCGGCAAAGGCTCCCGCGGCCGCGATGGCTAATCCGCCACGCGCTGCAGCGTGCCGAGATGATTGTCGTCGAGAAATTCGACGGTCATGGCCGACGCCTTGCCGTCGGGGCCGACCGCAAAGCTGACGGCCGAGGGCCTGTCCGGCATCTCGGCATCAGGGAAGGTCACGAAGAGGTCGCGGTCGAAATGCTTCAGCGAATAGGACCGCGCGCCGGCCGGCCCGACCTTGAGGACAAGAGTGTCTCCTTCGCCCGACACAATAGCTTCGCCGAAGAAGTCGTTTAAGTAACGGCCTGCATAGGCACTGGCCGGCTCGGCCGGACTTGCTGGAGAGGGCGGCGCGGCATAGGTTGCCTTGGCCGCCGCAATCACCGGGCCGAATATGCTCGCATAGATATTATTCCATGCCTTTACCTTATCCTTGCCCAGCGTTCCGTCGAAGACGAGATCGGCGAAGCTGTCGGACAGCCCGTCCGGCACGCCTGTCGGAAAGGCGTTGGCGATAACGACGATGCCAAGCTTCTCCTCGGGGAAGAGCATCACCAGACTGCGTGCGCCGGTGCTGAAGGCGCCCGCATGACCCCAGATCAGCCCGTGCCGGCCGAATTCGATATTCCAGCCGAGACCGTAGAAGGCCTCGCCTCCGGAGACGGGGTTCTTGCCGCGAACCATCAAGGGAATATGTGTCTGGTCCAGCGCATCGGCGGCAATGAGTCTCTTGCCGGCATAGACCCCGTTGCCGAGCACAAGGCGCATCCATTGCGAGAGGTCGCGTGCGGTAGAACTGACGCCGCCTGCTGGCGCCTGCGCATCCGGATAGCGCTGGACCTTCGCGGTCCACGCGCCATCGATTTTGGCGTGGAGCTCGGCGCGGTTGGCGTGCTTGATGAAGTCCGAATGACGCGAGCTGGTCGAGGCCATTCCAAGCGGACGGTAGAGCTTCTCTTCGGCGACCTCTTCCCATGATTTACCCGTCGGCTTCGCGGCCGCGACGGCACCCTCGGTCAGTCCGAAATTGCTGTAGGAATAGCCCGCACGAAAGCTCGATGACGGCGACACGAACCGCAGCCGGCGCAGGATCTCCGCGCGGTCATAGCCGATGTCCTCGAGGTCGTCGCCGGCGGTGCCGGGAAGCCCGCTGCGGTGCGCAAACAGGTCCCGGACCGTGAGTTCGCTGGTCGGATAGGGCTGAGCGAGCCGGAAAGCCGGATCGAGGTCGGCGATCTTGGAATCCCACGAAGCGATCCCGTCGCTGACCAGCGCCGCCACGACGGTGGCGGAGACCGGCTTGGAGAGCGAGGCAATCTGGAAGACCGTGTCAGCATCGACGATCTCCGGTTTTCCGGCTTCGCGATGCCCGAACCCCTTGAGGAAGATCACCTCGTCGCCATGCACGACGCCGATGGCCAGACCGGGCACGCTACCATCCGCGACGACGCCTTCGGCCAGTAATTCGAGCTTCGCAATGGCCGCGGCGATCCGGTCGGGCGTAATGGTGTCGGCCGACGCCGCTTTCGGCGAAAGCGTAATGAGGGCGATGAAGGCCAACATCCTCCACCGGAGGTGGTTCCAGTTTGTGAACAGCCGCATGCTCAGCCCCTCCGCCTCACCGGCGTCCACTATTGCAGCCTGACGCAGGGGAGGCCAGCCCCAACGATCGCTTCCATCGACCGATGTTCGCTTCGCACCAGTCGACCTTCAGACAGCCGCGCCTGAGCTACGAAGCAGCGCGCAGGCGGAGGCGCCGCCTGCTGGCGCGGGCCTTCTCCGCCACCGCGGCGGTGATCTCGACCACGCCGTCTTCACGCGGTCTGGCGTTGGTGACCTTGTGGAGCCGCTCATAGGGCAACAGTTCCTTGACCCGGGCTTGAAGCGACGCGACTTCGGCTCGTAGATCCTCGCATTCCTGCCTCTGGACGTCGAACTGTATCTGTTCGGATGCCTGCTGCAGGGAAAGCTGCGAAAAATTCGTGCTGATTGCGGAAAGGTTCATCTTGTCGTTTTCGCTCTCCTTCGTGAGAGCGGACAATTTTTGCACGACAATTTGCTTTTCGGCCACCGCGTCGCTCGCTTGGGCCTTGAGCCTGGCGATCTCGCTGGCGGCTTCGCTATTGTGGTTGGAGGCGGCCTCCAGTCGCGATCGAAGGTCCTCGATTTCAGAACGCAAGCCGGTCATTTCCGCGACACTGCGTGCAAGCTCGGCTTCTCTGTCACCGTCCCTGAGGCGGGCCGCTTCCGTTATTTCCGATAGCTTCGTCTGCGCCACATCGAGCGATTTCTGCAGCCGCATCTCCTCTTTCTCGCTCTTGCCAAGCGCGGCCAGCAGTTCCGAAACCTGCGCGGCGTCATTGGCATGGACAGTCGAGAGTTCGTCCAGCCTGTGCCGGGCCTCGGCCTCCCGTTTCAGCGCCTTGTCGAGGTCGATCGACAGGCTGACATGTTTCTCCCGCAGCATTTCGTTCTCGCGCGAGCGTCTGTTGGCCTCGACGGCTCTGGCCGAGAGTGTTTTGACAAGCTCGCCGAACTCGGCCTCGCGTTTTGCGCTCGCATTGCCTGCCACGACGAGTTCCAGCCTTGCCGCAGCCAGCGCGCCGCGAAGTGCTTCCTTGTCCTCGACCAGGCTTGCCTCGTGCTGCTGCAGGGCCTCGATAGCGCTGTCGCGCTCGCGCTGCTTTCTGGTCGCTTCGTGGAGCTGTTCGGACAGCACTCTTTGCTGCGCGGTCAGGCCGGTATTTGCCAGCTCCAATTCGTTGGCGCGAAGAATGTCGCCGTGGAGCAGTTTTAGGAATTCGCCCGTCAGATGATGCGAGGTCGCGATCTCCGACAGTTTCGCATTGATCTCCCCGAGATATTCCTGCGCGTCGTGAAAGAGCCCATCGACCGCATTTAAGGCAGCCAGCCGGGTTTGCGTATGGGGGGACAGCCGTCGTGCGGTCTCGAAGGCGTCCGCATTGGCCTCGAGCTGCGAGCTGTCATCCGTTGCCGGGAGATTCTCATCCGATACCGTCTCATCCGGCACAGCGACGTCGTTCAACGGCGACTGATCGTCCACATTGAGACATTCGCTAAACGCGTCCGCCAAATCGGTTTCGAGCTCCTTGAACGCTCTCTCCACAGTCTCGGCACGCTTGATCAAACCTTTGAAATTCATGACCGAATATCCCTCTCGTGCAGCGCCGTTATGGAGCGGACTTTCAACACTTGACCCTCGCCTCCCCCGAATGCGGGTTCATCTCCTGACGTGCGCTCTGGCCGACGCACGCTAGGGACAGGCTTGGCCACTGTCCTCGTGTGTTTGAATGACGCAACCCCGTGTTCTGCCGCGCTCCATACCCGAGGCGTTGGCACCGCTCGCAAAAATGCCCACTCATTTCACCCGAAACGGATATGAAGCGGCGCAAGCCTGAGTATCGCCTGGTGATTGTCTTAAGGACCGGCCGAGCCCTCGGTGCTCTGCAGCAGCTACAAGGTTACAGCCTAAGACGACGCGTGTCACTGCCGGGAGGCCTGACCTAATAAATGATTGTGTTGAATACGTTTCGCTGATTAGCTGCTGTGCATAGACCAGGGACAAGACCGATAAAATGTTGTCCCGGGAGGACCGCGATGCCGGTGCTTGAGGTTCGCCACGTCTCCAAGAATTTCGGGGCTATCCAGGCCCTGACTAACGTCAGCTTCCAGGTGGAGCGAGGCGAAGTCGTTGGTCTGATGGGGGACAACGGGGCCGGCAAGTCGACGATAGTCAAGACTGTGGCCGGGAATTTTCCTCCGAGCGACGGCGAAATTGTAGTCGAGGGCGAGGTGTGCCACTTCCACCAGCCCGTGCAGGCCCGCGCCAAGGGGATCGAAGTTGTTTATCAGGACCTGGCGCTCGCCGATAATCTGACGGCCGCGCAGAACGTCTTTCTGGGGCGCGAGATCAAGAAAGGCTTCTGGCCGATCAGGATTCTTGACAAGCAGGCGATGATCGATCGCTCGGCAGCGCTGTTCAAGGAACTCAAATCGGAAACCCGGCCGCGCGACCTCGTCAGGAAGATGTCGGGTGGGCAGCGCCAGGCGGTCGCCATCGCGCGGACCCGGCTTTCAAATGCTAAGCTGGTGCTGATGGACGAACCAACGGCCGCCATCTCCGTGCGCCAGGTGGCGGAAGTACTCGAACTAATCCGACGCCTCAAAGCACAAGGAGTCGGCGTCATGCTGATCAGTCACCGAATGCCTGACGTGTTCGCCGTGGCAGATCGCATTATCGTCCTCAGGCGGGGCTCGAAAGTTGCCGACAAGCCAGCCGACAGAACATCGCCCGAGGAAATCACTGGACTGATAACGGGGGCCATCCGTGGCGAATAGTGTTCAGGAGTCAGTTGGCGTTCAGGGCTCAGTCGAAGAACATGGCCGGCCGGCCATGTCGGATTTCGTCCCGACCAAGGAAAAAACAGTTCTCCAACGTGTGATTTCAAGTCAGCCCTTCTGGGTGACGATCGCGCTCATCGCGCTCGTCATGTTGATGACTGCGATGGAGCCGAGCTTCGGCACGTCTGAAAACGTCGCCAATGTGACGCGCAATTTCGCACCTTTCGGCATCATGGCACTTGGCATGACGATCGTCATCATCACCGGCGGTATCGATCTGTCGGTCGGCTCCGTCATGGGTCTCGTGGTCATCGTCGCCGGCCTGTTCCTCACCTGGCATTATCCCTGGTACGTCGCCTTCGCCATGGGCCTTTTCTCCGGTCTGGCCTGTGGCGCGGTCAACGGATTCTTTGTCGCCTATGTCGGGATGCCGTCCTTTGTGGTCACCCTCGGTATGCTGTCCGTCGCGCGCTCGCTGGCGGTCGTATTCTCGGCCAACCAGATGCTCTACCAGTTCGGGCCCGATGCTCCGATCGTGAAGGCAATCGGTCAGTGGAAATGGCCGCGGCATGGTCCGAACGACTGGGCACCGCATTGGATACCAGAACTGTCGTCACAATTCTGGACCATGGTGATCCTGGCCCTGATTGTCGGCTTCGTATTCAACTTCACAGCCTGGGCCCGGCATCTCTTCGCCATCGGCGGCAATGAGGAGGCGGCACGGCTCACCGGCGTTCCGGTCAACTGGATTAAATTCCAGGCCTATCTCTTCTCGGCTTTCACCGCCGCGCTCGCCTCGCTCCTGCTCCTCGGCTACAACGGCTCGGCCATCAATGCCATGGGCCAGGGCTATGAGCTGCGCGTTATCGCCGCGACAGTCATTGGCGGCGCCAGCCTCATGGGCGGCGCCGGCACGGCCTTCGGTGCGATCATCGGTTCGGCCTTCCTCGAGGTGATCAGGAATGCGCTGCTGATGGCCGGTATCGATTCAAATTGGCAGGGTGCCTTCGTCGGCGCCTTCATCGTTCTTGCGGTTCTTTTGGGCATGCAAACCGGCGGCAAATCGATTCTCGCCGCGTCGCTGGCAGTCTTGATGCCCAAAAAACGCCGCTAGAAACCCGCCGGCGGGAGGCTTGCGGGATCACACCCAGGAGGAGAACGTCACATGAAAAAACATCTGCTGACGGCCGCCGTGGCGCTTGGCGCAATGGTGCTCGCCGTTTCCGGCGCCCAGGCGAAATACACCTTCGCCCTGGTGCCGAAGAACATGAACAATCCTTTCTTCGACCAGGCACGCGACGGCTGCAAGAAGGCCGAAGCCGAATCCAATGGCGCCGTGGAGTGCATGTATATTGGCCCCGGCGAGCATGGCGGCGGCGACGAGCAGGTACAGATCGTACAGGATCTTGTGGCCAAGAAGGTGGACGGCATCGCCGTGTCGCCATCGAACGCCGCGGCGATGGCGGTTGCGCTGCAGGCCGCCAAGGAAGCCGGCATCCCGGTCCTCACCTGGGATTCCGACCTCCTGCCCGAAAACAAGGATCTGCGCGTTGCCTATATCGGCACGCACAATTATGAGATCGGCGAGAACCTCGCCAAGCTTGTCATGCAGATCAAGCCCAAAGGCGGCACGATCTGCATCCAGTCCGGCGGCGCCGCGGCGGCCAACCACAACGAGCGCATGCAGGGCATTCGCGATACACTTTCGGGCACCAAATCGGCGGCCTCGCCCGGGGATCGGCTGACTGGCCAGAACGGCTGGACCGAAATCGAAGGCTGTCCGCTCTACACCAACGATGATTTCCCGCTTTCGGTGCAACAGTTCGAGGATATTATGGCGAAAAACCCGAACCTCGACGCATTCGTCCCAACCGGTGGCTTCCCGCAGTTCATTCCCGATGCCAACCGCGCCGCGGTCGCACCGTACAAGGACAAGATCGCCTCGAAAGCCCTGGCCCTTGTCGTTGCCGACACGCTTCCGGTACAGATCGACCAGATGAAGGAAGGTTTCTCCCTTGGCCAGGTCGGCCAGCGGCCGTTCGAGATGGGCTACAAGACGATGATGGCGCTGAAGGAAATGAAGGAGGGCAAGGCTCCGCCGGCCGACCCGACCTACACGGGCCTCGATGTCTGCACTCCGGAGACAGCCGACACTTGCGTCGCCAAATAGTGCTTTTGGGCGGGAGGAAACTCCCGCCCTTTTCACAGGGGATCTCAATGCCGGAATTGTTCTCGCTCAAGGGCCGTGTCGCATTGGTCACGGGTGCCTCGCGTGGTCTTGGTTTTGCCATGGCCAAGGCACTTGCGGAAAACGGCGCGACGGTGATCGTCAATGCGCGCGACATGGCCGCCCTTTCCGCGGCCGCCGAAAGGATCGGTGCAGAAGCCCTGCCGTTCGATGTCACCGACGCGGCGATCTCAAGGGCGTCGCTCGAAGGAATCGTCGAACGCCACGGCCGCCTCGATATTCTGGTCAACAACGCCGGCATCCAGCATCGGAAACCGCTGGTCGAATGGCAGGACGAGGATTTCAACCATGTGGTTGCCGTCAATCTGTCGGCTTGCTTCCGCATGATGCGCGACGCGGTGCGCCTGATGCTGCCAAACAAGTTCGGGCGCATAATAAACACCGGATCGGTCGCAGCGATCCTTGGCCGTCCCACCATTCACGCCTATGTGGCGGCAAAGGCGGGCCTGCACGGGCTGACACGCTCCACTGCCGCTGAGCTGGGCCGTCACGGCATCACCGTCAACGCGATCGCCCCCGGCTATTTCGCCACCGAGCTCAACATCGCACTTATGCGCGACGAGGCCTTCACCAAATGGGTCGAGGCACGAACCCCCGCGGGCCGCTGGGCCCAGCCTGAGGAGCTCGGCGGAGCCGTGGTGTTTCTCGCCTCCGACGCTGCCGCTTACGTCAACGGGCACGTGCTGGCGGTTGACGGCGGGCTATCGGTTTCCCTGTGATTTCAACCGGTGACACCGTGCCGGCAGGGCGTGCGTGCTAGCCGCCTGAAATGACGACTTGCTGCATGCGCTGCTGGCCCGGTCCCCTGCACGGACGCCGACGCCAGGCGATTGGATGACGCGCCGTGTTGCAGCCGCCGACTTTCGATTCGCAACGGGTTATTTCGACGTCCGGCGGCATCGATGCTTGATGCCGCCAATATTTCATTCCACACACCGGTCACGATGAGAAACGACATACGGGATCAGCGCCGGGTATTCGGGTGGGCCTTGCCCACCTCGATTGCGCTGCATCTGCTCATCGTCGCGCTTTTGTTGTTCGGACTGCCGGCAACGCTCTCGCAGCCAGGGAAGGAGCAGCCCATCGCAGTGGATATCGTGCCGCCGCCTAAACCGCCGGAAAAAACCAAACCTCCGTCCCCCGCTGAACCGCCCAAGCCGGAAAAGCAGCCGGAAGCCAAGGTCGAGACCCCGGCGAGCCGTGAGGTCGCCGCGCAGAGACCTGTCTTCCAATTCGGTGAGACGGACGCCGGTCCTCGCAAGTCTCTGGACGGCAACAGTGCGGAGGATGGTTCGGAACAACCGCCAGCGCCGCAAGTTCCCAGTAACCAGGATCTTGCACAGCCACCTGCCGACACAGCGGTCGAGGGGAAAGACCAGGCTCCGTCGCCTGGCGCATCACCGCCGCCGAAGCCCAAGCCAGCGGATGTCGCCAAAGTGCAAAGGCCCTTGAAGCTTCAGGAAGCGAAGAGATTGTTCTCGAAATCAGCAACCGGTGATCCGGTAGCGACAACCGCAATGGCTGCTTTGCCGCGCGGCGAACGGGTCGGGCAGCTCTGCGCTACGGAACTCGGCGGGCAGTTGCTCCACGCCTCGCCCCCCTATTTTTTTGACAGCATTCCCAAGTATCGGCTGAAGGCCGGCACGGTCATGAACGTCGCCAGTGCGCCGTTCCCTGCAAACGGGCAGTGGTACGATCTGAGCTTTCGCTGCGAGGTCGATCCGAACGCGACGAGAGTCGTGTCGTTTGCCTTTCGTGTTGGAAATCCGGTGCCGCGCAGCGAATGGAAGCGCCGCGGGTTGCCCGCCGAATAGGTGGTCGAGGCCACGGAGGCTGGCTGGCCGGCACCATCAAATCCGGCCGGCGATGTCTTCGCGCGCTCCGGGCTGCCGAACCAACACGCGCCAAAAGTGGCTTTCGTCAGCGGCTGCCGAAGTCTAGCATACGGCTTTGGGAGGAGGCTTCGATGACTTCAAGTTTCAACGTTCATCATGCTGCCGGCTATGAGCAGCTCATGGGCCGCTGGAGCCAAAGACTCGCGCCGCTGTTCATCGACTTCGTGGGGCTTGCCGACGGCGAAAAGATCCTCGACGTCGGATGCGGCACCGGCAGTCTGACCTTCGCGCTCGTCAAGGCCGCTGACCTCGGTGAGGTCGCGGCGATCGACTTTTCGGCCGTTTTCGTCGAGGAGGCAATCCGGCGCAACACCGATCCGCGGATAAAAATCCGTCAGGCGGATGCCTGCGCCCTGCCCTTTGAGGATGGCGCGTTCGACCGTGCCCTAGCCCTGCTCGTGCTCCATTTCGTGCCCGAAGCCGGCAAGGCAGTCGCCGAGATGCGCCGCGTCGTGCGGCCGGGCGGCGTCGTCGCGGCGACGGTATGGGACCATCTCGGCGGCATGCCGGGGATGCGCATGATGATCGACACGGTGGCGGTGCTCAGTGAAGGCGGACGCCAGCTGCGTGCCCGCTATTGCACGCAGCCGATGATGCAGCCGGGTGAAATGAAACGGACCTTTGTCGAACAGGGTCTCCGCGACATTACGGAAACCCAGTTGATGATCCGCATGGACTACCAAAATTTCGATGATTACTGGGCGCCGATTGCCGCCGGCGAAGGGCCGCTCGGCAAGTATGTGGCCGCGCTCGACCCGGAAGAGCGGGCGCGCACCGACGCCGCCATGCGCGACGCCTATGAGGCCGGCCGGCCCGACGGCCCGAGGTCCTTTGCCAATGTCGCCTGGGCCTGCCGCGGCGTCGTTGCCTGACGTTGGCGCTAATGCATGCCGCGCAAAAAGCGCGTCGCATGAGGCCGATCGAACGCGACGCGCTTTAGTCGATCCCGTAGACCAGCCCGACGCGGCCGTCCGAAAGCTGCTCGACCTTGCGCAGTTCGAGCCCACGACGATTCTTCGCCGTTCCAAACAGCGCCTTTCCGTCACCGGCGAGCAGCGGATAGACGATCAGCCTGAGTTCATCGACCAGCCCGGCATCGATAAGGCTCGCGGTAATTCGGGCGCCGCCCATAAGGTAGATGTCCTTGCCGGGCTGCTGTTTCAGCGCAGCGATATCCTCGAAATTCCGCACGAAGCGCGTCTTTGGCCAGGCCGCCGAAGTCATTGTGTTCGACAGCACATAATGCGGCGTCTGCGCGGCGAAGCTGGCCCATTCGAGCTCGGCCGGCTTCGGTAACTTGCCGGTCATCAGCAGCGGCTTGTCGGGCTCGTTCTGGATGGCGCTCCAGTAGCGCTCGTAGCCGGCATACATGACGCTGCCAAGCAGGCAAGCGTCGATTTGCGGCGTCAGGCCGTATTCGTCCGACCACGCGTCGACCCAATCGGCATAACCCTCGGGCCCCTCCATCTTGCCGTCCACGGAAATTTTCATTCCAGCGATCAATTTGCGCATGACTTCCTCCATCAGGCTTGCGGGATGCAAGCACGTTTCATCGTTTCAGCGTTGCTTCGTGTTGCTGGCGGCGACCTCAGGGATGGCCGCCGCGAGTTACATCAGGCCGGCAGGCGGCGGTCGTATTCTTCCCGCAGGCGGCTCCAGCCGTCCCAGAACGGGGTCGGCGTCTTGCCCGCCAGGCGGGCGGCCAGCAGGTCGAGGTGTATGTGCCAGCCGGCCGTGATGTTGAGCTGGATTGCACGTTCCGGCAGGCGGCGATGAACGACGGTGAGCAGCACATCGCTACCCTTCGCCTCCAGCAAGAAGGAGACGCCGCCGGTGTTTCCCCAGGTGATGGAAAGCTTGTGCGGCGGATCGAGTTCGGTGATCCGGCCCTCCATCCGATGCTCTTCGGGAAAGCCCGCGGGGCGCTGGCCAGGCGGGTCCGTCAGCTCGTCGTTACGCCAGACCAATTCGAACGAGCTGCCCGCCTTCATTTCCATCTGGCCCGCGGCCATCCATTGCCGGCGCAGGTCACTCTCGGTGAGATAGGCCCAGACGCGCTCGATGGGGCCGGGCAAGAGGCGCTGGATGGTGAACGTGGCGGGCTCGCTCAGCTCGCCATAGGCGTCGATGGTTCTCATCTGGTTCATTGCTCGTCTCCTTCTTTCGGGTTGGGCGATTTCCTGGACTCATCCTGGGCTTTGCGTGCGTCCTCTTCGCGAAGAAGGCGTTCGAGAACATCGAGACGACCGGTCCAGAAGCGCTCGTAGAAGCTGAGCCACTGATGGGCGCTGGCCAGCGGTCCAGGGGCTAGTCGGCACAGATGCGTGCGGCCCCTCACCTCTCGACGAATAAGCCCTGCGTTCTCCAGCGCCTTGATGTGCTTGGAGGCCGCCGCGAGCGACATCGCGAACGGTTCCGCCAGCTGGCTTACCGTTTTCTCGCCATCGGCGAGATCGCGAAGCATGTGCCGCCGGGTGGCGTCGCCAAGGGCGTGAAAAACCGCGTCCATCTGGGGTGTCTCTAATTCAACCATGTAGTTGAATATAGACGCACGCTTTGAGATAGTCAACCGTTTGGTTGAATAATTTTTGTGAAGCGCCGCGGGGCCGTTTGCGCCATCGAGCGTGTCGACGTGACGGGAGATACGGACGCGCCCCGCGACAGTAAGGGCGAGGCCCTTATTTGCCGTTGAAGAAACTGTGGATCGCGGCTTCCAGCTTTTCGATAAGCTGAGGGTTGTGGCAGCTGCCAGCCCAGATCAGGGCGTTTAGCCTCATCTCTTTGTTGATAAAGCTCACTTTCCCAGAATCCAGCAGGTATTCCGCGATCTCGTAGTGCCGCCCCTTGATAGCCTCGATGAGCGCGTTGTTTCTCCCCGTCTTGTCGGTCAAATTTACTTCCGCGCCATTCTCCACGAGCAACTTGACGACTTCGAGATGCCCGTTCTTCGCCGCCTCGATAAGAGCCGTTCTGCCGTAGTAGTCAGCTCGCGCGTTGATCTCTATTTGGGGGTGTCTCACGAGGACTGAGATACACGCGTAATGTCCCTTGGCCGACGCAAGGCTCAAGGGCGTGCTCTTCCACTTGTTTCTGGAATTCACGTCGATTTCCGGGTCTTCGATCAGCGCCTCCACCACAGCTGTGCGGTCATTGAGGGCTGAAAGGTGAAGTGCAGACCAGCCGCCGTCGTCCGACTGATTGATGTCGGCGCCAGCCGCCAATTCCGATCGAACCGCCTCCGCATCGCCTTGTTCTGCCGCGACCAGCAGGGGCGGCCAGTCTCTTGCCCCTTCGGCTTCCAAGCTGTTGGTCAACGCAGTCGCCTCCTCGGATAGTCCACAGAATACCACAGAATCCGCGATAGTGGGGTCGTCCTGTATAGAGTTCCCTGGAGTCCGTGGGTCACAGAGAGCTGTCGGCCCGAAGCGGAGGATCAGCGCTTCACGTCCGTCTCCTCACATTCTCCTGATATCGACTAGCTTTGGCGGCCATTCAGACTAGATAGAGCCTGCGCCGGGCGGAGCGATGCAGAAGGACCTGAACATGCCTGAACAGATTACCCTGAATAGACCTGAACAAATCAGATTGAACGACGCCTCCGCCATTCCGCAAATCGGCCTCGGCGTGTGGCAGGTCGATCCAGCCATCACCGCCAAGGTGGTGCGCTGGGGGATCGAGGCCGGCTACAGGCTGATCGACACCGCCGAAGGCTATCAGAACGAGGAAGGTGTCGGGCAGGCGATCCGCTCGGCCGGCGTGCCGAGAAGCGAGTTGTTCATCACCTCGAAACTGCGCAACGGCGCACATCAGCGCGACGCCGCCTTGCGCGCCTTCGACGAGACGATGAGCAAGCTCGGCATCGAACAGATCGACCTGTTCCTGATCCACTGGCCGGTGCCCAGCCAGGACAGATATGTCGAGGCCTGGAAGACGCTGATCGAACTCAGGCAATCAGGCCGGATCAAGTCGATCGGCGTTTCGAACTTCAACCAGGACCACCTCGAACGGATCATCGGCGAGACCGGCGTCACGCCGACCGTCAACCAGATCGAGCTCCACCCCCGCTTCCAGCAGCGTGACAAACGTGAATTCCACGACAGGCACAACATCCGCATTGAGAGCTGGAGCCCGCTGGGCAGCGGCCGGCTGTTGAGCGATCCGACGCTTGAAAGCATCGCCATGAAACACGGCAAGTCGGTGGCGCAGACGATCGTCAGGTGGCACCTTCAGGAAGGGCTGATTGTCATTCCAAAGTCGATCCACCAGGACCGCATCGCCGCCAATTTCGATGTCTTCGATTTCGAGATGGAAGCGAAGGACCTCGAGCTTATCCGGGGCATGGATTCGTCCGACGGCCGCACCGGCCCGAACCCCGCCACGGCCGCATTCCTGTTCTAACGAGGCGGGCCAACCGGGACGTTGGCATTCCTTCACACCCCCCTCTGTCCTGCCGGACATCTCCCCTTCAAGGGGGGAGATCGGCAGCTTCAATAGCTGCGCCCTTCTTGCAGCGTCGGAGATTAGCGAAGGCCGCGATGAGGGCCAATCTCCCCCCTTGTGGGGGAGATGGCCGGCAGGCCAGAGGGGGGTGCTGTCCCGCCAGCGATCAAAACTACCCTTCCCGCTAGCTCATATCCCGGAGCCATCCACCAGCGGCACATCTTCGCCCTCCCAGGGGCTCGGCATCGATCCCTTGCTGAGATTGGCCGACGGCAGCGGCATCCAGCACTTCAGTTCGGGTTCGGCATATTCGACGATGCGTCCTGGAGACGAGTCGGAGGCGCGCCAGCCTTCGCTGCCGAACTGATCGGCGCGGGCCCAGTAAGCCATGTCGACCTCGGCCGGACCCTGTTCGGACGGCCGAACCGTGACAAGGATTCTGCTGCCGTCCCTTGGCGCGCTCGACATGTGGCGCCACTGACCGGGCTCGTCCATTGCATTTCCTCCTGCGATCTTCGCCTCGAACGGATAGTCGCTTCGCGTTCGGAAGCGGTCAACCCGAACTTTTTTGCCTGAGACAAAGCCCCTGTCCCGTCGTCGCGGAACAAGTCATGGCACGCCGGGTTTGGGCAAGTTGAAGGAAGCAAAATGAGACCAGCGCCGCGACCGATCCTTACCATTATTGCATGGCAGGCCGCGTCTTTCGTTCGCAACCCGGTCCGGTCGCAATGAGGCAGGCCGGTTCCGATCATTCCATCCCACCGAAGGAGGGCAAAGGCGGCATAGGACGAGCGCTCGGCCTCGGACTGATAACAGGGGCGGCCGACGACGATTGTTCCGCAATAGGCACCTATGCCAGTGCCGGCGCCCGTTTCGGACCCGACCTGCTCTGGACGGCTCCGGTGACGTTGCCGATGATGTACGCGGTCGTCTACCTGTCATCAAAGCTCGGCCAGGTGTCGGGGCGCGGATTGTTCCACGTCATCAAGGACTTCTACCCGCGGTGGCTGCTCTGGTCGGTGCTGTTGGGTGTGCTCGTCGGCAACACCATCGAGGCAGCGGCAGATCTTGGTGGAATGGCGGCGGCGATCAATATATTCGTGCCGCTTCCCATTCCGGTGATCGTGCTGTTCGTCGCCGGCCTCATCTTCGCCCTCCAGGTCTTCGGCTCCTACACTTTGATCCGCAACATTTTTCGCTGGTTGGCGCTGGCGCTGCTCGCCTATGTCGGTGCCGCCATTCTGGCCAAGCCGGAGGCCGCGGCGGTGCTGCGCGGAACGCTGCTTCCCAGGATCGAATTCAACCGGGAGTTCCTGTCGATCCTGGTCGCCATCATCGGTACGACGCTGTCCGCCTATCTCTATACGTGGCAGTCCAATGAGGAGGTCGAGGAGGAGATTGCCCAAGGGCGAACGACGCTCAGGCAAAGGAAGGGCGCCACCGCCGGCGAACTCCGCCGCTCGCGCCGGGACATCCTCATAGGCATGACGTTTTCAAATCTCATCATGTATTTCATCATCCTGTCGACGGGTGCTACGCTCTACAAGGCGGGCCATCACGATATCGACACGGCCGCGCAAGCCGCGGAGGCGCTGCGCCCACTCGCCGGCCAGGCCGCAAGCGTTCTGTTCGCCGCAGGCGTGATCGGCGTCGGTTTCCTAGCGGTTCCTGTCATGACGACCGGCGCTGCCTATGATGTGGCACAAGCCATCGGCTGGAAAAACAGCCTGCACGCCCGGGCTCGAGAGGCGCCCAAATTTTATCTCGCCATCGGATTTTTTACGGCGATCGCCGCCGGCCTCAACTTCCTCGGCTTCAATCCGATGAAGGCGCTGGTCTGGTCCGGCATCGTTCAGGGCTTCTCGACGCCGCCCTTGCTGCTGCTCATCATGCTGATGACTAACAGCCGCAGGATCATGGGCGAGCAGGTGAACAGCCGCAGCACCAACATACTCGGTTGGGCAACGACCGCCGCTATCTTCTCGGCGACGATCGGCCTAGTGGCCACCTGGTTCATGTAAATCCGGCAGGACAAGGGACGCCGCTAGTTGGATTACCCGTTCCCGCTTGCGGATTGCCCCAGCTTTGCCGGCCTTGGAAACTCCACAACATCTCCCACCGGCCGCTTGTATTGCGCTGCGACAATTGCATCGATCAGGAGATCCAGAGCCGCACGAGCCGTGCGGCTCGTCTCGTCCTCGCCGCTCAAATAGTGGCAGGCTCGTTCAAGGTGCAGGTGTGCGGCGGCAAAGTCGCTTGTCATAGGCATCTCCCTGTTGCCCGCCCGCCGGCAAGATGACCGCCTCGATTTAGCCAAAAGCAAATATCCACAGCCGGATTTGAATCAAATTGACCTGATTCACCGCAGCCCTAGGGACAAGGTGCTGCCAGGCCTTTGCGTCGCTGGTCGATGCGCTGCGGGCGCAGTGCGCCGCATTGAATGAACCAATTGCGGGCGATGTGCCGCAAACTCCGTTCGCCCAATGCGCTACCTTTGAAATTTTCTCACTCTCTTAATTCTACAAACTCTCTAGACTTAACATAGATCACTAGACCCAAGATCTTAAAATAGAGCGCTTGAGAGGGAGCCAGGAATGTCGAAAAAGCTCGTGGTGGGGCTGTCGGGCAATTTGACCCGGCCATCGAAGACCAAGGCGTTCGTCAGCCACATTGTCGGGCAGGCCGCCGAAAGCATCGGCGCGGCCTCGGCCGTCTTCGACATCGAGGATCTCGGCGCGTCCCTGCCGCAGGCAAGGCGCCTCGGCGATCTCGACCCGGCGGCGCGCAACATCGTCGAACGGCTGCTGGGCGCCGACATCCTGGTGGCCGGCTCGCCGACTTTCAAAGGCAGCTATACCGGGCTTTTCAAGCATTTCTTCGACCTGCTCGATCCGTCATCGCTGAGGGGCAAGCCCGTCATCCTCGCCGCGACCGGCGGCGGCGAGCGCCATTCGCTGATCGTCGAGCACCAGTTGCGGCCGCTGTTCGGCTTCTTCGAGGCGCTGACCGTGCCGACCGCGATCTACGCCTCCGACAAGGATTTTGCCAATGGCGTGCTGGTGTCGGAAGCCATCCACGCCCGCGCCCAGCAGGCGGTCGCCGAGGCATGCCGTGTAACCGGGGTGCCCTACGGCGTCGGCCTTGCCGCCTGAACGCACCACTGACCCGAGATCCCCTTTCCGATCCGTCCAGGAGCACGCCGCGATGACCAGATCCACCAAATCCAGGCAAATCAAACTGGGCGCTTTCCTGCCCGGCGGCGGACAGCATATCGCCGCCTGGCGCCACCCCGAGGCGCCGGCCGACGGCGCCACCAATTTCGAGTTCCACAAGCAGCTCGCCCTGACCGCCGAGCGCGGCCTGTTCGATGCCTATTTCCTCGCCGACAATCTGACGGTCGGGCTCGGCGCCCGCGAAGGCGGCAATGCCAAGATCGCCGGCTTCGAGCCAGTGACGCTGTTTGCAGCGCTGGCGCCGCTCACCACGCATCTCGGCTTCATCGCTACCGCCTCGACCACCTACGAGGAGCCCTACACGCTCGCCCGCAAATTCGCCTCGCTCGATCATCTGTCGAACGGCCGCGCCGGCTGGAACGTCGTCACCTCGGCCGGCGACGAAACCGCGCGCAACTTCAATCGCGAGACGCAGCCTGCCCACGCCGAGCGCTATGCCCGCGCGCATGAGCACGTCGAGACGGTCAAGGCGCTGTGGGACAGCTGGGAGGACGATGCCTTCATCCGCGACAAGAAATCGGGGCGCTTCTACGACAAGGACAAGCTCCACGACATCGACCACAAGGGCCCACATTTCAGCGTCAAGGGTCCGCTCAACGTGCCGCGCCCGGTGCAGGGGCACCCGGTCGTGGTGCAGGCGGGGCAATCGGAAGACGGTCGCAAGCTCGCCGCCCACTCGGCGGAAGTCATCTTCACCGCCCATCAGAACCTGGCGTCGGCGCAGGAATTCTATCGCGATATCAAGGCGCGCGTGACGGCCGTCGGCCGCGATCCCGAGCAGGTGCTGATCATGCCGGGCGTGGCACCCTTCGTCGGCCGCACCGAAGAAGAAGCGCGCGCCAAGTACCAGCAGCTGAACGATCTCATCCTGCCCGAAGACGGCGTCGCCCTGCTCAACGGGCTGGCCGGCCAGACGCTCGACATCACCGGCTATCCGCTCGATGGACCGCTGCCGCCGAGCAAGGAGACCGAAGGCATGAAGAGCCGCCAGGCGCTGATCCGCCAGATTGCCGACGAGCACAACTTCACCATCCGACAGCTCTACCAATGGGTGGCAACGGCCCGCGGCCATTATACCGTCATCGGCAGCGCCACGCAGGTCGCCGATCAGCTGGAGGAATGGTTCGGCAACGAAGCCGCCGACGGCTTCAACATCCTGCCGCCCTGGCTGCCCGGCGGGCTCGACGACTTCGTCGAGCTGGTGATCCCCGAGCTGCAGCGCCGTGGCCTGTTCCGCACCGCCTATGAAGGCAGGACGTTGCGCGAGAACCTCGGCCTCAGGCGGCCGGAGAACCCCTGGACCGCCGCCCGCTCGGCGGTGCTGGCCGCCGAATAATCCCGAGAAGCCCGATATTTTCCAAGCAGGAGGCAAGACGATGACCTTGCAGCACATCGAACAGGCCGCCAGCCTCGGCACGCCTGACAGCACGACAAGCCTCGGCACGGACTTCCTGCGCCTCGGTGGCCGGGCGGGCATCCGCTTCCTGTCGCGCTACGGCGTCCTCATCGCTTTCCTCGCAATCTGGCAAGTGTCGAGCAGCGCGGGCTGGGTCAACGCGGCCGTGCTGCCGCCGATCGACATGATTGTCGCAGCACTTTGGAAGGGGCTGGCCGGCGGCACTCTGCTCGGCGACATCGCCATCAGCCTGCAGCGCGCCGGTCTCGCTTTCGCGGCCGCCGTGCTGGTCGCCATCCCGCTTGGCCTGTTCATGGGCCAGGTGCGGGCGGTCGAGACCGCGCTCGATCCCATCCTGCAGGTCTTCCGCCAGACCTCGGCGCTGGCGCTCTATCCCGTCTTCATCCTGCTGCTTGGGCTCGGCGAAGCCTCCAAGGTGTTCGTCATCTTCTGGGCGACGCTGTTCCCGCTGCTGCTCAACACCATCGGCGGCGTCAAGCAAGTCGATCCGAAACTGCTGGAGATGGCCCGCGTCTATGGTGCCAGGCAGCTCACCGTCTTCCGTCGCGTCGTGCTGCCCGGCGCCGTGCCGTCGATCTTCGTTGGGCTTAGGCTCAGCGCCACCACGGCGCTGCTGCTGTTGATCGCTTCCGAAATGATCGGCGCCAACAAGGGCATCGGCTTCCAGGTGATGAACGCGCAATACAATTTCCAGATCCCGCTGATGTTTGCGGCAATCGTCATCCTCGCCGGCCTCGGCCTGATTGCAAACCAGGCGCTGGTCAGCCTGCAGCGGCGGCTCTGCCGCTGGAGCAATGCCGTCGACTGACCACCCGCGCTTACCAATCTCAACCAGGCCAGAACTCAAATCAGGAAAGACCCGGACCATGAAAATCTCCCGCCGTTCCCTGCTTGCCGGCGCGCCCTTCGCCGCCGGCCTTCTCACCGCCGGCCTGCCGCGCTTCGCCTTTGCCGAAGCGGCACCCGTCAAGTTCCGCTCCCTCGCCAGCCGTGGCAGCATCTCTCCGCATGAGTTGGCCGCCGAGCTCGGCTATTTCAAAGGCCTCGGTATCGAGGTCGAGAATGTCGGCTATTCCGGCGGCGGCCCGGAATCATTGTTTGCGCTGGCCTCCGGCAGCGTCGATATCGGCTCGGCTGCAACCGCAGCCGTGATCAACTCGATCTCCGGCGGCAACGACTTCGTCGCCGCCTATCCGAGCAACGGCATCAACAGCAAGGTGCGTAGCGTCTTCTACGTGCTGGACGACAGCCCGATCAAATCGATCGCCGACATCGCCGGCAAGACCATCGCCGTCAACACGCTCGGCGCCCATCTCGACTACACCGTGCGCGAGGCGCTGCACAGCGTCGGCCTGCCGCCGGATGCCGCCAATCTCGTCGTCGTGCCCGGACCGCAGCTCGAACAGACCTTGCGCTCCCGCCAGGTCGACATCGCGGCGCTCGGCTACTGGCAGGCGACGTTTGCCGGGGCGCTGGTCGACAATGGCGGCGTGCGTGGCGTGTTCAACGACACCGACGTGCTGGGCGAGCTGGCCGGCGGCTTCGTCGTGCTCAGGCGCGACTTCATCGCCGCGCATCCCGACGCCGCCCGCAACTTCGTCGAACAATCCGCCCGTGCCTCCGACTGGTCGCTGCAGAACCCCGACGAAGCGCGCAAGGTGCTGGCAAACATCCTCGACAAGCGCGGCGAAAACGGCGAGCTGGCGCGCTACTGGACCGGCTTCGGGCTGCGCCAGGGGGCCAAGGCGACGGACCGCGACATCGACTTCTGGGTCAGCGTGCTCGAGCGCGACGGCCGCCTGCCAAAGGGTAAGCTGAAGGCAGCGGACATCCTCTACCGGCCGGGCGAAACCAAGACCAACTGACAAAAGCAACCGACCAACCAGTTGGGAGACGAGCGCGATGAGCAGCACAAGCGGCGGTCAGGTCAGCATACGCGACCTGTCCAAATCGTTCAGCATCAGTGGGCGCTCGCTCGCCGTTCTGAGGACCCTCAACCTCGACATCCGCTCGGGTGAATGCCTTGTCATCGTCGGCGCCAGCGGATCGGGCAAGACCACGCTGCTGCGCATACTTGCGGGGCTGGAGGCTGCCGACAGCGGCGGCGTCGCCATCGACGGCAAGCCAGTGCACGGCGTCGGCGCCGAGCGTGCGGTGATTTTCCAGGAGCCGCGCCTGCTGCCCTGGCTGACCGTGCTCGGCAATGTCGCCTTCGGCCTCGAAGTGCGCGGCGTGCCCAAGGCCGAGGCCGAGGAACGGGCGCGCTTCTATATCGCGCTCGTCGGCCTCGCCGAATTCAGCGAGGCTTACCCAAGGCAGCTATCGGGCGGCATGGCGCAACGCGTCGGCATCGCCCGCGCCCTGACCGTGCAGCCCGAAATCCTGCTGCTCGACGAACCGCTGGGCGCGCTCGACGCCATGACCAAGATCGGCATGCAGGAGGAACTGGCGCGCATCTGGAGCGAGGAGAACGTCACCATGGTGATGGTGACGCACGACCTCGAGGAAGCGATCTACCTCGCCGATAGGGTGCTGATCCTGCCCAAGGAGAAAGGCGGCGCGGCGCGGCTGATCGATATCGACCTGCCCCGCCCGCGCGAGCGCAGCGAAAGCCGCTTCGTGCGCTACCGCGAAGAATTGCTGCGCGAATTCGGCCTGCACTGAAAGCCGCCTAAGGGGCCTTGGGTTCCTCGCCCCGCAAAGCGGGAGAGGTGTCTCGGCGTAGTCGAGACGGAGAGAGGGGTCCTCCTTTAGTGCCCTGCCCCCACCCTCTTCCTGGAACCGGATTCCCCACCCCCGCATTTCCTTAACCGGGAGGCGAAGGAGCGCGGCATGAAAGCCTTGTTCGCAATCTTTGGCGGCTTCGTGCTGACGCTTGCCGTATTCGTCAGCGGCCTCGCCTTCGCCACCTGGCTTCTAATAGCCAAGCCGGTACGGCCGGCCGCCCCGGTCTCCAGCGTCGCCGAACTGTGGACCAGGGACCCGCGACCGGTGAACCCGGCCTCGCAGCGCCTCGAGCGCCTCCCGGCCCGCCCGGTCCCCGTTCGCACCTCGGAAGTCGATCGCACCTCGAAACCCGCCGATGCCGCCGCAGCGTCGACAACCGACATCACCGCGACCGGCTCTATCCAGCCACCAGCGGAAGAGCAGCAGACGCTGCCCGCCGCTCATGTCGAATGGTGCGCCAGCCGCTACCGCTCCTACAGGCCGGACGACAACCACTACACATCCTATAGCCGACAACAGCGCCCCTGCATCTCGCCCTATCTCGGCGCCGCCGATGACGGCAGCTATTTCGAGGCGAGCGATAGGTCGTCGGTGGAGGGCTACCCGCCATCGGATGAACCCGGCGCCGCCGAGCTCTCATTCGACCACGTGCAATACTGCTTCAGCCGCTACCGGTCATATCGACCGGAGGACAACAGCTATCAGCCGTATTCGGGCGGGCCGCGCAGGCAGTGCGAGTAGGCAGGCCGGGGGGTGGCTGGCGGCCGCAGTGCATGGCGCCTTGTGCGACCCCACCCAACGATCACGCAGATTTCTTGGATCGTTCGGGTTGGCGCGGCGTTCATCCGATACCCAAAGGAGAAATCAACATGGGCGACGACCGGGAAGACAAGATTCGTGAGCGCGCATACCAGATCTGGGAACGCGAAGGCGGGATCCATGGCGATCCCGAGCGGCACTGGCACCAGGCCGAGGCCGAGATCGACAGGGAGGCAGCCCTGCCACTGACGGCAGGCGACGCCCTGCCGGAAACCCGCGAGGTCGCGAGCTCCGACATTTTGACGGTGGAGGCCCTGGCGGTGCGCACCGGCATATCGGGCGAACAGGCGCAGGAGCTGATCGATAGGCTGGGAAACGACAGGGCGGCTATCGAACAAGCCGCGCGCAACCTTAAGGGGAAGCAGCGGCTCGGGGAGTGACAGATGATCAGAAAACTCAAAGACGGAAAATACCGCCTCTATTCGCGCAAGAAGGACGAAAAGACCGGCAAGCGCCGCAATCTCGGCACCTTCGATACCCGCGAGGCCGCCGAAAAGCACGAACGCGAGGTGCAGTATTTCAAGAGGCATTGAGGGGCGTGCTGTCGCTTCCCAGGCAGCCGCGCCGGAGGGCTGCCTCCTGGCGGCTGTCCAGCGTCACGATGTGGTCCATGGCGGTGCCTCCGATCGTTCCTGTTGAAATTGAACAAAACGGGAACAAAAAGTGTCAAGAGCGAATTGACTCCGCGAGGAATGCCTTCCTATTTGTCAGTAGGCGGGGCGGTTGCTCACAAATCGAGGAGAGCCGCGATGGGCAGACGAAAAAGCCGGTTCGACAGGCTGTCGGCGAGGGATGCGGAGGCGATTATCAGGGACGCTTTGAGCCTGCGCCGGACGGTGCTGTCGTCGCAGCTGCATCTGAAGGCGCATGGCGAGCTGTTCTGGCAGCTTTGCGGGCTTGTCGAGAAATTGCATGGGGTGCTGGCCAGCGTCGCGGAGAAGGAGCCTGATTACCGGATGGCGGAGCTTGGCCTGCTTCCTTTGCCCGAGGATTACTCGACCCGGAAATGAGCCATGGCCGGGCCGATGGACAGCGTTGGGCGTGCCGCCAAGGCCAACATGCTGCTCATCGTGGAGTGCGGCCATTGCTACCATGTCGGACGCTTCAGGGCGAATGACGTGGCCCAGGTGGTGGGCTGGAACAAACCGCTGGAAGCGATCAGGTTCAGGTGCAAACGATGCAGCCGCAAGGACACGACGGTGAAGACGCAGTTCATCGACCAGGACCATCCACCCAAGGGCTACATCTGGGTGCTGCAGAAATTCAAGCGCTAAAACAACGAGCCTTGCGCCGGCGCCTGCTGCGGAAACTTGATCTGCGTCGCCGGTTTTTCGACGATCACCAGCGCGTCATCGGGCGCCGTGCGCTGCAGGTGCCTCGCCTCCGACCACGGCACGGTGAGCCAGGTCTCGGTTTCTTCCGGCGTGGTCAGGATCACCGGCATTGCCTTTTCGTGGATCGGCGCGATCAGCGCGTTGGGCTGGGTCGTCATGAAGCCATAGACCTGGTGATCGGCGGGGCCGTCCTTGATCTTGCGAGTGCCATGCCAATGCGTCCACAGGCCGGCAAAGAAGAACAGCGGGCGGTCCTCGCCGAGTGCAAACCAGTAGTTGCGCTGGATGCCGGTCTCGGGGTCCTTGTCGCCGGGCGTCGGGCTGGGCTCGGCAAAGCTGGTGACGGGCACCACGCAGCGGTTCTCGATGCCGAGATATTGCTGCCAATGGCCGTATTGCGGATTGCGGATATTGGTGGTGCCATAGTCGGCCTTGCCCTTCACCCGCTCCAGTGGCGTCGGCATACCCCACAGCAGATTGGCCAGTTCGCGTTCGCCGTCCGGCGTGTTGCGCACCACAGGGCCTGGCTGGTTGGGATAGATGTCGATGGAGGGTTCGAGATTGCCGAGGATGTCGCGCAAGGCGCGGGTCCACTGGCGGATGGCCTCCTGGCTGGTCGTGATATTGTAAAGATTGCACATTTCAGGCCGTTCCCGGATGCTCAGGCATCTTGTTGGAAACGGCCCGGAATTTCCAGCGCTGTGCGTCGGGTTGCTGACACGGCAGGCCGTGTCAGCAATGGTTTGTGAGACCTACCGCGCCGATTGTCTCATAGCTTGTGCGGCGACTGCCGCGAGAAAGGCCCTCGCCGCGGCATCGCAGGCCGCTCGAGACGGGCCTTTGGCGAAAAGAAGAAGCTCGGCGGCTCGAATGTTGAGCCCGTGCTTCCTTGCGAATGTGGCTAGATCGTAAGGCTTGTTGTCGTAAGGTTCGTCGTCGTAGTCGATCGTCAGATCGTAGTTTTCTTTCATTTTCTTCCTCCCTTTAGCGATCTCCCCCCTCCTGTCGCTAACGCAAAATTAACGTCGATGGCGGCGGGCGAGTCCACCAATCAGAGATTGTGTAAAAAACGTACGAGCTCGCATGCTCGCCCTCGCAACGGGCCTGCGAGCAATCGCCGCGGACCGGACCGGTCGAAAGTGCCGATTATGATGGCAATGTTGGAAAGGCTGCCACGGCCTGGTGCTACGGGGTGTCCGCGACGCCTAGCGTGCCTAAATAGCCGGCATTTTCATCTTCCAGGCCCCGGTCCGCAGCCGGCCTCGTTGGGTCCGGCTAAAGGATAAATCCGGCTAATAACACCGTGAGGAGCAGCGACAGCGGAACGGCCGCAAGACACCAGATCTCCAACGTGTTGTTTTGCAGCGGGTCCATCATCAGCCTCACTTTTTGGTTTGTCATTGTGACACTAACGGTTGATCGGAGGTAGCGGTTCCAAGCGACGCCGTTCATAGAGCGCTGCCTGTGCTGCATATTAGCAACAGCTTGACGACCGCTGCGTACCGCTTGGACAACTTCACTGGCGCCGGTGGATGCGTATTCCGCAGGACTGCAAGCGCCCTCGGCATCAGTCGTGCGGGGATCGATCGCCGCCCATGATCAGCGCCGAGCCGTCATGCCCCGGAACCCGATGGCCGCATCTATCTCCGGCCGAAGTTTCGCTACCACCGAGCCGATCCGATGTTCACTCCAGCCAGCGATGCGCGTTTACAGGGACCTAAGTCTGACCTGCCTGCGCAATGGTCTTGTGTACGGCCGGCGTCGGGAACAACTGCGCCCGTCTTCAGTTGATGGCGTCACCTCCTCGAGGAGACATCGGCGCAGAATCAGTCCCTTCATGCGCCGATTAGGGTCCGCCTGCCATTGCTGGATTTGGCAGGCGGACCCTTGGTTCTGTACGCTCCAGATGGAAAGCGGGTAAGCTCGGGATCACTCATCATCCCAGAAATCCGGTAGAGACGTATGGCGGAGGTCTTCCTCGCCCCTGAGATGCTTGACCTGGCTTGACATCCGAGACGACCTCCCAGCGCGCGCACGCAGCGGGGTCGCCCTCAGCCTTCCAGCGCCTCGTGCTGGTAAAGCTCGTCCATGCTGAGCGTCGCAAGCGCGGCGAACGGCGCCTGCTTTTTCACGCGGCCGTGGCTCAGGATCACGACGTCGTCGCAGAACGAGATGGTGCTGCGATGATGGCTGATGACAATGGTGGTGCGACGGCCGGCGCGCGACTTGAGCGTCTCGACGATTGCCGCTTCCGACAGGCCGTCCACCGCATTGGTGGCTTCGTCGAGGATGAGGATATCGGGATCGCGCACCAGGGCCCTGGCCAGCGCGATCCGCTGCCGCTGTCCCGCCGAGAGATTGACGCCGCGGTAGCCGACGACCGTCCGGTAGCCTTGCGGCAGCTGCTCGATGAAGCCATGCGCTTCGGCCAGTTTTGCCGCGCGCTCGGCGTCATCGGCCGAGGCCGCGTCCTGGCCGTAGATGATGTTGTCGAAAATCGTGCCGTCGACCAGCTCCAGCTCCTGGCTGGCGAGCGCGATGTGCTTTCGCCATTGGCTGGGGTCGATGCGGTCCAGCGGCGATCCATCAACGAGAATCCTGCCGCTATCCGGTTCGACGAAGCGGCACAAAAGATTGACGATCGTCGTCTTGCCGGCGCCCGACCGGCCGATCAGCGCGGTCGAGCGGCCGCTGCGGAGGTCGAAGCTCGCCGCATGCAGCACCACCGCGCGCTGTTCCGAGCCGGAATAGGTAAAGGTGACGTCCTCGAACTTGATGCCTTGGCTGAGCCCGGGGAACGCTGCGCTGCCTTGCGGCGGCGCGGGCTTGTCGGATGGGTCCAGCATCCACGTCACCTCTTCCAGCGATCCGCTCAGGCCCTGCAGCTGTGTCCAGGCCATTTGCAGCGACCGCATATAGGGCTGCAGCCGGTAGAGCAGGATGACGAAGGCGACGATCAGCGGGAAGGAAACATTGGCGAACCAGGCGCCGATCACCACCGCCAGGAACAGCATGGCGTGCAGAACCTCGGTCAGCGGCGGCAACGCTCCCTGGCGGGTTAAAAGCACGAACGCCGCCCGGCGCACCGCGTCGGATGCCTGGTCGAAAGCCGCTTTCTCGCGTTGCTCCTGGCCAAAAATGCGGATCAGCCGCCCGGCATGCACCAGATGCAGCATCTGCGATGCGAGCTGGCTGTTGCGGGAGGCGACGCTGCGGCTCGGCGCCTTCAGATTGGCCGACAGCACGGCGTGCGCGACCTGGACGAGGGCCAGCCCCAGCGTCACCAGCAGCGTCATCTGCCACGACAAAAGCAGCAGGAAAGCCAGAAGGATGATGGCGGCCGATGCATTGACGATTGCCCCCAGCGTGATCTGGATGGCGTCCGAGGCCCGCCAGGATTCGTTGGAGATGATGTTGAGCAGCCGTCCCGGGCTTTGCTGCAGGAAGAACGGGTAGCCTACCCTAAGCAGCTGCTCCGACAGCGCGCTGCGGATCGAATGGCTTGCCTTGCCGTAGATGAAGGTGGTCAGCAGCGTGTTGGCGTAGGCGAACAGGTTCTTCAGTACGATCGAGCCGAGAATGGCGACGGATATGACGATCAGGCGGTCGCGCTCGCTCAGGCTCGATCCGACATGCTGGAAGACGGCGGAAAAGCCGGCCATGCCGGTCTGCCCTTGCCCCATGATTATGTTCAACAACGGAATGATCAGACCGATACCAAAACCTTCAAGCGCGGCGCTGAGCAGCCCGAGCACCACCACGGCAGGAAGCAGGCGCAACTGCTTTCTTCCGAGCGCGCGGCGCAGCATCGGCAGGCTGGGCGGCATCAATCGCATGGTGGCGGATCACCTTGCCTCGGCATTTGCCTGTTGCTCCTGTCGCATTTCCGTCGTCTCGGGGGATTTCGCCAGCAAAAGCACCGCGAACTTGGCCGCGCCGAGCAAATTCATGCCGACGATCGGCCAGTGCGACAGCTTGAGTTCACGGTCGAACAAAGGGCCTTTCACCAGTTCGCGCAAGGCCGCCCTCATCGACCAGTAGCAATGCCGAAGCAGCCACGGCGCGTGGCGGATATGTTTCAGGCAAAGCCCGCCATTGCCCATGCTGTAGTCGCGGTGCAGCTTTTCGATGGCCTTGCGGTCGCGCCGGCCGTGATGGTGATAGATAGTCATGTCGGGCACATATTCGACCGGGATCCCAAGTAGCACCGCCCGCACTAGATAGTCCGTATCCTCTGCGGAGCGCAGCGGGCCGCCGGCGCCGAAGCGTTCGTCGAAACGGCCGATGCGGGCGGCAACATCGCGGTGCATCGTCATGTTGCAGCCAAGCACGAAGCCGCCGGGATGGACGTCTGGGGTAAGCCGCGCGCGCACCGGCGACCGCTTGATGGTGAACGGCAGGTCGCGGGGATCGCCGATCTCGACGCGGCCACCGCGGATGACCCGTTCGCCTGCCGCATAGTGCCGCTGCAGATCGCGCAAATAATCCCGGTGGACTGCGCAATCATCATCGACGAAAACCAGCACGCGGCCCCGCGCCCGCTCCAGCCCGGCATTGCGCGCGGCCGCCAATCCGGGTCGCGGCTCGCAAATTGCGGTGAACGGGATGTCCGACAGTTCGGCGATGCCGGCCAGCCGTTTGGCCGTGCTGTCGGTCGAGCCATTGTCGACAACCACCAGTTCGGCAGAGAAGGCAGCGTAGGCGCGGCACGCGGCCTGGATCGACTTTATGCAAGGCTCGAGCACGTTGACGCGGTCGCGTGTGCAGACAATGAAGCTGACCTCCGGTGCCGGCCCGTGCTGCGGCCGGGGCGACATGGCCGCCGGCACCGTCGAGCGGCCGCGCTGCTGGAGCTGATGGGATTTGACGAACATGCGCTGCTAGCTCAACTGGTTCGAAGGCAAAACCGCCGCGGCCGGCACGGACTGCAGATACCGCGACAAGGCATCCACCTGCCTGGTGACCGACATCGAGGCGAGACTGAAGCGCGGCGCGAAGGCACCGGTGCGAAACACGTACTGCTCGCGCCGCCGGATGAGTTTCCATTTCGCAGTCCGCGTCAGGAATTCGTGCATCAGCAGCGGCTGTCTTTCTCCCGATATCAGCTGATAGAGGAAATAGAACAGGTTCAGCGTGCCGGCCTGGTAGCTCGGCCTCGTCTCGGCCGGCAGTGCGGAAATCCTTTCTTCCAGCGCAAGGATCCATTCGGCGGCACGGCGAACCGTGTCCATCGACAGGACCTCACCGATGTCGCGGAGGCCTTGCGTCTCTTGTGCGAGCCCTTCGCGCTCGAGGTTCTCGGCGACGATCTTCAAATGGGTCCTGCGCATTTCGCGCTTGTGCCTGTTGGTCACGCTGTCGTCATGGATACGATAGGCGATCAGGCTTTCGGGGATCATGGCCGCAGGGTAGCGGTCGGTCAGTCGCCTGAACAGGTCGAAATCCTCGGCATGCTTGTAGCTTTCGTCATAAAATAGAACGCTCTCTTCGATGACCTTCCTGTTGTAGACGACCGTGGAATGCATGAAGATCGTGAAGAACATCGACAGTATTCGCAGGATACTGTCCTGGAATATCGGATCGGGCGAACCCCTGACGATGCGGTCGCCGAGCAAGGTATCGAAACCCGCGCCGCATAGAGCCAGGTCAGGCTGCCGGCTGAACAGCGCGACCTGCCGCGACAGGCGCTGGGGATAGGCGATGTCGTCGGCGTCCATCCTGGCAACCAGATCGCCGCGGGCCATGGCCAAGCCTTCGTTCAAAGTTGCGATCAGGCCGCGGTTTTCGCGTGAGATGATCGAGATGCGATTGTCGGCCTGGCGGTATTTCTGCAGGATCTGCAGCGAGTTGTCGGTCGAGCCGTCATCGATGGCGATGACCTCCAGACGCTCGTAATCCTGCCGCAGGATGCTGCCCAGCGCAGCGGCGAGATAAGGTCCCGCATTGTAGATCGGCAGCAGAACGGAAACCAAGGGAGCAGCAGCCATGATCAGCTCCGATCGGTTCGGTGCAGCTTGCGCGGCAAGGGTGACGTGCCACCATCAAGCGGCCTGCCCGGATATGCTCCCGCCGCGAGCCATCCGGCATTGCCCACGTCCATGCCTGCCGGGATGGCGCCGCGGCCTTTTCCAGCAACATAGGGGAAGTGGCGCTTGAGGCTGTTGAGCGGCTTTTCGAAAAGCAGCCACGAAACCGAAGCCAGCATGAGCGTCGCAGTTCCCGCGACCAGGAACCGTCCCGGCCCTTGCTCCGAGACGTTGAGCGGGATCCAGGGCTGCGACTTGACGACCAGAGCCAGCACTATGGGATGGTAGAGATAGACGCCGTAGCTGATGCGGCCAAGGCCAAGCAGCGGCGGCAGTTCGAGAAGTTTTCCGACGCGACCGCCAATGCCCGTTGAACAGCTTGCAACGATGACCACCAGAGGCGCGACAGGCAGGATCTGCAACAGCAGCCAGAGACCCCATTCCTGCACCGGATTTGCCGGCGCCGGCGCAAACCACTGCAGAACGAAAAACGCCACCGCGAGCCCCGGCCAGCCAGCTCGAAGCCATTGCGGCAAGCCGGCTGTTCTTGACCGGTAAGCGGCAAGCAGCGCGCCCGACGCCAATGCATCCATCGACGCCGGCGGCAGCAGGTCGCGCGCCAAACCGGGCGTTCCCGCGATCGGCCAATAAAACCGGTAGGCCAGCGACAGCACGATCACGCCGATGCAGATCGATTCCAGGTGCCGGCGCGGCGCCAGCAGGACGATCAGCGGCCAGGCGATATAGAACTGCTCCTCGATGCTCAGGCTCCAGAAATGGCAGAGCAGCCAGGGCGTCCATTCATTCTGCGCCGCGTACCAGAAATTCGACAGATAGAGGGCATGCCAGGCCAGCGATCCTCTGGACTGCTCCAGGTCCACCAGCCAGACGAAACCCAGCAAGGCGAAATAGGGCGGAAATATTCGCAGCGCCCGCCTGATATAGAAGGATCTCAGCGCCGGTCCGGTTTCGAATTCGGCAGCCGAGCGGGCTTCGAGCAGCAGGCGGGTGATCAGAAAGCCGCTCAGCACGAAGAACAGACGCACGCCGATATGGCCCCAGAACGAGGATCCTCCGGCCGCGAAGAAATGCGAGTACAGCACCATCGTCACGGCGATGGCTCTCAGCGCGTCCAATTGGGTGTCGCGCGCATTTCCCATTAGCGACGTGCGCCGGCGGGACGGCGAAACTGCCAATCGGTCAACATAGCGGCGTCGTTCACGGCGCATTTCCAATCGGAAGCGCCCCCCTTGCGCAGAATAGGGCCACCGTTGTGCAACGCAACACAAAAAGTTGACCCATTTGAAACAGGAACGTGAGGCGCGACTAATAAAAGCTAAAAAACAGCAGAAAGCAGCCTGCATTGTCCGTTTTTGACGATTTCCTCGCGCTGCCTTGGCCCGCCGATATCGGCGGGAGGTGCTGCGGTGCAGCATGTTTGCCGCCATCACGGGCGCGCAAGATCTGGGTCTGGACACAGATGCCCCCCACAGGACCGGCCGGCAACCGACGCTCGGCGACCTTTTTGCTGCGCTGGCGCGGCTGCTGTTAACGCGACAACAGTGGGAGCAAGCGCAAGCTTCGCGCCTCCGAGTTACGCCTCCTTGCTGGCATTCGCGAGCACCACTGCGCGACGCTCCGGGAGCCCCAATCCGACGAGCGCGCCGGCGAGCGAGAGCAGAGCGGAGACGTCGATTGCCGAGGTGAAGCCATCGCTGAACGCGTCGGTGGACGAGAAGCTTCCAGTGCCGGCGAACACCGCACCGGCGATCGCGATCCCGGATACGCCGCCGAGGAAGCGGAATGTGTTGAACGTGCCGGCAGCCTTGCCGACCTCCGGCCGCGCGACCGCATTGAGAACCGCGTTCTGCGCGGCAGGCATGGCCATCGACACGCCGGCACCGGTAATGATCAGCGGGGCGACTAGCTGGATATAGGGCAGATCAGGTGCTGCGATCTGCGCCAGCCAGGCCATTCCAGCCGCTTGCAGGATCAATCCGGCCACGACAAGCCAGCGCTCGCCGACGCGGTTGATCAGGCTGCCGGCGATCGGTGCGACCACGAAAAGCGTCGCGGTCCAAGGCAGCAATCCCATGCCGGCGCCGAGCGGCCCACGGCTCTGGGCAAACTGCAGAAACTGCGGCAACAGGAACACGAGCCCGTACATGGCGGCGCAGAGCAGGAAGTTCGCCCCTACGCCCGAGGAGAATGCGCGCGCCTGAAAGAACCGCAAAGGCAGCATGGGCTCACGGGTACGCAGCTGCCAAAGGACGAATGCGATGGCCAGAAGCAGCCCGGCCGTCAGCGCCGACAGCACTTCAGAGCTGCTCCAGCCCACAATGTTGCCGCGCATCAGACCCCAGACCACTCCAAATGCCGCCGCAATTACCAGGACGACGCCGAGGACATCGATTGCCGTGCCCGGCCCGTAACTCTCCGGAATCCGACGCATCACCAGCGGGATGAGAACGATGCCGACCGGAACATTGAGCCAGAATATCCAGTGCCAGGAGAGGCCTTCGGAGATCGCACCGCCCGCCATCGGGCCGATGATCAGGGCCAGTCCGGTGATGCTGCTGAAGATACCCAGCGCCTTGCCTCGCTCCTCCGGGGGAAAAGCGACGCTCAGCAGCGCCATGGCCAGCGGCATGACCATTGCGGCACCTGCGCCCTGGACCGCACGCGCCGCAATCAGCAATCCGGCATTGCCAGCGAGCGCGCAGGCAACCGACGCTGCGATGAACAACGCCAATCCGGCAACGAGCGTACGGCGGCGGCCGAACCGGTCACCGAGCGCAGCCCCGGTCATGAGCAGGACGGCAAAACTCAAATTGTAGGCGTTCATCGTCCATTGCAGCGTCTCCAGCGAGGCGTCGAGCTCGACCCGCATCGTGCTCAATGCAGTCGCCACGACCATCGCATCGAGAACGACCATCAAGGAGCCTATCGACGTGAGGGCGAGAACCCAGACCTTCGTTGATCCTGCACTTTGCTTGCTCATGACTATGGCGCCTCCGGCTTGAACAAAGGGCCCGCCAGGTTACGGGCCCGTGATCCAGAGACGCGTAGGAACCATCAAAGGATTCCAGCAAGAGAAAGTTTTTTCGACCGAATCCTTTTACCATCGTCGAGCGTCTATAAGACGCTGCGCCTGATGACGGGCGCCCTGCCTGGGAGATACGCATGAAATTGATCCTTGTGCGATGACCGGATCCGCAACCGGCACCCCAGAAGGACGGGAGCCATTTGACCGGCTGCTCGGCGAATTGCGGCCGAAACTGCACCGCTATTGTGCCCGCATGACCGGTTCGGTGATCGATGCCGAGGATGTCGTCCAGGAAGCTACGGTCAAGGCGCTCGAGGCGTTCCCCGGGACCGGGCCGATAGCCAATGTCGAGGGCTGGCTGTTTCGCATCGCGCACAATGCCGCGCTCGACCACCTGCGCCGTCGCGCCAGGGTGGATGCCGCGCATGCCGTCGAGGATATCGACACGATACCTGACCCCGGCATGTCGGCCGAGGGCCGGCACACTGCAGCCGCAAGCCTGCAGACCTTCATGCGCCTGCCCGCGGCGCAGCGTAGCAGCGTCATCCTCATGGATGTGCTCGGCTATACGATCGAAGAAATCGGCAATATTATCGACAGCAGCGTTCCGGCGGTGAAAGCCGCGCTGCATCGCGGCCGTCTGCGCCTGCGCGAGGTCGCCGGCGAGCCTGACGATGGACCAGTGCCATTGTTGGCCGAGCCCGAGCGGGCGCGCCTGGCAGCCTATGTAGAGCGGTTCAACGCCCGCGACTTCGATGCGATCCGCGACATGCTGGCCGAGGACGTGCGGCTTGACCTCGTCAACCGGCTCCGGGCGAGCGGCCGCACGAAAGTGGGCCGGTACTTCCACAATTACGCGGGTATCCACGATTGGCGGCTGCTTCCAGGCCTGGTGGATCGGCAGCCAGCCATTCTTGTGATCGATCCGGACGACTCGGCCGGAGGGCTAAAATACTTTATCCTGCTGGAATGGGCCGGCGACAGATTGGCGAGAATTCGCGATTTCCGCTATGCGCGCTACACGCTTGACGGCGCCGAGGTGGTGGCCCTGCGGGCATAGCAATTCGCGTTTCATAATGCCGAACAAACACTGCCAGCTATTTTTGGATCGCGGCCGCTTGCCATCCAAGCGGCCGCCCTTTTCCGCCGATCCTGCTTTAAGCCGGTTGCAACTCCCTGCGCGGCAGCGGCGGGAAGGCGATCGCAATCGCCATCGCGCCAAGCCCGACAAGAGCCGAGCCGATGAACAGCCAGGAATAGCTGGCATAGGCATCGAACACCATGCCGCCGGCGAGAGGGCCGAAAGCCATGCCGAGGCTGGACAGCATGGTTACTGCACCGAACACCGTACCGAGGATGCGCTGGCCGAAATATTCGCGCGCCAGCACCGCATAGAGCGGCATGACGCCGCCATAGGTGGCGCCGAAGATGACGGCGAGCGTGTAGAATTGACCAAGCTCGCTGACCGCAAGATAGGCGGCGATAACCACGGCCTGTATGGCCAACCCGGTGATCAGCACCGGCTTGACGCCCAGCCGATCGGCAAGCACGCCGTAAAGCAGCCGGCCACCCAGCCCTGCCAGGCCCTCGATGCTGTAGATGCTGACAGCCGCCATCGGCGCTATGCCGCACAGCATCGCATAGCTCACCATGTGGAAGATCGGCCCGGAATGCGCCGCGCAGCAGGCAAAGAAGGTCAGTCCCAACACGATGAATTGCGGCGAGCGCAGCGCCTGTGGGACCGTCATGCCGGCACCCTCCGCGGCAACGCTTGGGGCAGCGCCGTCGGCAGCGGGCTTGGGCGGCTGGCGCACCAGAAGCGCGGCCGGCAGTAGCAGCACCCACGCGGTTATGCCGATGTCGAACATTGCGGTGCGCCAGTCGTAGGCCGAAATCAGCCAGCGGGCGAAGGGCGAGATGGTCATTGGCGCCACGCCCATGCCGGCCGAGACCAGCGAGACGGCGAGGCTGCGGTTCGTGTCGAACCAGGCGGAGGTGAGCGCGATCATCGGCGCGAAGAAGGCGCTTGCCGCGAGGCCGACGAGCACGCCGTAGGCCAACTGGAAAACGAGCAGCGAACCGGTGCGGCTGGCCAGGACGAGCGCCAGGCCGAGCAGCACGGCGCCGGTCATGACGACGATGCGGGCGCCGAAGCGGTCGTAAATGGCGCCCCAGGCGAAGCCGCCGAGGCCCATCACCAGAAAGTTCAGCGTCATCGCGCTCGATATGCCGGCGCGCGACCATTGTGTGTCGAGCGCCATCGGTTCGAGGAAGATCGCCAGCGAGAACATCGCCCCGAGGGCGACACAGGTCATCAGTGCGCCAGCCGCGACGATAACCCAACGATAGGGAAGGCTCATTTCACTTTTCTCCCATGCCGGAAGCGTTGATACGGCACGACCTTTCGAGCTCCGCCGAGCCGCTTGCGTCCGAAGGACGTTGGACATGTCTTGAATCCGACAATCCGGTTGCATTTTTTATCCAGTCGGCGCGATGGCGCCATTCCACGGCTTTCTGGATTGACCGCGCACCATTCGAAGCTAGATTCCCAACCGGCGATCAGGAGCTGTCAAGCATGGCAAATCAGGAACTTCATCGCGGCCGTCTCATCGACCACCTCCAGTTGGTGGTCAGGGATCTCAAGGCCAGCCGTCGTTTCTACGAGGCGGTTCTCAACGTGCTCGGCATACCGATCGGTGGCGCCGGCAATGATTATTTCTGGGCCGACGAGCTGTTCATTTCCAGCCCCGACAGCCCGGCGGCCCTGGGAAAGCTGACCGGCCGCCACCACCTGGCCTTCCAGGCAAATGACCGCGCCATGGTCGACGCATTCTACAGGGCCGGCCTCGACGGCGGCGGCACCGACAATGGCGCGCCCGGCGAACGATCCTACCATCCCGGCTATTACGCCGCCTTCCTGCTCGACCCCGACGGCAACAACATCGAGGCCGTCCACCACGGCGCGGCCAACCGCAGCGCCGATTCAGTGAAGATCACGTTCTAGCTTCGGGTAAGGGTGGTTCGCTTGCGCAAGCGGCCGGCACGGTTGGTCTCTGCCAAAAGCTGGGTGTTAGCGTCATAGACCATGCGTCTGCCCTATCGCGTCAGCGCAGCCATTTGGCCTGCAAGGAAATCGACGAACAGCCGCGCCCGGACCGGCAGCTGTCGCCCGTACGCATGGACGATGTGCACCGGCATGGTCGGCATCGCTACCTCGGGCAGGATGCGGACCAGGCGACCCGTGTCGAGATCGTTCTGCACGGCAAACCGCATCAGATGCGCGATGCCGGCACCGGCAAGTGCTGCATTGCGGATGGCGCCGCCGTCGTCGGTGTCTAACCGGCCATCCGGCACGATCATCGTACCGTCGGCAAACGTGACCGGATAAGGCCGGCCGGCCATCTGGTGGCGGACGAAATCATGGTCCCGTAGGTCCTCGACCGATGCCGGGCGGCCGCGCCGCTCGACATAGGCCGGTGAGGCCACCAGCATGATCGGTAGATTGGCGATCTTGCGCGCGACGAGCCCGGTGTCTGAGAGCGGCCCCATGCGCACCGCAACGTCATAGCCTTCGCGGATCAGGTCGGTGTGGCGGTCGGTGACGCTGAGCTCCAGTTTGACTGCGCCGTGCTGCGCAAGGAACGCTTGCGCCCATGCCGCGATCAGGCCACGCCCAAGCTCGACCGGCGCTGTAACGCGCAGCAGGCCGCGCGCCGTATCGGCCAGCTGGACGATGTCTTCGGCATCGTCCAGCGCCCTGAGCAGCGGCGCCACGCGCTCGTAGTAGGCGAGGCCTTCGCTGGTCAGCCCGAGCCGACGCGTCGAGCGCTGGATCAGCCTGACGCCGAGCCGACGCTCGAGCCGCGCCACGCTTTTCGACACTGCCGACGGGCTGGAGCCGACCAGCCGGCTGGCGGCATGGAACGAGCCGGCATCGACCGTGCGGACGAAGGCGACGAGACCGGCGGTCTTTTCGAGGATGGTGGTCATTCCGGAATTCCAGGCACGAAAGAACGGATTGTGGGCACCATAATACGCGTTTCGATCATGATTAAATACCGCTCATCGTCAACAAAGGAGAGATTTGATGAGCAAGCTGAACGGCAAGGTCGCCATCGTCACCGGCGCCTCCAAGGGTATCGGCGCCGCCATCGCCAAGAGTCTTGCCACGGCCGGCGCCGCAGTGGTCGTCAACTACGCCTCGTCACGGGAAGGCGCCGACCGCGTCGTCGCCGAGATCGAGGACCGTGGCGGCCGCGCCGTCGCCGTCCAGGGCGACGTGTCGCAAGCGGCTGATGTGCGCCGCCTGTTCGAGGCGGCGAAATTGGAGTTTGGCGGGCTCGACATACTGGTCAACAATGCCGGAGTCTTCGCATTCGAGCCGCTGGAAGCGGTGACCGAGGCCGAGTTTCACCGCGAGTTCGACACCAATGTGTTGGGCATCATTCTGGCCACGCAAGCAGCAGTGAACCATTTTGGCGCGGGCGGCGGCAGCATCATCAACATAAGCTCGGTCGCCAGCCGCAATCCGCAGCCGAACTCGCTCGTCTACGCCGCGACCAAAGGTGCGGTGGACACGATCACGCTGTCGATGTCGCGGGAGCTCGGCGCACGCAACATCCGCGTCAACGCCATCGCGCCCGGCGGCATCGATACCGAGGGCCTCGCGCGCATCGGCATCATCGGCAGCGAATTCGAGAAGCAGATTATAGCCATGACGCCGCTCGGTCGCTTCGGCCTGCCCGACGACGTCGCCCGCGTCGCGGTGTTCCTCGCCTCCGACGAAGCGTCCTGGCTGACCGGCGAGCGCATCACCGCCTCCGGTGGCTGGCGATAGGCATGGAGGGCGCGAACCTGCCGGCTTGCGGACCGTGCTACCCGCGGCGCGACGCACTGCAATCGATGACGAGAGCGATCTAAGCCCTATGTAGCAGCGAGGGAGGAGCGCCGTGCGCCATCGATGACGGCGAGATGCCAGGGAGGTAACGGATGACGGGCGACGAAAGAGCAATCCGAAAGCTGGTCGAGACGTGGATGGATGCGAGCAAGCGTGGAGACATCGCTACCGTCCTCAGCTTGATGACGGACGACGCTATCTTCATGGTTCCCGGCCGGGATCCCTTCGACAAGGAGATCTTCGCGGCAGCCGCGCGGGAGACGGCCGGCGTTCATATCGACGGCACGAGCGATATCGTGGAACTACAGCTTCTCGGCAATTGGGCCTTCATCCGCAGCCGCATCGATATGACCGCGACCCCGCCGAATGGCGAGCCGGTCCATCGATCGGGATATGCGCTGACGCTCCTGCGCAAGGAGGCGGATGGTGAGTGGCGGCTCGCGCGCGACGCAAACCTGCTGACCCTGCAAGGCTAGAGCCGGTCTCCGGCATCTCTGCACCGGAAGGCACGCCAGGGGGAGCGATAAGATGGCGAAGATGCGATGCAAGTCGCCCTGAATAGCGTTCCCCCTCCACCTGATCACACCGGCAAGAGGGCGTTCGGCTTGACATCGGCGATGGAGGCGAAAGTGTGCGTTTCGCGCACGCCAGGCAGTGGCAGGATGACCCGCTGCAGGAAATCCTGGAACACCGCCATATCGGCGATCCGCGCCTTGACCAGATAATCGAAACCACCAACCACCATATGGCACTCCAGAACCTCCGGAGCTTTCGCCACGGCTTCGGCGAAGCGGTCAAAGACATGCGGCGCCGTGTGGTCAAGCCGGACCTCGATGAACACCAGCGTTCCCCGGCCGACCTTGCGCGGATCAAGCACGGCCCTGACCGCGGTGATGAACCCGTCGCGGAACAGGCGCTTCACCCGCTGGCTGGTTCCGGTCGGCGACAACCCGACGCGCCCGGCAAGATCAAGCGTCGTCCGACGGCCGTCTTCCTGGAGCAGCCTGAGCAGGCTGCGGTCTATCTGGTCGAGATCCTCCATTCCACAATCCACGCTATCTCAGAGATTTTTGTGCTTATTTCACGCAGAGATGCCAAAAACAACGTATTTCATCACATAAAACGTCGCAATAACCTGCGCTTCCCTCTCTCACCTAAGCAAACGCGGTGAGCCGATTTCGACGACCACAGGAGTGCAGGATGACCAAACAAGCGTTCAGCCCAGCCGGCAGGAGTGCGGCGGAAATCAGCAAGGGAGCGACCGAGATCCTGGTGCTGAGCGAAGCCGACGTGATGGCATGCATCGACCTCAGCCAGCTTCTCGATGTTCTGGAAGACGGCTTCAAGGTGCTGTCACAAGGCAAGGTCGTCAATCCACCCCGACCACAACTCGACATCCCCGGGGCCGGCTACAGCCTCGCCATGCCGGCCTGGATGGAGGGCATGAACCTGACCGTCAAGATCGTCAACGTCTTCGAAGGCAACCTGGCCAAGAACCTGCCCAGCCACCTTGCCACCATCAGCCTGTTCGATCCGCTGTCCGGCCTGCCGGTCTGCATCATGGACGGCACCTTCATAACCGCAGTGCGAACCTCCGGCTCCGCCGTGCTGTCGGTGCGCGCGCTTGCGCGCCGGGATGCCAGGATAGCGACCGTGGTGGGCGCCGGCGTGCAGGCCAACCAGCACCTGCATCTGTTGCCGCTGGTGCGCGACTTTGCCGAAATCCGTGTCGCTTCAAAGAGTTTCGACGATGCGGCAGCGCTTGCCCGGCTGCATCCGTCGGTGGTGGCGGTCGCCGACCTCGAGGCGGCAGTGCGCAGTTCCGACGTGGTGTGCCTGGCGACCCACTCCTACCAGCCGGTGATCGACGCAGGCTGGGTCCAGCCGGGCACGCATGTCTCGTCGGTCGGGGTGGCACCGCCCGGCGGTGAAATGCCGATCGAGCTCATCGGCAGATCCAGTCTTTTTGTCGAAACCAAGGATGCGTTCAAACCGACCCCGGTCGGCTCTTGCGAGCTTGCCGGCTTCGATCCGGCTTTCGGCACCGAGCTTGGCGCCATGCTGCTCGACCGCGCGCCGGGTCGCGTTTCGGATCAGCAGATCACCACCTACAAGGCGATGGGCATTGCCATGGAAGACATGGTCGCCGCCGACCTCGCCTATCGTTGCGCCCGGCGTCTGCGCAAGGGAAAGCTCATCGTGCTGTAGGCGCGCGCCGCGCGCCAGGCGGGATCGACGGTGCTGACAATGGCGCTTTCGCGCAAGCGGCCGGGCTAAAGGCCGGCCCCTCAGGCCGGCTCGCGCTTCAATGCCTGCGCCATGCAGTGAATGCCGCCGCCGGTCTTCGAGATCTCGCTCATGTCGATGGCCGCCACCTCGAAGCCGCGCGCCTTGAGCTGACCGATCAGCGTCTGGCTCGAGGTCGGCGCGATCACCCGGTCCTTGCCCAGCGACATGAAGTTGCAGCCGAGCGCCATCGTATCCTGGAACGGCACGTCGATGATTTCGTGGCCCTTGCCCTTCAGCCAGTCGACGATGCCCGGCTCCGTGCAGGCGAGGCAGACAGCGGTCAGTTTTTCAGCGATCGGCACCACCATCAGGTCGATATGGACATAATATTCGTCGATGAAGGCGATGCGGGTCTCCCAGCCCTCCTTGTCGAACCAGGCCTGCACCTGGCGCGCGCCCTCCTCCTGCGTGCGGGCGCCACCGCAGCCGATCAGCACGACGCCGTCCTCGATGACGTTGAAGTCGCCGCCCTCGAACGTGCCCGCGGTGACCATGTCGTAGATCGGGATGCCGAGCTTCTCATAGGTGCGGATCGCCGCGTAGTTCTCGCCGCGCCGCCACCACTGGGCCATGGCGGTGATGATGGCGCCATACGGCGTCATGACGCTGGAATCGCGCGAGTAGACCTGCATCGGCAGTTCCGGCGTCGGCTCGTGCCAGTGGATGTTGACACCGAAATGCTCATAGGCGGCGACCAGATCCTTGTGCTGCGCTTGCGCAATCTGGACGTTGCATGGCGCTTCGCGCAGATGCTTGCGCGACAGCGAGCTGGTCGAGAGATGGCGCAGGAAATTCGGCGAGCCGAGCAGCACGTCGGTCAGCACGTCGGTCTCGTTGGCGAAGCCCCAGGCGGTCAGCGGCTTGGTTCCGCCGGCCGGGTTGCGGCGCTGCAGCGAAAACGGCTCGGTGACGATGCGGTCATGGACGGTCATGGGGTTTCTCCTCGTGAAGGGCGGCTTGGTTGATCATGCGGCTTGGTTGCCTGGTATCCACCAATCCCGTCCGCGCGGGGTGGTGATGTATTCCGGCCAGCGAAATCCGATTGGCGGATCGTAGTCGCAGAGCGGCGCGATCCAGTTCGAGCCACCGATGCCGCCGCCGGTGCGGGTGACGAATTCATCCATCGCCGCGTCGCGCGCAGCCTCGTCTTCCAACAGGCGAAGTGCTGCCAGCGCGACCGTCTTTGCGGCGCAGATGACCATCGGGTCGATGGTGGCAGAAATGCCGCCCAGCGCATTCATCGCCCAGGACGGAAACGCGTGGCCGTTCTCGGATCGCAGCGCCGGCCGGGCGACGTAGAATCGTGCCGTCGGTGTATGCCACGACATGTCGGTGTAATCGTCGGAGGTGGAATTGAGCTGCGACGGCGGCAAATCGCGGCGCAGGATCGCTTCTGCATCCTGCGGCGTGATCAGCTGCTCCAACTCGGCGATGAACGGCTCGTCGGTCGCCGTGCCGCCGGCATTGACCTGGATTTCGCGGGCGATCGCCTTGGCCGTCTCGTCCCAGCACGGCGGCCCGACCGCCGCCAGCGCGTCGAAGGCAATGCCGGCCATGACGTGATTGGCCAGCCCCGGCCGCGACTTCGACACCCAGTGCCGCTCATGGCGGCAGCCGCTCATCCTGGCTGCGGCTTCCGCATTGCGGTCGAGCACGGCGGTGACCTGCTCGGCCATCGCCAGCGTCGGCACGCGGATCATGTACTGGATCTCGGCCAGCCCCGCCGGCAGATTGTCGGCGGTCGCCTGGCCCGCCGTCAGGATCGCCTCGCTGATCGACCAGCCGCCCTGGTGCGGCAGCATGGAATCGCGCAGCGCCTTGGACGCCATATACATCATCATGAGCGCGTCGTTGGCGCCGGGCGCCCTGACCGCCGAATGCGCCTGCGGGATGGGTGCTGCATCGCTTGCGCGAACCCAATGTTCCGGCTCGTCGCAGATGAAGCGGTAGATCATCGCATAGGCCGCACCGCAATGTGTGTCCCAGCGCGCCGTGTTGCACAGCGGCAGCATGTAAAAAGGATGGAAGGAGATCATGCCCGCCAGCCCATCGTAATAGCCCTTCGCGGCATGGATCGGCTTCGATCCCCTCACCTTCTCCGCCGGCTCGCCGGTGAAGCGCAGCGTGCCTGATACGCCGTGGCGCTGCATCGCCGCCTTGGTCGCCAGCAGCCCGCCGAGGCTGGCAATGCCGAGGCCGGAATGCGGATCGGTGTGGCCGCCGGCCTGTTCGCCGAGGCCAGGGCGCGGTCGCTTCACCGTCGCCGCATCCTGGCAATTGCCAGGCACCGCGTCGTACTCGGCATACATGCCGATGGTCGGGCCGGTCCCGTTGGTCCAGTGGGCGCAGAAGGCGGTCGGCATGCCGCCCGATCCTTCCTCGACCGAAAATCCTTCGTGTTTCAGATGCTCGACATACCAGGCGGCCGACTGGTATTCGCGCCAGGCGGTCTCGCCGAAATCGAAGATGGTCCGCGTCCACGCCGACAGCGACGGCTGGATTTCGTCCAGACAGGCAAGCGCGGTCGCTTGCGCCGAGGTCACCGGTATCTTCATCCTTCAAAGAAAGCAGTGAAGCGCCTCGCCAAAAAGTGATATGTTTTTCCGGCTCATGCAAATTCGGTTCACCTCTTGAGAATTCCCTCGACGCAGGCGCTGCGCGCCCTCGACAGTTTTGCCCGCCACGGCAGCGTCTGGCGCGCCGCTGACGAACTGCATCTGACCCGCAGTGCCGTCAGTCATCAGTTGCGCCTGCTCGAACGCGATCTCGGCTTCGATCTGCTCGAACGCATCGGCAAGGGCGTGGCGCTAACGCCACGCGGCCAACGCTATGCCAGCGACGTGCGCAAGGCGCTGACGGTGCTGGGCGACGCGGTGACACGCCATGCCGGCACCGGCATCGGCGGCTCATTCAGTGTCAGTTGTACGCCGGGTTTCGCCTCCCTGTTCCTGTGCACCCATATCGGCGAGTTCCGGCAGATGTACCCCGATGTCGCGCTGCGCATCCTGACGCCGCGGCGTCTCGATGATGTCAGCAACGCCGAGGCCGACGCCTTCATCGCCTTCGGCGTCGGCAATTGGCCGAACCGCGCGGTCGAGCTGCTGTGCGAAATCTCCTTCACGCCGCTGTGTAGCCCTACCCTGCTCAACAAGATCGGCGGCTTCTCCAAGCCGGCAGACGTGCTGCGCGCCAATCTCCTGCATCTCGGCGATACCGAGGACTGGGCGCGCTGGCTGGCCCTGTCCAAGGTCGAGAACCCCGACCCGGAAGGCGGCATCTTCTTTTCCGACATGAACCTGGTCTTTTCGGCGGCGATCGCCGGCCAGGGCATCGCCATGGGCGACGAGCTGACCAGCGGCCGGGCACTGAGCGAAGGCCGGCTGGTCCGCCCCTTCGACATAGCGATCAACTCCCCGCGCTCGTATTTTCTGGTTTCCGAGCACGCCAAGGCGGCGCATCCGGTGCTGGAGGCGTTTGGGCGGTGGCTGAGGTCGAAGCTGTCGGAGAACCAGCGTTAATCTCCCCCCTTGAGGGGGAGATGGCCGCGAAGCGGCCAGAGGGGGTCGGTCCAACTGGGCTCGGCCTGCTGCTGCAGAGGAGGTTGGCACTTCAAGCGAAGCGACCCCCTCTGTCGCCTTCGGCGACATCTCCCCCTCGAGGGGAGATTGGCGCATAGATGAATCAAATTTGCCGGTCAGGCGAAAACTATTCGGTTGCGGTGGGCCGCCGCCCTGCCTACGATTTCGGCTACGCTAAGGAAAGGGCAGGATGCAGCAACCCGGCCGGGCCGCAGAGATCAAGGCAATCGGGATCGGCAAGAGCTTCGGCTCGTTCCGTGCGCTGGACGATCTGACGCTCGATATCGGCCGTGGCGAGTTCCTTACCCTGCTCGGCCCCTCCGGTTCCGGCAAGACCACCTTCCTGATGATCCTTGCCGGCTTCATTCAGCCGACCGACGGTCGCCTTTACAGCGACGGCGTCGACATCACCGAGCGGCCGGCCGAGCAGCGCGCCGCCGGCATGGTGTTCCAGGGCTACGCGCTGTTCCCGCATATGAGCGTCGAGGCCAACATCGCCTTCCCACTCAAGGTGCGCAAGAAATCGGCGGCCGAGATCAAGCGCCGCGTCGGCGAAATGATCGAGCGCGTCGGGCTCAAGGGCCACGAGAAGAAACTGCCGTCGCAATTGTCCGGCGGCCAGCAGCAACGCGTGGCGCTGGCGCGGGCGCTGGTGTTCGAGCCGGGCGTACTTTTGCTCGACGAGCCGTTTTCGGCGCTCGACAAGGGCCTGCGCGGCCAGATGCAGGCCGAAATGAAGCGGCTGCACCAGGAGACCGGCACCACCTTCGTCTTCGTCACCCATGACCAGAGCGAGGCGCTGGCATTGTCGTCGCGCGTCGCCATCTTCAATCATGGAAAATTGCTGCAGGTCGGCGCGCCGGACGAGGTCTACGACCGGCCGGATAACCGCTTCGTCGCCGAGTTCCTGGGCGAGATCAACATGCTGCCGCTGAAGGGCGTGCGCCCGGCCGACAATGGCTCGACGGGCCTCTGCGAAGACCGCGCGATCAGCATGCGCTGCAGGGCCGAGAAGGTCCGTGGCGATGCCATCCTGGCGATCCGGCCGGAATACATGTCGATCGCCCGCGAAGCCGCGGCAGGCGAGAACGGCATTGCCGCGACTGCCGTCGCCTCGACCTATCTCGGCGCTGCAACGCGGCTCGATCTGACAACGCGCCAAGGCGCCAAGGTGACGGTCTCGGTGCCGAACGAGGTCGCCGCCTCTGCCCTCAGCAAGGGCAATTCCGTCTGGCTGACCTGGCCCGCGGAGAAAGGCTTCCTCCTTCCGGATGGAGAGCAATGACGATCGGCGTGGCGAATTCGCCAAGCTGACATTCAGGAAATACCAACGACAAAAAAGGGGAACTGACATGACAAACCAAACCAAGAAAAATTCCATCGAGGCGCTATCCGCCAGGGCAGTGCGCGGCGAGATCTCGCGCCGGCAGTTCACGCAGCTGGCCGCACTGGTGCTGGCCGGCACGCCGATGCTGCTGCGCTCGACCGGCGCCTTTGCCGCGGCGAAGGAACTGGTGCTGGTCAACTGGGGCGGCGACGCCATCACCGCCTACGATGCGGCTTACGGCCAGGCCTTCACCAAGGAGACCGGCATCACCGTCAAGATGGACGGCTCCGGCCCGACCGAAGGCGCGATCGCAGCGCAGTTCAAGAGCGGCGCGCCGACCTGGGACCTGGTCGACGTCGATCCGTTCTCGGCCATCACGCTCGGCGCCCAAGGCATGCTCGAGCCGATCGACTATGCGGTCGTCGACAAGAAGAAGATGCGGCCGGGCTTCGGCTGGGAATACGCCGCCTCGACCTATTTCTTCTCCTATGTCATCGCCTATGATGCCGAGAAATACGGCAGCCAGGCACCAACTGGCATGGCCGACTTCTTCGACGTGGCAAAATTCCCCGGCAAGCGCTCGCTCTACAAATGGGGCGTGTCGAGCTGGGAAGCGGCACTGCTCGCCGACGGCATCGCACCGGCATCGCTCTACCCGCTCGACCTCAAGCGCGCGCATGACAAGATCGCCGCCTTCAAGGAAAACGTCGTCGCCTATTGGGGCGGCGGCGCCGAAAGCCAGAGCGTGCTGCTCAATGGCGAGGCCTCGATGGCGATCGTCTGGTCGACGCGGGCTTCGCTCATCGAGCAGGATTCCGGCGGCAAGATCAAGTTCATCTGGGACCAGGGCCTGATCTCGCCCGGCGCGCTCGCCGTGCTCAAGGGCAATCCCGGCGGCAAGGACGCGGCGATGAAGTTCATCGCCACCACCCAGGACCCGGAGAAGGAACTCATCATGTTCGACAAGCTCGGCCAGGGTCCGGCCAATCCGGCCACCGATGCGCTGATCCCCGCCGACAAGAAGCGCATCAACCCGGTCGATCCCGAGAACATGAAGAAGCAGATTCCGCTCGACATGGATTGGTACGCCAAGAACTACGGGGCAGCACTCGACGAATACACGAAGATCATCTCCGCCTGACAAGCCGGGATAACCGGATGAGAGCATACCTCTCCGACAGGATGGGCGCGGCGCTGTTGATGGCGCCGCTGCTCCTCTTTCTTGTGCTGGCCTACGCCTGGCCATTCCTTGGCGTGGTTAAATGGAGCTTTACCCTGCCCACGCCGGGGCTGGGGCAGTACAATGCGCTGCTCACGGATCAGTTGGTGCAGTCGGTCTTCATCCGCACGCTGCGAATCGCCGCGATCGTGACGATCGTTTCGGTTGCCGCCGCCTACGCAATCACCGTTGTCTGGGTACGCGGCACGCCGGTGCAGCGCGTCGTGGCCGAGTTCTGCATCCTGGTGCCGTTCTGGATCTCGGTGCTGACGCGCGCCTTCGGCTGGGTGGCGCTTTTGTCCAATCGCGGCCTGATCAACACCTGGCTGCAGGCGGTCGGCTTCATCTCGGAGCCGCTGGCGCTGGTGCGCAACGAGTTCGGCGTTATCGTCGGCATGACGCATTTCCTCATTCCCTTCGCCGTGTTTCCGTTGGCCTCATCGATGCGCAGCCTCGACGATCGCGTGCTGCTGGCGGCGCGTGGCCTCGGTTCCAGCCGTATGCGCACCTTTTGGTCGGTATTCGTGCCGATGACCCGCTCCGGCATCATCGGCTCGGCGCTGATCGTCTTCGTCTTTTCGCTCGGCTTCTTCGTCACGCCGGCGATCCTCGGCGGCGGCCGCAGCGTGATGATCGCCGAGCTGATCTATCTCCGCATCTTCCAGAGCCCGGACTGGGGCCTGGGTGCGGCGATCAGCGTGGTGCTGGTGCTGTTCGTCGGCGCGCTGATGGCGCTGCTTTTCCGCTATATCAGACCAAAGCAATTGGTGTAGCGCGATGCCGACCTACCGCCCCGGTCCCGTCTCGCTGATCCTCGCCGCCCTGGTCGCGCTCTTCCTGCTGCTGCCGCTGCTCGCCGTCATTCCGGTGTCGCTGACGCCGAGCCGCATGCTGGCGATGCCGTCGGGCGAATTGTCGCTGCGCCATTACCGGGCGCTGATCGAGGATCCGCGCTGGATCAATTCGATCCTGCTCTCGATCAGGATCGGCATCGTCAGCAGCGCCTTTTCCACCGTGCTGGCGCTCTGCTTCAGCCTCGGCATCTGGATGTTCAAGCCGCGCTTCACGGCAGCATTGGTCGGTTTCGTGCTGCTGCCGATGGTGGTGCCGCCGGTGGTCTCGGCAATCACGCTCTACTTCCTGCTGACCTCGATCTCCGGCGTCAGCTCATTCTTCGGCTACGACACCTGGCTGGGTGTCGCCATGGCGCATGCGGTGATGACGGTGCCCTTCGCCACCGTGCTGATCCTGGTGTCGCTAAGCCAGCTCGACCGCCGCATCGACCTCGCCGCCCGCGGCCTCGGCGCCACCGTGTGGGAGCGCGCCACCCGCATCATCATGCCCAATATCAAGTTCGGCATCGTCACCGCGGCGTTGTTGTCCTTCGTGCTGTCCTGGGAAGAGATCGGCGTCACCCTGTTTATCACCTCGGTCAACGCCATCACGCTGCCGCGCTTGATGTGGATGGGCCTGCGCGACAACATCGACCCGGCGATCGCCGCACTCTCGGTGATCCTGATCGTCATCACCGTGCTGGTGCTTGTGGCGCGCAGCGTCGTGGTCAGGCTGCGCGAGGCGCAGTGAGGGCCGCCTCACGCCGTGGTGACTGGCGCGAATGAAACCTTGCGCTACGATTTTCGTTATAGATGGTTCAACACGTCGAGGGCTCTGCCATGAACCAGGGATGGTTTGCCAAGCCGGTTGCGGTTGCGGTCGGCATCGTGGGAGATATCCGCAACATTTCCAACGCACGGCAGGCTGTCGAGTTGCTGACAACCCACTGGCGTGACGCCGGCAGCGCCAAACACGGATTGGCACTGCGCACATGCCGCCGCGCCATGAGCGACGATCGCTGGACCGAAGCCGCCAGGGACGCGTTCATCGAGGCCGCGCGGGAAGCGCATGTCCTGGTCGAGCGCGCCGTCGAACCGGAGAACCGGTCCGGGCAGGCGGGACCGTGATCGCCGCTAACCCATCGCATGGCGGATTCTCTTGGACAGGCGGCTCAAAAATGCCGGCCTCGACGATGCGTCGAGCTTCCACGACAGCACCGCGGTCGCCATCTTCCGCGGCAACACCCCGACCGACAGGAACCAGGCGGCAAGGATTGCACGCCGCCGCAGGGATGCGGTCATTTCGAGGCTGGCGACGGCGCCGGCCGCCCCGAGCGCCAGCCGGGAATCGTCGGCCACGGGATGTCGGTCTCTGTCCGCGCAAAGCGACGCCAGCCGCTCTTCCAGGTGGACCGGATCGTGGCGGACAGCATCCGACGGCACGATGGTCAGGCCGATCCCGGAGGCCTGGTCAGACAGCGCCTGCATGCGGCGGAAATCGTGAGTTACCCGCCAGCGTGCCCGCTCGGCGAGCTTTTCACCGAAGACTGAATGGTTGGCGCCATGGATGCGGTAGGCGCCGAGGCATTCGTCGATCGATTGGACATGCCCGTACATCGGCGCCAACGTTGCCAGATAGCCGTCGGCGCCCTGGCGGAACTCCGGCTCCGGTATCGGCATGATCGATTCGAGCGTTGCGCGGTCAAAGGCCAGCCCGCTGGTCACTGTCGTCTGATAGCGGCCCTTGTGCAGGAGTTTCGGCATGACGTCGCCGCTGTCGAAAGGCAATTCGGGCGGCGGAAAGACATCCTTGATGCGTTGCCCCTCGTCGACGATATGCAGTCTGGACTGGACCTGAGCGGTCGCCTCGTCCCAGGTTTCGACAATGGTGGAGACGGCGGTTGGATAAAGATAGTCGTCGGCGTCGAGGAACAGGACGATCTTGCCCGAGCTCGCCGCAAAGCCGGTGTTGAACGCCGCCGCGTGTCCGCCATTTTGCGCCCGCGGGCATGCGAGTATCTCATCGCGATAGGATTCCATGATTGTCGTGGAATTGTCCTGCGATGCATCGTCGACGACGATGACTTCGACATCCGCGTAGTCCTGCTCGAGGGCGCTGTCGATGCTGCGTTTGAGGAACCGCGCATAGTTGTAGTTCGGGATGATGATGGATACCGGAATGACAGGCTGCATCGCGTTTGACCTCGCATCTTGCTTTGGTTCGGCAAAGGCCCGCTCATGGGCCGGCCCGCCTCTTCAAGCGCCCCTCTTGGCGCGCAACGAGTTCCCTGGGAGAAAGCCTGCGCTTCCCACGAGGAGACGGGTCACGTTTCGCGTTGCGACTTCGTACTGAGGCCGCCATTGCCTTCGAGGCTGCTGCCATGGTCAGGGTCGGCGGCAGCAAAAGCTCCGACGTTCGGCCAAGGTGATGTCGCAACCGAGCCCGACGGAAATGTCTCGCCTCGCAATCAGGTCGGGAGCGAAGCGGACGGGTGCCCTGAAGGCATGGCGGATACTGGCCTTCAAATGCGGCTGGAACAAGCCCCGCGTCGAAAATAGGGCCACTTCAGGTTGCGTTTCAGGCGGCATGCCGCCACCGCCGCCGCTTTTGCCCCGGAGCCGGCGAACCGCCTCCGGGGCCTTGTGGTCATGTGGCCTAGACGGTCAGGCGGCCTGCAAACCCGGCAGCGACAGGTCGACTTCCTCCGGCAAGTCGCCGGCCATGGCGGCGGCAAACTTCGTCTGGTCGAGTTCTCCCTCCCAGCGGGCCACCACCACTGTCGCCACCGCATTGCCGATGAAGTTGGTCAGCGCCCGGCATTCCGACATGAAGCGGTCGACGCCGAGGATCAGCGCCATGCCGGCGACCGGCACGGTGGGGACGACTGAAAGCGTTGCCGCCAGGGTGATGAAGCCGGCGCCGGTGATGCCGGCAGCCCCCTTGGAGCTCAGCATGGCGACGGCGAGCAGCAGGATCTGGTCGCCGTAGGTGAGCGGCGTGTCGGTCGCCTGCGCGATGAACAGCGCCGCCAGCGTCATATAGATGTTGGTGCCGTCCAGATTGAAGGAATAGCCGGTCGGGATGACCAGACCGACCACCGAGCGGTTGCAGCCAGCGCGCTCCATCTTGGCCATGAGGCCCGGCAATGCCGCTTCCGAGGACGAGGTGCCGAGCACCAGCAGCAGCTCTTCCTTGATGTAGCGGATCAGCGCCAGGATCGAGAAGCCGTTGTAGCGGGCAACCGCGCCGAGCACCACCAGCACGAACAGCAGCGCGGTAAGATAGAATGTGCCGATCAGCATGGCGAGATTGGCGATCGAGCCGATGCCGTATTTGCCGATCGTGAAGGCCATGGCGCCAAACGCACCGATCGGCGCGGCCTTCATCAGGATGGCGACGAGGCGGAAGATCGGCGTGGTCAGCGCCTGCAGAAAATCGACGACCGGACGGCCGCGATCGCCGACCAGCGCCAGGGCGACGCCGAACAGCACCGAAAAGAACAGCACCTGCAGGATGTCGCCCTGCGCGAAGGCGCCGGTGATGGTGTCGGGGATGATGTTCATCAGGAAGCCGACGATGGTTGTGTCGTGCGCCTTCTCGGCATAGGCCGCCACCTTGGTGGTATCGAGCGTTGCCGGATTGATGTGCATGCCGGCGCCGGGCTGGACGACATTGGAGACGACTAGGCCGACGACCAGCGCCAGCGTCGAGAACACCAGGAAATAGATCATCGCCTTGCCGGCGACGCGGCCGACCTTCTGCAGGTCGGAAACGCCGGCGATGCCGGTCGCCACGGTCAGGAAGATCACCGGCGCGATCACCATCTTCACCAGCTTGATGAAGGCGTCGCCGAACGGCTTCATCGCCTCGCCGGTTTCGGGATAGAAATGGCCGAGCAGCACGCCGGCGGCGATCGCCGCGAGCACCTGCACATAAAGATGCCGGTATAAGGGAAGTTTGCCGCGCGGCTCGGCGGCAGCGATTGCTGTCTGCATGACGTCCTCCATGGCGCCCCGATCGAAAGCTCGACTCCCCGGGGCAGTTGTTTTGACCAGCAGCCTCGCGACTGCTGAATTCGTGTTTGCAACACCCGTGCCAGATACGCAGAAGAGTTATTCATCATTGATTTTGTTGAGCATTCGACAACGTCCGCACTGCCGGACGCATGATCAAGTGCGACTCTCCGCATAGGTCGAATTGTGTTTTGTGCGAGTTCATGCACAAATGGGCGATGCTGCAACGCCCCGCCGGTGCCTTGTCTTCGACGCCCGAGCAACTCGCCAGGCGGGCGCGCCGAGCCTGGCTGCTGTTTGCGGCCATCGCGCTTTTGATCGTCACGGCAGCGCTCTACGGCGCCGGCCTCTATGGCCGCACCGCCGAGGTCGGGACCCTGGCGGCGCAGGGGCGTACCGACGCCAATCTGAAGGTCGCGCTGCTGCGCGCGGTGCTCGAAAGCCCGCGCGCCCTGCCGCTGCTTTTGTCCGCAGACCAGCAAGTGCGTGACGCGCTGTCGCAGAAAAATGCCGCGGCAATCGATGTGCTGAACCGCAAGCTCGAGGGGCTGGTCTCGGGCACCAAGGCGTCGGTACTCTATGTCATCGGCACCGATGGACTGGCGATCGCCTCCAGCAACTGGCGCGAGCCGATCAGCTTCGTCGGCAACGACTACCGTTTCCGCGATTATTTCTCCGGCGCGATGCAGGCCGGAACCGCCGAGTATTTTGCGCTCGGCAATGTCAGCAAGCGTCCCGGCCTCTACATTTCGCGCCGCGTCGGCGGTGCAGCCGCACCGCTCGGCGTCGTCGTCGTCAAGATGGAGTTCGACCAGCTCGAAGCCGACTGGCGCGAGGCGAACCGCCCGGCTTATGTCAGCGACGAGAATGGCGTCGTGCTGATCACCAGCGTGCCGTCCTGGCGCTTCATGACAACCGCACCGCTGGCCGCACCTAAGCAAGCCGCGATCCGCGACAGCCAACAGTTCGGCGACGCGCCGCTTGTGCCGTTGCCGATCAAGCACCCGCGGGCGCTCAGCCCGGATGTGTCGATCGTCCACGCGATGACGCCCGGCGGCAGCGACGCGGAGTATCTCAGCCTTTCCACGACGGTTCCTTCGACCCCCTGGCGGCTCGACTATCTTGTCCCGGTCGAAGCGCCGATCGCCGCCGCCGTCCGCGAAATGCGGCTTCTTGCGCTCGGCGTCGTCGTCCCGCTGCTCGGCCTTGCTGCGTATCTGTTGTGGCGCCGGCAGTCGGCGCAGATGCGGATTGCCGCCGAACAGGCGGCCCGCAGCGAACTCGAACGCCGCGTCGTCGAACGGACCGAGGATTTGAGCCGCGCCCGCGACCGGTTGCAGGCCGAGATAACAGGCCACCGCAACACGGAAGCCAAGCTCCAGATCGTGCAGCAGGATCTGGTCCAGGCCAACCGCCTCGCCATCCTCGGCCAGGTCGCTGCCGGCGTCGCCCATGAGATCAACCAGCCGGTCGCCACCATACGCGCCTATGCCGACAATGCTCGCACCTTCCTCGACCGCAAGCAGACCCGGCCGGCCGAGGAAAACCTCGGCGCTATCGCAGCCCTTACCGAACGCATCGGCTCAATCACCGAGGAGTTGAAGGCATTTGCCCGCAAGGGCCGCACCGCCGCCGAGCCTGTCGAATTACGTGGTGTTATCGAAGGCGCCGTCATGCTGTTGAGAAGCCGCTTTGCCGGCCGGCTCGACGCATTGGCCATCGACCTGCCGCCGCCGAGCCTCAAGGTCATGGGCAATCGGGTGCGGCTCGAACAGGTGCTGATCAACCTCTTCCAGAACGCGCTCGAAGCACTCGACGGCCGCGACGACGCTCATGTGCAGGTGTCGGTCGAGGAGACCGCGGACGGCGTGACGGTCGGCGTGTCCGATAACGGACCGGGCATTCCACCCGCGATCCTCAAATCACTGTTCACGCCGTTCAACACCTCCAAGGAAAAAGGCCTTGGCCTTGGCCTCGTCATCTCGAAGGACATCGTCGCCGATTATGGCGGCCGCATCGAGGTTTCGAGCGACGACAGCGGCACCCGCTTCACCATTCATCTCCAGACAGCAGCGTAACCATCATGACGAACGACAATGCCGCGCCGGTGATCCTGATCGACGACGACCGCGATCTCCTCGAGGCCACCGTGCAGACGCTGGAGCTTGCCGGCTTCTCGGTCTCCGCCTTTGCGGTGGCGGCTGAGGCGCTGGCCGGGCTCGACGCCGGTTTTACCGGCGTCGTGGTGTCGGATATCCGCATGCCTCAGATCGACGGCTTGCAGCTTTTCAATCGCATCCTGCGGCTGGATGCCGACATTCCCGTCATCCTCGTCACCGGCCACGGCGACATCGCCATGGCCGTCAAGGCGATCAAGGACGGCGCCTACGACTTCATCACAAAGCCCTTCGCCGCCGACCGGCTGGTACAGAGCGTGCGCCGCGCAGCGGAAAAGCGCCGCCTGGTCATGGAGAACCGCGCCTTGCGCGAGGCGGCCGGAGAGGCGCAGGACGGCCTGCCGCTGATCGGCCAGACGCCAGCGATGGACAGGCTGCGCCGCACACTACGCCAGATCGCCGACACCGATGTCGACGTGCTGGTGACCGGCGAGACCGGCTCCGGCAAGGAGGTGGTGGCCAGCCTCCTGCATCGCTGGAGCCGCCGCGCCAAGGGCAATTTCGTTGCGCTGAATTGCGGCACGCTGCCGGAGACGGTCATTGAGAGCGAGTTGTTCGGCCATGAGGCCGGCGCCTTCACCGGCGCGCAGAGGAAACGGATCGGCCGCATCGAGCATGCCAGCGGCGGCACGCTGTTCCTCGACGAGATCGAAAGCATGCCGGTCTCGACACAGGTACAGATGCTGCGCGTGCTGGAGATGCGCGAGGTCACCCCGCTCGGCACCAACGAGGTGCGGCCGGTGGATCTGCGCGTCGTCGCCGCCGCCAAGGTCGATCTCGGCGATCCGCGCCAGCGCGGCGCTTTCCGCGAGGATCTCTATTACCGGCTCAACGTGGTGACGATCTCGATCCCGCCGCTGCGCGAGCGCCGCGACGATGTCGCCCTGCTGTTCTTCTATTTCGCCGAGCGCGCCGCCGCCCGTTTCCACCGCCAGGTGCCGGCAGTGCCGGCTTCGGTGCATCGCCATCTGAGCGACCATGACTGGCCGGGCAATGTGCGCGAACTGGCGCATTTCGCCGAGCGGTTTGTGCTTGGATTGGAGGAAGGCGCCGAAGCACAACCCCCTGCCCCGACCGAATCGAACGCCGCCATGAAGCTGCCGGAGCGGCTGGAGCGCTACGAGGCCGACATCATCCGCGAAACGCTTGGCCGCAACGACGGCGACGTCAGGCGCACGATCGAAGCGTTGGGGATTCCGCGCAAGACCTTCTACGACAAGCTCCAGCGCCACGGCATCGTGCGCAGCGATTTTTCCAGGTAACCGCCGCCGGGCCTCGACCGGGCGGCTCGGTTACTTGGCGTCGTGGAAGATGATACCGACAGTGTGGCGCATGCCGGAGCGAAGCCGGCTGACGCCGTGCCTGAGATTGACCCGGTAATTACCTCGTGTGCCCTGGACCGGACGATTGTGGACCGCGAAGGCGACCGCATCGCCCTGGCGCAGCGGCACCACCTCGGCGCGGCTCTGCATGCGCGGACGCTGCTCGGTCAGCACGAACTCGCCGCCGGTGAAATCCTTGCCTGGTTCCGACAACAGGATCGTCACCTGCAGCGGGAAGGCAAGATCGCCGTAGAGATCCTGGTGCAGGCAGTTGAAGTCGCCCGGGACATATTGCAGCAGGAGCGGCGTCGGCCGCGTCTGGCCCTGCTCGTGGCATTGCTCGAGGAACGCGGCGTGTTCGTCGGGATAGCGCTGCGCGATACCCATGCGCTCGTTCCAGTCGTTGGCGACCGCGGCCAGGCGCGGATAGAGCGCGATGCGCAAGCCGCCGATCAAGTCGGGCAAGGGATAGCGGAAATAGCGGTACTCGCCCTTGCCGAAACCATGCCGCGCCATGTGCACATGGCTGCGGAAATGGCTCTCGTCCGGATAGAGCCCGGCGATATTCCGGCACTCCTGCGGCGTCAGCAGCTTTTCCATCACCGCGCAGCCATAGCCGCTCAGCTCATAGGCCAGCTTCCGCCAATCATATCCGGCAACGCGCAGCTCCGCCGATTTCACCGCCGCTTTCGCGCCTATCGAATGGATGGTCATGGCTTCGCCTCCTGTGGCTTCTGTGTCATTGAGATGGGTGAAACGGCGCGCGCGGACCACCCGTTTCTTGCCGGGTGAACTGCGCGGGACGGGACGTCATTCAATTTCCGATTTCGTGGTCATGCGCTAAACTCGTTCCACTTCAACCGGACTGCCCCTGGCATGATCGTCCAGACCTGCATCAATGGCGCGCGCAGCGCCGATTTCCACCCGCGACTGCCGCTTGATCCCGAAGCCATGGCGCGCGACGGCGCGGCCTGCGTCGCCGCCGGCGCCGCCGAACTGCATGTTCATGCCCGCGGGCTGGACGGTCGCGAAAGCCTGGCTCCGGCGGCGATGGACCGGACGGTGCTGGCGCTCCGCCGCGCCTGCCCGGGGACGCTGATTGGCGTGTCGACGGGTGCCTGGATCGAGGACGACGACCAACGGACGCTGGCCGTGATCGCCGCCTGGAGCGAGCTGCCCGACTATGCCTCGGTCAATCTCAGCGAGAATGCAGCACCGGCAGTCATAGACCGTCTGCGCCAGCGCGGCATTGGCATCGAGGCCGGGCTCGCCTCCGTTGCCGACGCCGAACGCCTGGTGAGCCTCGACCATGGCAACCGCGTGCTGCGCATCCTGATCGAAATCTCCGAGCAGGAGCCGGACGCTGCGCTTGAGATCAGCGACGATATCGCCGCCGTGCTCGACGGCGCCGGAATGCGCCGGGCAATCCTGCTGCACGGCGCCGACGCCACGGTCTGGCCTTTCGTGCACCGGGCGGCGGAACGCCGTTGGTCGACGCGCGTCGGACTGGAAGACGGCAAGGCGCTTCCTGATGGAACAGTAGCACCCGGTAGCGCTGCGCTGACAGCGGCAGCCGTCGCTATCTTCGAGACCAGTCGTTAGCGCGGGGAAAGCGTCGATGTCCGCCGATCTCCTCTTTACGGGGGAGATGCCAGGATTTGACAGGGAGGCAGGCCAAAGTCGGGCGGGTCTAAAGTATGGCCGCGAGCTAGCGTCAGTAAAATCTATCTAAAACTTTATATATTAATTAAACAGGCAATTAATCAGCACATCAACGACCCCGCATGTTAGTGCTCTCCTGCACCGGGGACCATTTTTTATGAACATCATTCCACAGAATGATCACGCCGCGCCGCGCCGGATTCAACAGTATACATCGGTACAGATCCTGCGGGGGCTAGCAGCCCTCATGGTTGTTATCTATCATCTTCCGGCCGCACTGGGCATGCTCGACCTGCGTATTCCCGTTCTGAACAGTGGCGTCGACTTGTTTTTCGTCATCAGTGGTTTTGTCATGGTTCTCTCGACGGAGAACAGACGCCCAGACCACCGTGCTTTTTTGATGCAGCGGTTCACGCGCGTCGTTCCGTTCTATTGGGTTATGATCTTCCTCATGGTCGCCGCACTTTGGTTGTTTGCCGGTCGTGCAGTGTCTCTTGAGCAGACCACTAATAGCCTGCTTTTCATACCCTATCTCGATACGGTCACAGGCTATGTCCAACCGGTGCTTGGCGTGGGTTGGACGCTCAATCTGGAAATCCTGTTTTACATTCTGTTCGCGGCGACTATGGGTTTTGGCAGGTTGACGCAAATGGCCGCGGTCGGCGTTGTCTTTGCATTCGCCGTTGCTGCACGCATCATCTTCAAACCCGCCGCCGACACTGTGCTGTTTTTCTACACCACGCCAATCCTGTTTGAGTTCCTTGCCGGCATGGCTCTCGGCCACCTGGTCCGCGGGCTGACGCGTTTGCCTGTTTTCCTGGGTGCCTCGGCAATCGTGTTCGCCATCATGTCCGTGCTGGTGATGGTACTTGGCTTCGACTTGCCGCGAACCCTTGCTCAGGGAATCCCGGCGTTGATCCTTGTCGCGGCTTGCATCAGCCTGGAAAGCTACTTCCGGCTTTTTGCTCCTCGCGTGCTGTCAAGATTGGGCGACGCTTCCTACTCTCTCTATCTGACCCATCCTATCGTGCTGCTTGCGATCGCTCCTGTCGTTGCAAGCGCCAATGTATCACCATGGATCGCAGGCATAGTCATTGTCACAGTCTGTATTGTCGTCTCCCTGGCCAGCTATAGCTTTATTGAAAAGCCGATTTTGGCCATATCGCGGATGAGCCTTTCCGCCTATCGGGTGAAGGTACAATGAGTTGCGGCTGCGCCCCGCGGAACCACGCTGTCCCGCCAATCTTAGACCGGCGGCGCTGAACCTTCGAAAGATCCGGAAACAAAAACCCGCCTCGGGAGGACGGGTCGTTGGAGCCAAATTGGCACCATATCCAAATTAATAGCATAGCTGCCGGCACAAAGCAAGAACAAAATGTGGCGCACTCGACGAAAATTGCCGACAGGAACGGAGCCATGGCGGATGACATGGCTCTTGCCGTTGTTAAAAATCTCTCATAAGGTATTTTCATATCTGAAAGAAAATCCAATCGTTTCTTTCCATTTGTGAAAGCCTTGGCATTTGCGGGAACATCTCGATCAGACCGACCGGCGAATGGTCAAGCTGCTGTCGCAAGATGCGCAGCTTGGCGTCAACCGCCTCGCCGAGAAGATGGCGATCTCGGTGCCGACGGTGCGCATGCGGCTGCGCAACCTGCTCGACCGGAACCTGCTCAAGATCGTCGGGCTGCTCAACCTGACCGAACGCCCCGAGCTGATCTCGGCCATCGTCGGCATCAACGCGCAAGGGCGCGGCCGGGCACGAGAACTGGCGCAGCGCATCTCCGAACTGCCTTTCGTGAATTCGGCCGCCGTCGTCACCGGGCGCTTCGACATCATCGTCGACGTAACCGTGGCCGGCGATGTCGCCGATCTCTACCGCGTCACCAGCGAGCTGATCCCCGGCGCCGGTGAGCCGGGCGAAGTCGTGCGCAGCGAGACCTTCGTCGTCATGGCGTCCTGCAACAAATGGGTCAGCCTGCCGGAAGGCTGCTGGTCGGACGAGACGCGGAAGGAAATGGCATGAAGATCGCGGTTCTCGGCGGCCTCGGCCTGCAAGGCCGGGCGGCGATCGCCGATCTCGTTGCCAGCGACGGCGTCGAGCAAGTGGTCTGCCTCGACACCGCAACCGACGGCGCTGCGCGGCTTGGCGGCCTGACCGACCTTGCCCGGGTGCGTTTCGTCGTGCCGGAGGGCGCGATCGGCCCAGCATTGGCCGATGTGATGAAGGACGTCGACGCGGTCATCGACCTGTTGCCGCAACCGCTGATGCGCGAGGCGGTGCAGGCGGCGATCGCGACGCGCACGCCGCTGGTCACCACCAATTACGGCAAGGCCATCGGCGACCTCGCGCCCGAGGCCGAAAAGGCCGGCGTTTCGATCGTGACCGAATGCGGGCTCGACCCCGGCATCGACCTTGTGCTCTACGCACGCGCCGCAGGCCAGTTCGACACCATCACCGCGATCGATTCCTATTGCGGCGGCATTCCCGAGCCTAACGCGGTGGTCGAGCCGCTGTGCTACAAGGTGAGCTGGAATTTCGACATGGTTCTGGCCAGCCAGAATCGCGACAGCGTGCTGGTCGAGGACGGCAAGCGGGTCGATGTGCCGGCCGCCCGCCAGCACGACAATCGTTTCATCCACGAGATCGAGGTGGCGGGGCTGGGCAGGCTGGAAGCCTTCCCCAATGGCGACGCGCCGCATTATGCCGGCATGCTCGCCGCCGCCAAGGGACTGCAGCGCTCCGGCCGCTATTCGCTGCGCTGGCCCGGCTGGTCGGCGTTCTGGGCGCCGCTGAAGCAGCTCGGCTTCCTGTCCGAGGACAAGGTGCCCGGCACCGGCGTTAGCCCACGCGAATTCCTCGGCCGGCTGCTTGGCCCGCAACTGCAATATGGCGCGGACGAAAAGGACCTTTGCGTCATGCGCAACGTCTTTGTCGGCAGCGAAGGCGGCCGCCGCAAGACGGTGACCTCAGAGCTGGTCATCGAGCGCGACCTCGCCTCCGGCCTGTTCGGCATGAGCCTCGGCGTCGGCTATCCCGCCAGCATCGTGGCGCAGATGCTGGCACGGCGCGAGATTGCCGCGCCCGGCCTGCTCAACCCGCTGCTGCATGTGCCGGATGGCCGCTTCCTCGATGAGCTGGCCAAGCGCGGCATCAATGTCGCCGAAACGGTGAGCTGGGATTGAAGATTTTCGAACGGTGGTTGCCGCCGGCAACGGCGCCGCCGCTCAAAAGGCACCCCAAGGGGGTGAAACGACAAGTGGAACAACAAACGACAACAAGGAGGAATGCCCAAATGAACATTGCCAAGCTTTTCATCGCCGGACTTGCGCTCGCCGGCCTTACCGCTGCCGCCAGTGCGGGAACGCTCGACGAGATTACCAAGCGCGGTGAGTTGCGTGTCGCCGTGCAGACGCAAGGACCGCCCTTCTCGCTGGTCGGCGCCGCAGGCGAACGCACCGGCAGTTCGGTCGAACTCGCCGAACTGATGGCCAAGGAGATGGGCGTCAAGATCACCTTCCTCGACTTCGACTGGGACGGCCTGATCCCGGCGCTGCTGTCGGGCAAGGCCGATCTTCTGGTCGCCGATATGACGCCGACACTGGCGCGTGGCATGAAGGTCGCCTTCACCAAGCCTTACATGTACACGGGCAGCACCGTCTTCACCAAGGCTGGTACCGCCTTCAAGTCCACCGAGGACTGCAAGGCCAAGGGCACCAAGATCGCGGTGCTGCTCGGCGCCACCGGCGAGAAGGAAGCCAAGGCCGCCTTCCCCGATGCCGACATCAAGAGCTACAAGGGCGGCGGCCCGCTGTTGCTCGACGCCGTCAACAACGGCCAGGCCGATTGCGGTGTCAACGACGTCTCGGCGGTCAAGGGCCAGTCGACCGCTTACCCGGCCGGCAGCTTCATCATCATGCCGGACATGCTGTCGAAGGAGCCGCTGGCCTTCGCCACACGCTATGACGAGCAGGACCTGCTGGTCTGGATGAACCTGTTCCTCGACCAGGTCAGCCTCGACGGCCGCCTGCAGAAGAACCTCGATTACTGGGTGAATTCCGACGCCTGGAAGAAGGATCACTGAGTAGAGTGAATGGTGAATGGTGAATAGTAAGTAGGGAGTAGAGAAGAGCTACTCGCTACTCGCTTACGCCCTACTAACTACTAACTGCTAACTACTCACTACTCACTATTCACCATTCACCATTCACTATTCACATTCACCGCCCCACCATGCTCGAAAACTTCAGCTTCCGCACCATCGTCGAATATCTGCCCCTGTTCGGGCAGGGCCTCGTCACGACCGTGTGGCTGTCTGTCCTCTCCTTTGCCGGCGCGCTCGCCGTCGGCATCGTGCTCGCCGCCATGAACCTGCAGCGCGGCCGGCTGTTCCGCGTCCCGGCCAAGGCCTATATCGACGCGGTGCGCGCCACGCCTTTGCTGGCGCAGCTTTATTTCCTCTATTTCGGCCTGCCGCGGCTCGGCTTCGTCCTGCCTGAGTTCGTCGTCGGCATCTTGGCTCTGTCGCTGAACAGCGGCGCCTATGTCGCCGAGATCATCCGCGCCGGCATCCTGTCGATCCCGCGCGGCCAAGTGGAGGCCGGCGTCGCTTCGGGCATGACCTATGTCCAGCGCATGCGCCTCGTCATCCTGCCGCAGGCGTTCAAGGTGACGATCCCGCCGCTACTCGGACAGGCGATCGTGCTGGTCAAGGATTCCGCGCTGTTGTCGCTGATCTCGGTCGCCGAACTGACGCGCGCCGGACAATTGCTCGCCTCCGACCGCTTCATGCCGGCGGAAGGTTTCATCACCATCGCCGCCTTCTACCTCCTGCTCTATTACGGGCTGAAGGGACTGGCGGCGCTCTCCGGGCGCTGGCTCGGCCTGGCGGGGACACGGACATGATCTGGCAGCAGCTGCAAAGCGTCGCCGGCAGCTATCCCCTGGCGCTGCGCGGCCTCGGCATGACCGTGGTGCTGTCGCTGATCAGCCTGGTGCTGGGCACGCTGCTCGGCTTCGGCCTCGGCATCCTGCGCACCGGCGGCAACCGGCTGATCAGCGGCGCGATCGGCGCCTGGGTCGACCTGATCCGCGGCACGCCATTCCTGGTGCAGATCTTCCTGATCTTCTTCATCCTGCCGGAACTCGGCATCGAGCTCGACGCCTTCACCGCTGGCATCATCGCGCTGACCAACCTGGCCGCCTGCTTCATCTGCGAGATCGTCGTCGCCGGCATCCGCTCGGTGCCGACCGGCCAGGTCGAGGCGGCGCTGGCGTCCGGCCTGTCGCGCTGGCAGCGCATGCGCCAGGTCGTGCTGCCGCAGGCGATGCGCATCGTGCTGCCGCCGCTGGTCGGGCAATATGTGCTGCTGATCAAGGATTCCTCGGTGGTCTCGGCCATCGGCCTGACCGATCTCACCCGCGTCGGCTGGTTGGTGGTGCAGCGTGTGCCGAACGGCCTGCTCGTCTTCTTTCTCGTCGGCCTCGGCTATTTCATCGTCTGCTACCCCCTGATCATGCTGGCCCGCCGGCTGGAGCAACGCATGGGCGCGGCGCATGGCGAGGTTCAATTGTGATGTCGAACCCTAGCAAAAATGACACCGGCATGATCGAGTTTCGCGGCGTCAACAAATGGTTCGGCCAGCTCAACGTGCTCAGGGATATCACGCTGAGCGTCGAGCCGCGCGAAGTGGTCGTCGTCTGCGGCCCGAGCGGCTCGGGCAAGAGCACCTTGATCCGCTGCATCAATGGGCTGGAGACGATCCGCGACGGCGGCCTGACGGTCGACGGCCAGCGCCTCGGCGACCCCGCCACCAACATGACGCGGCTGCGCACCGAGATCGGCTTCGTCTTCCAGTCGTTCAACCTCTATCCGCACAAGACGGCGCTCGAGAACGTCACCCTGGCGCCGATCCATGTCCGCAAGATCCCGCGCGCCGAGGCCGAGAAGGCCGGGCGCGAATTGCTCGCCAAGGTCGGCCTCGCCGACAAGGTGAACGCCTATCCGGCGCAGCTGTCTGGTGGCCAGCAGCAGCGCGTGGCGATCGCCCGCTGCCTCGGCATGCGCCCCAAGATCATGCTGTTCGACGAGCCGACCTCGGCGCTCGATCCCGAGATGATCTCGGAAGTGCTCGACGTCATGGTCGCGGTGGCCGAGGAAGGCATGACGATGATGGTGGTGACGCACGAGATGGGCTTTGCCCGCAAGGTCGCCCAGCGCGTCGTGTTCATGGACGCCGGCGCCATTGTCGAAAGCGGCACGCCGGACGAGTTCTTCTCGCACCCGAAGACCGACCGCAGCCGCGCTTTTCTCAGCAAGATCCTGCGGCATTAGGGCTAACAACTCAATTAGCTGACTGCCGGCTGCGACCGAGATGAGTGGAAATCGACCTTAGGACTCGCGCACCGTGACCTTGGTCACAGCTCTGTCGCCACGCTCAATCTTAATGCGCTTGTCACTCGGGATAGGCGGTGGAGCTACGTTAGCAATCTTTCCATCCTCTAACCGATCCGCAGTCAAAAGCTCTTCCCCTTTCGCCGTCTTTAGGCGCTCTAATTGATTGATATACAATCTTGACATGCCGGCCTCCCAAACGAAAAAGCCGGACAAGAATATTGTTAATAGCGAGCAAGCAGGCGGAAGAAGCAACTTGCGAATTAGAGAAAGCGCATCACGCTTTCAATATAGCGGCCGAGTCCCTGGCCCTCAATGTCAACTAACGGACGTGGTTTACACAGCATGCCGAGAGGTCTGCAGAAGGTTCAACTCGGTCGTTCAGAATGATTGGGTTTTGACCTAAAACGTCAGCCGGCCGTGGCCGGCGTCTTCAGCCAAACGTCGCCAGAGGGTCGGCGCTGATCTCGACCCAGCCGACGGGCTGAAAAGAAGCACAGTTCTGGCTCCATGACGCCGGCAGAGCCGATGGTCCCGCCAGCGCAATTCCTTTCTCTGCCCGTTTCGGACCGACGCTTCTCAGAACGCGAAATCCGCGGACTGAACGACATCGGCTGGGAGCCAGGTTTCATGAACTTGCAAGATCTCGGGCCCCCGGCTGTAGCCGCGATCGCGGACCACCATCGTCGTGACCCGGCCATTGTTCGGTTGATCGGAGTCCTTCGCGTCGCGTTGCCATTCGTGGTAGTTCACGACCGCCAGGTCGGCGCTTTGATGGCTGATCCGGATGTCGCGTATCTTGATACGGAAGGCCGGATTCGATCCGTAGATGCTCTTCATGTAACCTGCGAAGTCTTTTTTCCCGAACGCCCTGCCGCCTGGCATGATGGCGACCAGATCTTCGCTGATCCGGTCGAGCGCGTTCTTCTTGAACGTCGCATCGTCGCCACGGCATCGGCCCGTCACCCAGTCGGTGAAGAATTCGTGGACGTCGTGGATCGTCGCTTCGATTTCCTTCGTTTGAAGGGACATTTTTTCCTCCTGTTTTACGATGATGCTGGATCAGGCGCTTTGCGCTGTGGCTTGCCCGACCGGAGGCTCCTTGAGGACAGCCCGTACCACGCGAGCCACAGGCACATGAGAAGCGAGGAAATCAGCCAGATCGGACCTCCGATGCCGATCCCGAGCTGCTCACCGAGTGTCCACCCGGTTGCCGAAAGGATACCGAACGCCGAGCCGACGATCGCGGCCCATCGGGGCAGTATCCCGACGTCATCGCGGGCGTCGTGATACGCGACAAGCGCTGTCGCCAGGGCGAGCGCCCAGAATCCGTTACCCATGCCGCCGGAAAACGCCCACCAGGTCATGAAGGCGCTGGTGTCACCCCGGTCCGCCGCGACCGCGACCACCGATGCCTCGGCGACTGCGGTGGAGAACGTGGTCAGGGCGCCGAGAGCCATCACCATCCAGGCAGAACTCAGCATCGGCGAATGCCGGACCCGGGGGTTGAGCGCCAGGTTCAGGAACGAAGCGCCGGCGATCAGGAACAGCGCCGCTGCCGCCGTCCAATGGACCGTAGCCCATCGCCCATGGCCCTCGGCGATATTCTGCATCTGAACAGACAAATCCGCGTCCGGTGGCCCGTGAAAGACGAGCGCAGCCGCCAGCAGCAGCGTTCCGGTGGCGAGCCAGACACCGCCCGGCCCGCTCATGTTGTTATTATTCGTTTGCATCGGGAAAACCTCCTGTGGCCTTTACCACGCCATGAGGTTTAGACCCGCGCCACGGTTGCCCGCTTCGGCGTAAGTACCCACGCAACGAGAAATTTTGGCTTGGGTAGGATTACCCAGATACGACCATGCCGATCAGGCCGTGCTCGACCGCATAGGCCGTGGCTGCCGCGCGCGTGCGCACGTTCAGCCGCGTCAGGATATCGCTAACGTGATGGTCTACCGTCCGCTGGCTCAGACCGAGCTCGCCGGCAATTTCCGGGTTGGTCAGGCCTGACGCGATCAGGCGCAGAACCTGCGTCTGTCTGGGGGTGAGAACTTCGCCGCCTGTCGCCGTCATGGTGACCCGCAGCTTGCCGGCAACGGCTTCGTCGGGGCGCGCGCCGAGCTCGCGGAAAAGTCTTATCGCTTCGTCCAGTTCGGTCTGCGCCGCTTCAGTATCGCCGGTTGCGAGACAGGCCCGCGCTGTCAGCACCCGCATCCGGGCAAGATGATAGGGCGCCCGAAGGTCCCAGAGGATCGCTACCGCGCGCCGGATATGGGCCAATGCCTCCGCGGCTCGACCAGCATGGATCAGCACCCGCGCGGTAGCCTCGGCGGCTGCGGCGCGGACTGCATCCGCGGAATATTGGCGCGCGCAGTCGTGCAGTGTTTCGCACAGCTCCCAAGCGTCATCGGCCGAACCGACGGCGAGAGTGATTTCCACCGCAGCCGGCAAGAGGCGGAGTTTGCCCGGCAGGTCGTCGACGGACTGCAGTGCGCGGCGGATCGCCGAAAGGGCCGGCTGCTCGTGCCCCTGCTGCAATCGCATAAGCGCCAGCCCCGGCTGCGGATCGAACCCGAGCCTGCTCGCCGCGCGATAGGCGGCATCGGCCTCGTTCCATTGGCCGCGGAGTCGAAATACCTCGCCCTTCTGGTAGAATGCCGGACCGGCGTGGTGCTTCGAGGGCCCCTGCTGAAGGCGGATGCTGGCGACACCGGCCTCGCGGCCGGCCTCGTCCCAGTGGCCGTCGAGGATCAGAATTTCGGCCCGGTGGATCAGGCATCTGCCGGTGAAGGCAACGATGTCGGGCTGTCCGGCGCACCATCCGACCAGTGCCGAGGTCCATTCCCTCGCCCGGCCCGTGGCATGAAATTTCTGACAGATCTCGATCACGCTGCAGTAGACCAGCCCGGTAACGATCGGTGAGAGCCGGCCCGAGGTGACCGAAACCATCGCCTCGTCCAGCAGTTCGAAGCCGCGCACATAGTCGCCGCGCAGGATCAATATCCGGCCCTGAAGGTGGCGCGCGATAGCCAAGAGGTCCGGATCTTCGCAGCGCTGTCCGATCTCCGCGGCACGTGTTGCGTGCGCGAATGCTTCGTCCGGCCTGTCGGCGGCGAGACGTTGTTCGACCATTGGGAGCTGAAGGTAACCCTGTTCTGCACATTCCTGCGTATGGTCCTCGACCAGCCGGTTGGCGCGGGTCAGCCATCCGCCGCCTTGGGCGAATTCTCCGCGAAACATCAGGGTGAGCCCGATCCAGAAGCCGCAACGCGCTGCGGATCGTTCGCGTCCGTTCCGGAGATGCTCTTCGAAGGCCCTCTCGTAGTCCCGAACGAATTCCTCCTCGCGCCCAAGCATGTAGGCGGCTTCCCCGAGGCGCTGGAGCTCGGCGCCGCCAAGTTCACTGCAGCGGTCTCTGTCTGACAGTTCGCGGTGAAGCCTGGACCAATCGCCGCGATTGGCTAGCTCCGCATACGGATCCGATGCAACTGCACCGTCTTCCGGCGACTTGTCGCGTGATCGGTCGGAGGGCGCGGGCATAGCCTCAGAATAGCACATATCTTGCTGAGGAGGTGGCGGCAGGTTACCGATGTGACAGAAGTTCGTTTCGGGCTCAATCGAGCCGTTCATCGCGTCCGCCGCCGAGGACCGGGGAAGGGTGGATGCTGCCATTCGTCTCGTCGATGGGAACGAGTAGGTAGCGCCAATATCGCGACATTCATGGCGCTTCTCAAAAGCTGCCCTTCGCGCAACGGGTCGAATCGACCCATTTCTGCCGTTCGGATATCGGCATCACCATCTCCAAGGCGGACATTCACCCATTATTCGGCGAAAAATCTCATTGCGATCAAAGCCGCCCTACTTCGTTGCAGCGGCTGCGGCTTCCCCCGGCGGCATAATCCGCATCATGAAGGTCGACACCGCTTCCCCGGGTTTGAACGGGCCGGGAACCTGGTGGCTGACCGGCTTCACACTTTGGAGGAATGCCGCGATCGCCATGGCGTCATCCGCGGTGAGATGCGCAAAATCGCGCCAAGGCATGATCGGCGCCAGGATGCGGCCGTCCGGCCGTTCGCCGGTCTGGATCGCGGTGACGATCTGCTCCGGGGTCCAGCTTCCGATACCGGTCTCCTTGTCAGGCGTGATATTACGGCCGACAAAGACACCAAGGCCAGGAATCTCGAAGCCCACATCTGAACCGCCAAGGAAGAGCGACATGTCGGGCTTCCCGAAGAAGTAACCGGATGTGTGACAGTCGCTGCAGCCGGCAATCGTAACCAGATATTCGCCGCGCGCGATCTGTGTGTCATCGGCCATGGCCGCGTAAGATGGCAGGGCAACAATCGACGCTGTCAAGAATGCAAGATGAACTGGTGTCCGAAACATTGCTTCCTCCCTGTGGTCTGTTCGTGGTTTGTCCGTCGACCTCCCGCGCCGTCAACCGGTCGCAATTCCCCGATTTTAACCACGTCGAGGACGCTAAATTCTAGCATGGCCAGCACGTATTAACCATCAGCGATCAATTGGACCGTCGGCACTTGTCGTGCCCCGTTGAGCGCAACCGTTACGGAGCTTGCCCAGCCGACGCACAACGCCTTCTGGCGCGATCGAGCCACGCACGGTGATGGATCGACTTCGTCGCCTGAAATGCCTTGTAAGGTCGGACCGGGTCGAACTCGGTCGTTCAGAGTGATTGGGTTTGATCCTAAAACGTCAGCCGGAGGCGACCAGCGGCTTCAGCCGAACGTCGCCAAACGTTCGGTTCGGACCTCGACCCACTGGCAGCGCCGGCTCTCGTGGTAGAAGGACAGGAAGGGCGGCGGGAATGCAGGGTCCGCGAAAGCGCCCACCGGGATGGCGGTCAGACCGGGTTGAGCGTCGATCCGGTAATGGACGGTGGTGCCGCAATCCGGGCAGAAGCTGTAGATGACGCGGCCGCCCTCGTCGCCAATGCGCGTGAACTCCGCCGAGCGGCCCTGGACAGAAACGTCACCTTCCTCAAACCGCGCGTTGAAGCTGAACGCGCTGCCGGTGCGTCGCTTGCAGGCCAAGCAATGGCAAACCGAGACGCGTACCGGCTCGCCCGAGCAGGTGGCTGACAGCTGACCGCAGGAACATTCTGCGCGCCGCATGATCTTGGCTGGCTCCTCTCACGATTCCCTGAACGATATCACTGCGTATCGGTGCTCAATTCGGCCCGCTTCTCATCCGAGACGACGGCAAGATCCAGCACCTTCTGCAATTCGGCAGCATGGCGGAACGACGGTTCGGCCTGGACGCCGTTGCGCACCGCATCGACGAAGCGCTGGTAGTTGGTCTGCACCGTTCCGGCGTCCAGAACTTGCCATTTGGCGTTCTCGACATCCTCGCCGATGCAGGCTTTCAGCTCCGAGCCGGTCAGATTGTGCACGACTTCGATGCCGCCCTTGTCGCCGTAGATGCGCAGGCGGAGCTCGTTCAGATGGCCGGTTGCCCAGCGGCTGGCATGGACGACGCCGAAGGCGCCATTGCGGAAATCAAGCGCCATGGTGAAACTGTCATTGGCGTCGAGCTCGTATTCGCCGATGCGGTTTTCGGGCGCCTTGTCGAAGGATCTCAGGCGGCAGAACACATGGTCGATGTCGAGCGCCGCGCCATAGCTGGCGAAATCGAGGATGTGGATACCGACGTCGCCCAGCACGCCGTTGGAGCCATGGCCGCGCGACAGTCGCCACAGCCATTTCGAATCGGTGCGCCAGTCGCCCCAGAATTTGGACACCAGCCAGCTCTGCAGATAGGAGGCCTCGACATGCCTGACGGTGCCGATCTCGCCGGCCAGCACCATGGCGCGCGCCCTCTGCAGCGGCGCGACGTTGCGATAGGTCAGGTTGACCATGTTGATGATGCCGGCCCGCTCGGCCGCATCGGCCATCTCACTGGCTTTCTGGTAATTTTCGGCCAGCGGTTTCTCGCACAGCACCGGCTTGCCCGCCGCGATCAGCATCATGGTGGTCGGATGGTGGATGCGATCGGGCGTCACGTTCGCCACCGCGTCGAACTTGCCCCATGCCAGCGCCTCGTCCAGCGACGCGAACCGGTTGGGGATACCGTAGATGTCCGAAAACTTGTCGACACGCGTACGGTCGAGATCGACGGCGCCGATCAGTTCGACGCCCTCGATCTTGCCGAACTGCCTGGCGTGCTCCTCCGCCATCCAACCGGTGCCGAGTATCAAGAGGCGCATGATTCTTATCCTTAGGACAGGGCTTTATCTTCTTGTTCGATCATGGATTTGGTCTAGCGAAAGCCGGCTTCGCCCGCGGAATGAAGTTTTCCGCCGCGCTCGACGATCGGCTCGAGCGCCTTTTCCACCGGCACGTTCGGTGCATCGAGGATGGCTGGATTGGAGCCTTGCGGGTTGTGCGCCCATTTCACCGCATTGCGCAGCACCTTGTGGACGTTGGCGTCGTGATAGGTCGGATAGGTCTCGTGGCCGGGCCTGAAATAGAAGATGTTACCGGCGCCGCGGCGATAGGTCAGCCCCGACCGGAACACTTCGCCGCCCTGGAACCAGGAGATGAACACGGTCTCGAGCGGCTCCGGCACGGCGAACTGCTCGCCATACATCTCCTCGTTCTCGAGCTCGAAATACTCGCCGATCCCGGCAGCGATCGGGTGGTTGGGGCTGGTCACCCAGAGCCGTTCGCGCTCGCCCGCCTCGCGCCATTTCAGCGTGCAGGGCGTGCCCATCAGCTTCTTGAATACCTTCGAGAAATGGCCGGAATGGAGAACGATCAGCCCCATGCCTTCCCAGACGCGGCGCGCCACCCGCTCGACCACTTCGTCGGCGACGGCGCCATGGTCCTTGTGTCCCCACCACAGCAAGACGTCGGCCTCGGCCAGACGGTCGGCCGGCAGCCCATGCTCCGGCTGCTCCAGCGTTGCCCAGGACACTGATATCTCCGGGTCGAGCTTCAGTGCATTGGCGATCGTCGCATGCATGCCCTCGGGATAGATGCCCGCGACCACCTCATTGGTCCGCTCATGAATATTCTCGCCCCAGACGACAGCGCGTATTGTCATGATGTCCTCGTATTGGTTGCTGAAGCCGTCCCGGTCCGGGCAGTCATAATGTCCTTGGCCGAGAATGGAAACGATTTCTGTTGGAAATCCGGCGGGGAATGAAAGCTAGCGATGCTGGCGGGACAGCACCCCCCTCTGTCCTGCCGGACATCTCCCCCTCAAGGGGGGAGATCGGAGGCCACTTCGGCTTTCGCAAATCACCAACGCTGCAGGACGGCGGTAAGGGCAAAGCTGCCAATCTCCCCCCCTTGAGGGGGAGATGTCCGGCAGGACAGAGGGGGGTGCTGTCCCGCCAGCGTCTCAAATGTTCCGTGCCCCCGCGAGCGACCTAAGCCCCTCGCCCCTCTTGGGCGACGCGTGTCAGCGGCTTCGACAGGCGCGGCACCACGACGAGCCGCTTGATCTTGCCCTTCTTGTAGGCGGCGAGGAAGCGGGCATAGTCCTTGAAGACGACGCAGCCATTCGATTCGGCGCGCCCGCCGCGCAGCATGTAGGTGTGGGCGAGCAGGCCGTCGCGGCCATATTTGTTGCTGCCGCTGGCCGGCGTCAGACGGATCGCCTCGACACCGTGGAAGCGCGATTCGCGCATCGTCAGATTGTAGGTGTCCGGCGGCGTCGGGCCGACATTCTTCTTGTGGACGTAGCGTGGCTGGTCGACCATCGCGCCCAGTCCCGAATGTGCCTCCAGCCGCGAGCCGTCGGGCATGTAGACGGTCTTGGCCGAGATGTCGTAGACGGCGACGCCGGTACCCATGTTGGGCGTGGTGAACAGGTTCCTGAAGGCTCCGCCGAGTCCGCCGGAAGGCATGTCGGGCTTGGCATAGGCCAGCATGTCGCCGCCCTGCGTCTTCGACCGTTTGCCCGGCTTGCCCGATACGGCCGGCACTGCCGCTTGTGACGAATTGCGAGGCGACAGGCTGCCGGGTTGCGTCTCGACCGGCGGCGCTTCGGCCGTCTGCACCTTGCTCGCCTTGGCGGTCCTGGAGGCCTGCGCCTTGGGCGGCTCCGTTTTCGATGTCTGATCCTTTTGCGCCTGGGCCTTTGGCGCCTGGTCTTTTGGCGCCTGATCTCTTGACGCTTGAGCCCGCGGCGCCTCGGCCGGCTTATCGATGTCCGCCCGCGGACGCAGCGTCGGCAGCGGAATGCTGTCGGGCATGTCGTCTTGCGGCGGCAGCGAGGCTACCTCGACCTCAGGTTCTTGCGGCTCTCGTGAGGCTGCGGGCTCGCTTGCCGCGATGGCTGCCGGGAGCACGTCGATCATCTGCTCCGGCAATGTATTCGCCATCGCCAGCGCAAGGCGCGACGAGCGTTCGATCTCCGCCACCGCCGGCCCGAAGCGCACCGACGCCGGGCCGTTCGGGTCGGGTATGCGTACCGGCTCGGCGAACCGGGCGTCGGCCGGCAGGCTTGCGAGCATGACGGGTGAGCCGGCACGGGCAAAGGCGGCGGCAAGCTTTTGCGGCGACAGCCCTGCTTTGGCCACCACGTCGTCGAAGCTCGATTTCCGCGATGCATCGGCGACAAGCGGCACGGTATTGCGCTTGAGACGCGCCGATTTTCCCTGGTGAACGAAGTTCGACGCCGACCGCAGGCAGTTGGCATCGCACCCGTGCTGCAGCAGCTTGGCCGACAGCGCCGCGTTTGCTGCGGCCCACGTCGGGGCCTGCGCCTTTGCAAGGCTGCGGCGAGGATCGGCGAGCGCGATGGTGCGCGGCGCGAGCAGGCTTTGCGGGAGACCGTTGGAAGCGGCGGTGAGCGAGGTTCCCATCGAATAAAGACCGGCCAAGGTCGCCACCGACCATAAAGCAATGGCTGCGCCGACGGCCGGAACCGCGACCCAGCGCAGGCCGGGCCTCATCGAAGTCAATCCAGTTGCAGGACTGTCACCCCGGGTTTTCGCACTTACAAACGCCATTCAACCACTCTCAATCGGCCGATGCCGGCTAGCGGATTTCGCAGCCGTGACATTCACAGTTCGCCTGGTGCCCCCAGCACGCTTCGCGTCTGTTGCCGATTGATTCAAAAGATGGACAAAGTTGGTTAACCAATCCCTCTACCGACCGCCGATTGGGCGACGGTCACACCGAAAAACGCGCTCCAAAACCTGTATAGTTGGCAAAACTGGCCTCCAATGATGACTTTGCTGCCCGTTTTTGTCGGCTGAGTCAAGAAAGCGAAATGACTAGACCTTGCTGGGCGGAGTCGGCCGTGGCTGCGAAAGTGAAGCCGAGCCGACCAGAATCGCACGGGCGGCAGCCGCCGCCATCAAGCCCCGGCGATCGGTCAAAGCGGCAATTATCGACCTGGCACTTGTCGACCTGCCACTCGGGCGAATGAACGCTTAACGTCTGAGAATTCGGGACAGCGGCAAGGTGTTTGCCGCACAGCAGCTGAATGTCGCCAAGTGCCGGTGCGGGATATCCAGCACCTAGGCCACAGCCACCACTATGCGAGCCTGAATTTTGGCGGCAACCTCGCCACTGCCATGCCTGTCTGCAATTGCGGCTGCGGCGTAGTCGGTTGCAGCGTCCAGCTTTCCCGCCTCCCTGGCCTCGATTTCGTTGCAAAGGAGAGTGCCCTGGCAATAAGCAACGGCCGGAAAGCGCGGCGAGGAGGCACGGCTTTGTTCGGCCCTCGTCTCGATCACCACACCGGAAAAACCTGCCTCCTCCAATTCGCTACGGATCAGTGCCGTATCGTGGTAGCATGCGGCGTGCGTGCCAGAAAGCGCGGCGGATCGTTCGGAAAAATCCTCGCCAGAGCATTCGTCACATCGTCCGCAAATACATTCTCTTCGATGCGATCCCATACGCTGAATAGAAAATGTCCTCCGGGCTTCAGGACTCGCCGGGCTTCGCGGTAGGCAGATGAGCGGTTGGGAAAGAACATAGCACCGAACTGACAACAAACGAGATCGAAGGCCGCATTTTCAAACGGCAGCGCCAGAGCATCAGCCTGACGCCATTTGATGCGATCGTCGGGAGCTTGCCGCGAAGCGGCGTAGTCGAGCATCGGCTGGTTGAGGTCGGTTACGACATAGCTTGCATCGGCGGACAGTTTTGGCGCCAATGCGCGGGTGACAACCCCGGTGCCCGCGGCGGTTTCCAGAACGGCGCTTGGCGACAAGGACGCTGCCCGTCGTGCAAGATCTGCGGCGAACGGCTCGAAAATCAACGGCACCATATAGCGGTCGTAGTTTTCCGGAATTGAGCCAGCGAACACCTTGTCCGTTTCCAACATTGCTATCCCCCGTCGCCCGTTTGATGGCTCGCCAGCATAGCATGGAATTGTTTGATATTCGGTCGCATTCGACCGGGAGCGGTTCGCTCCCGGAAGCTCCGAAACGCTCTGCTGCAATTACCTGCATATGTGCTAATGTATTGCGGCCATGCGCATTGGTGCGTGGCCAATATAATGGGAGGATGCGATGAAAACCATAAATCGCAGGTCTGCAATTGCGCTCGGCGTGACGGCGGCCGCGGTAACGCCTTTGTTCACGCTGGCGGCAGCTGCAAAGGTGAAGAAATACGGCCCGAAGGAAGGCAAGGAAATAGCGCCCGGCGTCAGGGTGGTTGAGGTCGGCACCGGCAATTCCGATATCCCCGCCTACAAGAGCATCTCAATTGTCGATGTGGTCTTTCAGCCGGGAGCAGTTGCTCCTGCAACGGTAATGGACAACGACATGGTGTGCACCATTGCCGCCGGTGAATTCACGATCAAGAAAGCCGACAAGGAATTCAAGCTCAAGGAAGGTGACATGTATACCTGCTCGAAGGGCAAGACCGACGCGGCAGCCAATACCAGCAAGGTGGTCGGCATCCACCGTATCGCTGTCTTGATACCTGCCTAGCGCATGCCAACGAAATCGGCCCGCGTCCTCTTCGGAGACGCGGGCCTTTTCATGAGGTGCCTGGCCTAAGCGGCGCGCAAACCTTCCACGGGACGCAAATTCTGGTTCATGCGGAACAGGTTCAGCGGATCATAGCGCTGCTTGATCTCCAGAAGCCGCTGATGGTTGCCGCCATAGGCCGCTGCGACCCGGTCGACTTCGTCGTCCGGCATGAAGTTGACGTAAACCGTGCCAGCGGCGAAGGGCCTCGTGCCTTCATAGATGCCGCGCGCCCAGTCGATGCAGGCGCTGTCCATTCCCGGTTCGCGCCAGCGCGCGTGAACATTCATGACGTAGTGCGCGCTGCGTTGCGGAAACGCCGTTGCATCCGCCGCAACACGGCCCGCGACACCACCGACATGGCCGAAGAATACTTCGCATTCTGGGCCGGGAAGCCTAGAGATCGCTGATGTGACGACGCCGATCGCGCTGTCGGAAAGCTCGGTGAAGTCATGGCTCTTCCAGTAGTTGCGGGCGCCGGGCGTCAGCAGCGGATCAAATCCCTGCTGCCATCCGGTGAACGGGTTGATGCCGACGACATCGACGATCGGCGCGCCGATGGCGCGTAGCCTTTGCGTCGCCTTCTCGCCCTCCTCGAGGTCGCCGCAATAGCACATGGCCAGAACCAGCACCTCCTTGCCATGCCATTCAGCCGGCAGGAACGGCAGCGGCGGCGCCTGCCGCATGACCACCCAGCAGGTCAACTCATTGGGCGCCGTTTCAAGCGCCGCCCTGTACTCACGCAGCACGTTTTCGGCATCGGCAAAAGGATGAACGACAAGTCCCGACAGGACCTGCGGACCGACCTGGTGGAGCTTGAACTCAAAGGCCGTGACGACCCCGAAATTGCCGCCGCCACCGCGCAGCGCCCAGAACAGATCCGGATTTTCCGTCTGGCTGGCGCGCAAAAGCTTGCCGTCTGCGGTAACCACGTCGGCGGAGAGAAGGCTGTCTATGGTCAGGCCGAATTTCCGCGTGATCCAGCCGAAGCCGCCGCCCAGCGTCAGGCCTGAGATGCCGGTGGTCGAGTTGATCCCGGTCGGCACTGCCAGTTCGAAAGCCTGTGTTTCCCTGTCCACATCGGCGAGCGTCGCTCCAGGTTCCACCCATGCTCGCCGCGTCGCCGGATCGACCCGCACCGACTTCATTGCCGACAGATCGACCACCAGGCCGCCATCGCAGACGGCGTTGCCGGCAATGTTGTGGCCGCCGCCGCGAACCGCGAGCAGAAGCTTGTTTTCCCTGGCAAAATTCACGGCAGCGATAACGTCGGCGGCGCCGGCGCAGCGCACGATCAGCCCCGGCCGCCGATCGATCATGGCATTCCAGATCGTCCGTGCTTCGTCATAGGCGGCATCGCCTTCCCTGACTATGGTGCCACGCAATTGCACCGAAAGCGCCTCCAGGGCTGCGGCGTCGACGGTCGTCGTGCCGCGCTCAAGTGTGGTGAGGCTCATGCTGTCCATGGCTTTCCTCCCGATTTACTTATGAGCCGTTTCTCCCTCCGCCGCTTTGCAAGTGTGCGCTTATATTAGAAGTCGCGCAAGTTTATGGATGGCTCACGGCCGGTATGACGGCCTACATTGGCGCCCTACGAAACGGCTCGCTGCTCCTCCCGAGCTGCCTCCCAGACCTCGCGCGCCGCGTCTGCGTTCAGCGCTGCAATTCCCAGGCCGACGATCAGATCCGGCCATGCCGAGCGCCATAGGAAGGCCGTCACCAACCCGGTCAGTATGATCGCGATATTGGCGACGGCGTCGTTGCGGGCCGAGAGGAATGCCGCCCTGGTAAGACTGCCGCTGTGACGGCGGTAGCGCGCCAGCATGTAGGCGCATGACAGGTTGACCGCCAAGGCCCCCAATCCTGCCAGCGTCAGCGCTGCCGGTTGCGGCGGCACCGGCATGTTGAACTTTTCCCACGCGGTCCACAGCGTCGCCAAGCCGGGCACCAGCAGGATAAGCGCCAGCGCCATGCCGACCCGCGAGCGGGCACGCAGCGACCATCCCATGGCGAGCAGTATGAGGAGATTGACCGAGGCATCTTCCAGAAAATCGACGCTGTCGGCGAACAGCGACACGGAGCCGATCGCCAGCGCGACGGCGAATTCAATGCCGAAATAACCCAGATTCAGCAGTGCGACGACAAGCACCACCCGGCGAAGGCCGTCCGACGCAATGGCTTGCTGCATGGTCTGCCCTAACACGATGCCGTTGTCGCTCTTACCAGCTGCTCTTCCACCGCAACAGCCGCATGGCATTGGCCGTCACCAGCACCGTCGCCCCGGTGTCCGCGAGAATGGCGGGCCACAGGCCGGTGATGCCGGCGATCGTCGTCACCAGGAACACTGCCTTCAGGCCCAATGCAATGGTGACGTTCTGCTTGATGTTGGCCATGGTTGCTTGGGACAGCCTGATCATGGCCGCAACGTCGCCGACGCGTCCATGCAGCACCGCTGCGTCAGCCGTTTCAAGAGCCACATCGGTGCCGCCGCCCATGGCAATGCCGACATCGGCCGCGGCAAGTGCCGGCGCATCGTTGATGCCGTCGCCGACCTTGGCTACCCTAAGCCCCTGCCCCTTCAACTCGCCGAGGATGCGCTGCTTGTCCTCCGGGAGCAGTTCGGCGCGCACCTCGATGCCGAGCTGTTTGCCAATGGCAGCCGCCGTGCGCTTATTGTCGCCGGTTAGCATGACTGTCCTGATGCCTGCATTGGTCAGCGCCTTTAACCCGGCGAAAGCATCCGGCCGGGGTTCGTCGCGCATGGCAATGAAGCCGGCCAGCGCGTTGTCTACAAGCAGCACCGCCACTGACTTGCCTTCATCGTTCAATGCCACGATGCGTGCCGCCTGGTCTGCTGGCAGCAGGTTTATCTCGCCCGCCGCGACTGGCGATCCCAGAAACAGGTTCTTGCCGCCGACACGACCGATAACCCCTTTACCGCCGATCGCTTTGGCTTGGGCGGCAGGCGGCACGGGAATGTTGCCGGCTTTGGCCCTTTGGAGGATGGCCAAAGCGAAGGGATGGCTCGAGCCGATCTCAAGCGCTGCCGCCAGCGAAAGGATGTCGCGTTCACCGGCACCCACCGCAACGACATCGGTGACCTGTGGCTTGCCGAGCGTCAGCGTGCCGGTCTTGTCGAGCGCCACGGCGGTGATGGTCGCGAGCCCTTCCAGCACCGCCCCACCTTTCATCAGCAGGCCGCGCCGGGCTCCGGCCGAAAGCGACGCCGCGATCGCCGCCGGAACTGAAATGACCAGCGCGCACGGGCAGCCGATGAGCAGCAGCGCCAGCCCCTTGTATATCCATTCGTTCCAATCGCCGCCCAAGAGCAGCGGCGGTGTGGTGGCCACGAGCGCCGCGATGGCGACAACGCCGGGCATGTACCAGCGCGAAAAGCGATCGATGAAGCGCTCGGTCGGCGCCTTGTTTTCCTGCGCCTCCTCGACCAGCTTGATCACGCGTGCAATCGTGTTGTCTGCGGCGGTCGCCGTCACCTTGACGCGCAGCACGCCGTCGCCGTTGATAGTGCCGGCAAAGACCGTGTCGCCGACGTCCTTGCGCACCGGCACGCTTTCACCGGAGACGGGTGATTCATCGATGGCGCTCCCGCCTTCGGTGATCTCGCCGTCAGCCGGAATCCGGTCGCCCGGCCGCACGAGGATGATGGCGCCCACAGCCAGGCTTTCTGCCGGCACCTCGCGGGTCTGGCCGTCTTTCTCGACGAACGCGGTTTTGGGAACGAGGGCCGTGAGCGCTTGAATACTGGACCGTGCCTTGCCGGCCGCAACCGCTTCGAGCAACTCGCCGATCAGGAACAAGAAGACCACCGTCGCCGCTTCCTCGCCGGCACCTATGATGACGGCCCCGGCGGCCGCCACAGTCATCAGCATTTCGATTGTGAACGGAATGCCTGCCGCTGCGGCCATGGCCGCTCGGCGCGCGATCGGAGCCAGGCCGAGCAGCATTGCGGCGATGAAGGCCCACGGGCCGGTCGCGGGCCAGGCGTAATCAATCGCGAAAGCCACGGCCAAGGCGACCCCGCTGGCGATGGCCAGGCGGCCCTTGGCGCTGTCCCACCATAGCTCCGACGCCGGCGCATCATCGTTATCATGTAACCCCGCTACGTTCTCGTCGTGATTGCGCCTTCCGTCGGCATGGTTGTCGGCGGATTGATCGGACGCCGGCGTCCCAGACTTGGAGGTCAGCGGAGCGACGGCGTAGCCGAGGCCGGTGACCTTCCTCTCGATCGCGCCGAGATTGCTTTCGGGAGTATGAGTGACCGTCAGAGTGCCCGCCGAAACGGATACGTTGATGTCCTGAACACCAGGCATCCGCCGCACGGCCGTATCGATTTTGCTAGCGCAACCGGCGCAATCGATGCCTTCCACGCGGTAGCGGGTCTGTTGTTTGGTCGCAGCCATGGTGAACCTCTTGTATCTTCGACCGCGACGCTACATCCTCTAGCGACTAGAGGAGCAAGCGAAATGTCAACAGGTGTGACCATCGGTGAAGCGGCCCGACACAGCGGCGTGAAGGTTCCAACCATCCGCTACTATGAGCAGATAGAGTTGCTTCCTGCCGCTGCCCGCAGCGAAGCCAATCGCCGGCAGTATGAAGCGGCAGACTTGCGCCGGCTCGCCTTCATCAGGCACGCGCGCGAGTTGGGGTTCGGGATCGACGCCATCAGGGCGCTGCTGACGCTGCAGGATAATCCCAGCCAGCCTTGTGCGACCGCCGACGCCATTGCCCAGGCGCGTCTGTCCGACGTGGTTCAGCGGATACGCAGCCTTACAGCATTGAAAGCCGAGCTGGAGCATATGGTCGAAGGCTGCCGGCACGGAAAAGTCTGCGAATGCCGTGTCATCGAGGTGCTGGCGGATCACGATAAATGCGAGCATCCTCACCATTGATTTGCCAGAGCAGAGCTCGCGTCAGCCCCGATGTCGCGGCATCCGGAGCTTGCAAAAGCCGCACTTTACGGTCAACCTGAGCGGATGATGGCGCGCCTGTCACCAAAACACCTCCTGGTCATGCTTCTCGCGGTCGTCGTGACCGCCGGGTTCAGCCTGTCCGCCGCTCAGGCTGCCGTGATGTCGGCCGGGATGGCAGTCGACGGGCGCATGACCATGGCCGCAGATACCGGCACCACCGACGCCGACATGGCCAAGATGGCCGATGCCAGGGACGGTGACTGCAACGCTTGCCTCAAGGGCTCGGCCGGCAATGACAAACCGATGCAATGTGCGCCGACCTGTGTCGCACCGGTTCTGGCGGTGCTGCCGGAGGTCCTCCCCGTGACGGGACTGCCGCAGCCCGAGCTGCCGTCGGCGCTTCCCGCCCCGTTCCTGCACGGGCGAAGTCTGCTGCCCGAGCCATTCCCTCCAAGACCCAGCGCTCTCGTCTGACGCCGTTTCTGCCGTTCCACGGCTGATTACCGGCGTTTGATCGCCCGGTTGCGCGTACTGCGCAGCGGGCGCGGTAGCAATTCAATCGACGTCGCGACGTTCGCCGTCGATTACCGCAAGGGTCGCAAAAGTGAATTCCGTTTCAAATCCGTTCATAACGCGCCGCGAATTCCTGCTTGCGGCAGCGAGCATTGCCGCCGCAGTGCCGATCCGCCCTGCGCGGGCGATGGCCACCGGCGAATACCGGATCAGGGTGGCGCCGGGCCAGGCCCGGTTCGCCGGCCCTGATGGTCCGCGCACTCCGGTATGGGCCTATGATGGCACGGTCCCCGGCCCGACACTGCGCTTACGCCAGGGGCAGCCCGCTCGGATCATCGTCGAGAACGGACTGGACGAAGACACCACGGTTCACTGGCATGGCATCCGGCTGCCGAACGCCATGGATGGCGTGCCCGGCCTGACGCAGAAGCCGATCAGGCCAGGTGAAAATTTCATCTATGAATTCACCCCGCCCGATGCCGGCACCTTCTGGTATCACCCGCACGCCAACAGCCTGGTCCAGCTCGGTCGTGGCCTTGCCGGCGCACTGGTCGTCGAGGAGGTCGAGCCGGTCGCCGTCGACCGTGACATTCTGTGGCTGCTGCAGGACTGGCGGCTTGCGGCCGATGGGCAGATCGCCGGCGGCTTCGGCAGTGCCATGGATGCGTCGATGTCGGGCCGCGTCGGCAATGTCGTCACCGTCAACGGCACGGGGCCAGGCGATCGGAGCGTGAAGGCCGGCGAGCGCGTCAGGCTGCGGCTCGCCAATGCCTCGCTTGCCCGCATGATGGCGCTGCGCTTCGAAGGCCACCGTCCGGTTGTGGTCGCCATCGACGGACAGCCCTGCGATCCGCACGAACCGGAGGGCGGTCGCCTGGTGCTGGCGCCTGCCATGCGCGTCGATGTGATGCTCGACCTGCAGGGCGACCCCGGCAGCCGCCACGCGGTGATCGACGATTTCTACGACGGCCTCGCCTATACGCTGACCACGCTGGCCTATGACGCAGCGCCGCCGCTGAGAACCCATCCGCTCGACACGCCTGTCGGCCTGCCGCGCAACCCCTTGCCCCAGCCCGACCTCGCTGGCGCCGAGCGCCAGGAGATCGTCCTGCAGGGCGGCATGATGGGCGGAGGCAAGCTCGCCGGCGTCGGCGGCATGATGGGCATGGCGATGCCCGGCATGAACGGCGCCGCCGCCTGGGCAATCAACGGCATGTCGATGACCGGCGACGGCCACGCCGGTATGGCGCCTGAGTTCACGCTGTCACGCGGCGCCACCTGCCATCTCACCATGCGCAACGAAACCGCCTGGTGGCATCCCATGCACGTCCACGGCTTCAGCCTATCGGTGCTTTCGCGCAACGGCTTGCCGGTGCCGCACCGGCAATGGCAGGACACGGTGCTGCTCGCCCCCAAGGATACGATCGAATGCGCCTTCGTCGCCGACAATCCGGGCGACTGGATGCTGCACTGTCATGTCGCCGATCACCAGATGGCCGGCCTGATGACAGCGTTCCGCGTGACCTGAAACTTTTATCCAACCAAGGAGAACTGCAATGAAACTGACCTACCGCCTTGCCGCCCTGTCCCTGCTGATCGCAACGCCGCTGCCCGCCTTCGCCGCAACGATCAACGCCGTCATGTACAAGAACCCGCAATGCAGCTGCTGCGAGTCATACGCCAACTATCTCGAGCACAACGGCTTCAAGGTCGACATCAAGCCGGTCAACAATCTCTCCCAGATCAGCAGCGATGCCGGCGTGCCGGCCGACCTCGAAGGCTGCCACACGCTGATGGTCGACGGCTATATCGTCGATGGCCTGGTGCCGGTCGAGATCGTCAAGAAGCTTTTGACCGAGCGCCCTGCCATCACCGGCATAACGCTCGCCGGCATGCCGGCCGGCGCCCCAGGCATGGGTGGTGAGAAGCAAGGCCCCTTCGTCGTCTACGCCTTCACCAAGGACGGCAAGGCGCCCACCGTCTACGCGACCGAGTGAGGACATTGTGAGCAAACTGGCCATGGTCCTGGTTGGCATGCTGCTGGCGTTTTCGTGCCCGGTATCAGCCGCTGAGCCGCCGCAGAACTTTGCCGTTCACGAGGCGCCCGTCCCCGTGCCGGAAATCAGCTTCGAGGATGGCAATGGCAAGCCGAAAATGCTTGCGGATTTCCACGGCAAGGTCGTGCTGCTTAACGTCTGGGCGACATGGTGCGCGCCCTGCCGCAAGGAGATGCCGACGCTCGATCGCCTACAGGCCAAACTCGGCGGTCCGGATTTCGAGGTCGTCGCGCTGTCCATGGACCGCGCCGGTCCTGAGATTGTGAAGAAGTTCTTCGCCGACATCGGCATCAAGCACCTCGCCCTCAACATCGACGTCTCGGGCAGGGCCATGTTCGCCATCGGAACCGTCGGCCTTCCGGCAACCCTGCTGGTCGACCGCGACGGCAAGGAGATCGGCCGGCTGATTGGGCCGGCCGAATGGGACGCCCCCGACATGGTCGACTTCATCCGCAGCCGCATCACCGCCAAGTGAGAAAGGGACAGATATGTTCGGGCTAAAGGCTCGCTGCGTTGCATCGGCTTTGAACGAATGGAGGTGCTTGCTGCTAAGCGTAATTGCCATTGCGGCGCTGACCGCGGGCTTTTCGTGTCAGGCGCAAGCCCACTCGCTCGACGAAATCGACGCCACGCTTGAGGCCGACGAGAAATATTTCCAGCCGATCGACAAGCCGGCGCCTGATTTCACGCTGCGCACCGCCGACGGGCGTGTCGTGCGGACGGCCGATCTGCGCGGCAAGGTGGTCGTCCTCCACTTCATCTACACGTCATGCCCGGATGTGTGCCCCCTTCATGCCGAGAAGATCGCCGAAATCCAGAAAATGGTGAACGGCACGCCGATGAAGGACCGGGTCAGCTTTGTGACCATCACCACCGACCCGACCAGGGACACGCCGGACGTGCTCAGCAAATACGGGCCGGCGCACGGGCTCGATCCCGTCAATTGGCTGTTCCTGACCACGATGGAGGATCAGCCGGAGGATGCGACCCGCAGACTGGCGGAGGCCTTCGGCCACAAGTTCACGCTGACGGATGATGGTTATCAGATGCACGGCACCATCACCCATGTGATCGACAAGGAGGGCCGCTGGCGGGCGAATTTCCATGGCCTGGATTTCGCGTCGGTCAATCTCGTCACATTCGTCAATGCGCTCGCCAACAATGTCGAGCGCCCGCACCATGAGCAGGAAACGGGATGGTGGGCGAAAATCAAGGGCATGTTCTGAGGCATCATTTGCACGTGCCGGCGGTCCGGCGAAACAGAGGGAAGGAGAACCCTGTGACCCACAAGTCCAATCCATTGAGCGGAGCCGTCGGCAAAATGGCCCGTGCCGTCATGCTGGCCGGCGCGACGATCTGGCTCGCGCTCGGTCTCCACAATCAGGCGATCGCCGCGGGCGAGATGTCCCAGGACCAGTTCGACCAGCGCATTCACGACTACATTCTTGCGCATCCCGAGGTGCTCGTGCAGTCGCTGCAGAGCCTCGACGCCCGCCAGCGCGAGGCTGCCGCAAAAGAGGCGAAAGCCGCTTTGACGGACAAGGCGGACGAGATTTTCCGGGACCCGGCGAGCCCGGTCGGCGGCAACGCCGAAGGCGACGTCACCGTGGTCGAGTTCTTCGACTACAACTGCCCCTATTGCCGGCAGGTTGCGCCGATCATGGCGCAAGCAATGGCCGACGATCCGCAGCTCAAGATCGTCTACAAGGAATTCCCGATCCTCAGCACGGATTCCGTATTTGCTTCCAAGGCGGCTCTCGCCGCAGTGCGCCAGGGCAAATACATGGCATTCCACAAGGCCTTGTATGCGGTGAAGACGCGGGTGACCGAAGCGGTCGTGCTGAAGGTGGCTGCCGACGTCGGTCTCGATGTGGCTAAACTGAAGACCGACATGCAGCAGCCCGATATCCAGGCGTCGATCGACCGGAATACGCAACTGGCCCAGGCGCTGAAGATCAGCGGAACGCCAAGCTTCGTCGTTGGCGAGCAGATTTTCCCCGGCGCGACCGACCTCGCAACGATGAAGAAACTGATCGAGCAGGCGAGGACCAGCAAATGAGCCGAATATTTTGCCCAAACCGACGGACGGTTGTTCTGGGGAGCGCCTTTGGCGCCGCTGCGGTCGTGAGCCTGCTCAAGGGGCCGGATTTGGCGATCGCCGCTGAGGATCCCGATCTGGTACGCCGTTTCAGATATCTCAGCCAGAACGGCAACAGCACGTGTTCGACCAAGTTCACGGAATCGATCGCGACCATGCCGGCAACGTCGCGGATCACGGGCTCGTGCTGCAGCCCGATGGAGACGAAGCGCTATGCCGAGCAGGTGAGCGGCCTGGCCAGGTACCGCGAGATTGCGATGATCCCAAGCGATCCGTACGATATTCCGGCCGGCATCGCACAGAAGATGATGCCCTACTACGATGTGAAACTCTCCGGCGAAGAGCAGCAGGCCTACGACTATGCGATGGCCAATTCCAACGAGAAAGGTCCATGCTGCTGCCAATGCTGGCGCTGGAAAGTGTATGGCGGGCTGGCGAAGTTCCTGATCCGCGAGCACGGTTTCACCGGCAAGCAGGTCGTCGACGTCTGGGATCTCTCAGACGGCTGCGGCGGAGGAGAGTAGAGCCGGGCGACAACTCGGCTGCGGTTCAACAAGCGCTCTCAACCTGTTCTACCTTCTTGAAAGGAGCGCTTGACCTTCGGGTGGCTGGAACCGTTAGGCTTATTGCTAACTTCCGGAGGTCCTCCAATTGCGGACCGAACCATGAATGTCGAAAGGCAGCTACTAGCCCTGTCAGAGAGGCATATCGGCAAGGCAGATCAGATGTCGCGGAACACTTGCTGCGGGCGCTGGAGGCGCTGGATTAAAGCCCTGCCCTTTCGGAGTTACCGCGCGGCCAGCATGTTCTGGCAGAAGCCTATTATGAACTCGTTCGTCGATAGCATTGAACGTGCCTTGATTGACCGGCAAGCCACCGCCTTCGTGGGCTGATCGAGTTCGCCTTGACGGGCGTACATGGCGAACTAGTTCCCCTCGCAATCGCCGGTGGCAGCGGCGGCGGGAGGGATGATTGTGATGATGATGGACGGTTCAATGTGGATGATGGGCGGCATGGCGCTCATTTGGGTCCTGGTGCTTGTCACCCTCGTGCTCGCGATCGCAGCGCTGGTCAAATATTTGCGAACCTGACGGCATAGGCAGTCGGGGTCAAAAGAGCAAAAAGGGCGAAAAGTTGTAGTCGTCATCGGAAGCAGCAGCGTCATCGGGTCGGCGTCGGAACTGGTCCGGCCCCTCGGCTCTTAACGTCTGTCGCCTTCGGCCCTCTCAGGAGTGGCAAATCGCCGGCTATGAGGTCTGGATGGCGAAGCGCAAAGACACGGTTATTGTTACCGGCAGCACCGGCTTCATCGGCTCGGCTCTGGTCAACAGCTTCGCCGACCGGTTTGCTCTCGTCGGCCTCGACCGGGCGGCGACGCGTCAGCCGCCGCCGGCCGCGGAGTGCGTCTGCATCGACCTGACATCGGAGGACGCCGTGGCAGCCGGCTTGGCGCGCGTGCGGACGGCCTATGGCGCCCGCCTCGCCTCGGTGGTCCATCTTGCGGCCTATTTCGATCTCACAGGCGAACGGAACCCGCTCTACGAAAAGATTACGGTTGGCGGCACCGAGAAGCTCCTGCGCGCCCTGAAACAATTTGAGGTCGAGCAGTTTGTCTTCATGAGTTCGATGCTGGCGCACAAGGGTGGCCGACCAGGCGACATCATCGATGAGGATTGGCCGCTCGAATCGAACCTACCCTACCGCACCTCGAAGATCGAGACCGAGCGCCTGATCCATGAGCAGCACGGGGCGATCCCTGTCGTCTATGCCAGGCCGGCCGGCGTCTATGATGATCTCGGCCGTAACGCATTCCTCGCCAATCAGATTGCGCGTATCTACGAAGAGGATCCGACCGGGCATGTATATCCGGGTGACCTGCGCACCGGGCAGTCGTTCCTGCATCTGGAAGACCTCACCGATGCGGTGGCGCGCCTTATAGATCGGCGGAAGAAACTTCCCACGGAGCTGGCGCTGCTTCTCGGCGAGCCTGAGGTCATGGGCTACGGCGAACTTCAAGCCGAGATTGGTCGGTTGATCCGTGGCGAGAACTGGGAGACACGGGAGGTGCCGAAGGCGCTCGCCAAGGCGGGTGCCTGGGTCCAACAGGACGTGCTGGGCGAAGAATCATTCGTTCGTCCCTGGATGGTCGATATCGCCGACGACCACTACGCGATCGATATCAGCCGTGCCCGCAATGTCCTCGGCTGGCAGCCCCGGCATTCCCTGCGCGAGACGTTGCCGCGGATCGTCGACGCGCTCAAGGCAGATCCCGCCGGCTGGTATCGGGCCAACAAGCTCGACGCCGCCAAGGTGGCCGGCAGCGGAACAAAAGCGCGAGAGAAAGACAAGGCGTTCGAGGCCAAACACGACAAGATGAAACCCGGACACATGGCCGAGATGGCGGGGATGGGCAAGCAGTTGCTCTGGGCTCATTTCCTGGTCATCACGCTTGGCGTGTGGCTCCTCACCAGCCCGCTTCAGTTCGCGCTGTTCGATCCGGCGGCGGCCGGCACTGTGCGTGACGTCACGCAAGAGCGTGGACTGTGGGAACCGGTGCTGCGCAACGCGCTCACCGGCTGGAGCGACATTGTCTCGGGCTTGCTGCTGATGCTGTTTGGCGGGCTCGCACTGTCGCCGCGTTTTTCCTGGGCGCAATGGGGCACGACGATCGCCGGCCTGTGGCTGCTGTTCGCGCCGCTGTTCTTCTGGACGCCGAGCGCCGCCGCCACCATGAACGACACGATCGTCGGCGCGCTGGCCATCGCTTTCTCGGTGCTCGTCCCGATGATGCCGGGCATGAGCCACGAAGGGATGATGGACGAGAGCACCGTTCCGCCTGGCTGGACCTACTCGCCGTCATCCTGGCTGCAGCGCCTGCCGATCATCGCGCTCGGTTTCTTCGGTTTCCTCATCGCCCGCTATCTCACTGCCTACCAGCTCGGCCATGTGGGTGCTGTCTGGGAGCCGTTCTTCCCCGGCGGAGACGGCAGGAACGGCACGGAATTCATCATCACATCCGACGTTTCTCGAGCCTGGCCAGTCGCTGATGCCGGGCTTGGCGCCGTGGCCTATATGATCGAAACCCTGATGGGCGCGATGGGCACGGCGACCCGCTGGCGCACCATGCCCTGGATGGTGACCTTCTTCTTCATCCTGGTGGTGCCGCTCGGCGGCGTCTCGATCTTCTTCATCATCATCCAGCCGATCATGATCGGCACCTATTGCACACTGTGCCTCATTGCGGCGGCGGCCATGCTGGTCATGATCCCGCTGACGCTGGACGAGGTGGTCGCCATGGGCCAGTACATGCTGCGCAGCGTGCGGGCAGACCGTCCGTTCTGGCGCACCTTTTTCCAAGGCGGGCCGGAGCCGAACGGCGAGGCGGACAAGAACGATCCCGGCTTTTCCGCCGCGCTTGCCGCACAGTCCGCCGCAGCCATTCGCGGTGTCACGTTTCCATGGACGCTGGTCGCATGCTGTATCGTCGGCGGTTGGCTGATGATCTCGCGGCTGGTCTTCGGCACGGCCGGCGCCATTGCAAACAGCGATCACCTCTCGGGCGCCATGATCATCACGATCGCGGTCTGCGCCATGGCCGAGGTGGCACGGCCGTTGCGTTTCCTCAACCTGCCGTTCGGGTTATGGCTGATCGCAGCGCCCTGGCTGCTCGACGGCGCGACCAGAGGTTCGACATTGAACAATGCCGTTGCAGGGCTAGTTGTGATCGGCCTCAGCCTGCCTCGGGGGCGCCGAAGCAAGGAGCACTACGGCTCATGGGACCGCTATGTCGCCTAGACGAAGCCTGGAACCGGCTTGGTCTTGCCGCTCAGTTGCGCGCCCAGCGTCAGTGCCTGCGGGAAATTCTGGACGATCGCCGCCATCAAGGTGGCGCTGCCGGGGCGAAGGGCAATTCCGGCAACGGCCGCGGCGGCGTAGACCCGTGTCGAAAACAGTCTTTTCCAGGCCGCCTCGTAGCGTCTGGCGGCAGCCTCGCGCCCTGCTCGGCCACTTGGCGCGAATGCGAGTTCGCAAGCCAGCAGCCAGCCGGACTGAAGCGCCATCGAGATGCCCTCGGCGATGACAGGATGAGACTCTCCGGCTGCATTGCCGACGCGGAAGATGTCCCCTTCGTAGCACGAGCGAATTCCCGGCCGGATCGGACCTGCGGCAAGCCACGGACCGTCGAGGAGAGCCGGTTCCAGGGCGTCCCGCACGCCCCGGCATGAATTCAGGAGATGCCGGGAGACCGCATCGGCGGCCGACACGTGGCTCCGTTGTTTGGGGCCATATTGTTTACGCAGCCGTGCGAGCATATCGCGGCGAATGCAGCACGAGACCGACAACCGGCCATGATCCGCCGAAACCATGCCGCCATAGCCGCCGGGGAAGGCCAGCAGAGGCATCAAATCCGGCGCCAGGGACGACCCGGTGAAATGCGCCTTGAAGCCGAGCAGGTCCGACGGGCGATTGGCCTTTCCGAGCTGGCTGGGCAATGGTCCCGGTTCCCACGAGCCGTGTGCGGCGACAATCACCGGCGCTCGCAATATCGCCGCTTCATCCCCGGCCTGAATTCGCACCCTTTGCATCTCACCGTCCGGCTCGATGGCGACGGCGCGGCAGGGTTGAAAGATTTTGACACCCGCCGATCGCGCCGCTTGCAAAAGCAGAGAGTCGAGAATGTCCCGGCCGAGCGCCCGGCCGAAGCCATCTTTCGCACGAGGCCCAGCTCCTGCACGTGGCATTGCCGCCTCGACGCAGGTCTCGCCGGAAAACAGGCCGACGCGGCGGATTTCGGGGCCCGCATTGGTACGCCAGGCCTCGCCGATCTCGAGCCGGTCGAGAAGCGCAAGATTGCTTGCCGAGATGTATTCGCCGCAGACCTTGCGGCGTGGAAACGCACTCTTTTCCACAATTGCCACGACCCACCCGCGCCGGGCCAGCGTGAGCGCGACGGATGTGCCCGCCGGGCCGGCGCCTATGACGATCGCGTCATGGGTCGACAATCCCGTCATGGGTCGTTGCCGGCGCTGGCGCCGACGAAAATGTGGGAAAACAGGCCGGCGCGTCGTTCCTCGACCGGTTTGCCGTTCGCCGCAAGCCAGAGACGGGAAAGCTCGCTGCCGCGAAAGCCGGCACGCACGCTTTGCGCCGCATCGTTTCGTGTGACGTCGTTGGCGCCGATTGCCGGCAGAAGACGGGTCGCGGCCAGCGCCAATTTCGCCCGCAACGGCTCTGTCGCCAGCAGCAACGGGGCTTTAGGCCTGATCAGCGAAAACAGACGCACGAGCTGCGCATCATCGAGGTGATGCAGGAACAGATTGACGGTGACGGCGTCGAACGGCGCACCCTCGATCTTTCCTGCCCAGTCGAAGACATCGGCGGTGACGCCTTCGGCCTTCCATCCCAGCCTGTCAAAATCACCGCGCAATTGCGCGGTGACGAGGTCGACGCGGTCGAGCATCACCAGTTCGACCCCGGGCCAATGCCTGGCCATGCGCCGCGCCACCGCCAGCATGAAGGAGCCATCGCCGGCGCCGATCTCCAGGATGCGGCGTGGCGGCGTTGGCACGAACATCCTGAGCAACGACGTCATGATCGGCACCTGAAACATCAGCATATTGATGCGCCGAAGATCGCGGCGCGCGGTCAGCGCTCGCGGATCTTCGGCCGCAAGTCCGTCGAGGATTTCCGGCGCAAGCTGCCGGTGCTCCAGGCCGCTCATGACACCGTTCGAAAGAGCATGGTTTCGGCCGTCAGCCCGGGTCCGAACGACATGCCGCAACCGAGCAGGCCGGGTCGCGCCTTCAGCATCTCTTTCATCACGAACATGACCGTCGCGGACGACATGTTCCCATATTGGCGCAACACCTCGCGCGATGGTTCCAGCGCGGTGGGCTCCAGTTTCAAGGCCCTTTCGACGGCGTCGAGCACCGAACGTCCACCCGGGTGCACGGCCCAAAGGTCGATGTCTTTCGCCGATCGGCCTCCGAGGATGGCGGCCTGGCTGTTCCGCAACGCCTCATGAATCGCTGCCGGCACCTGGCCGGAAAGAACCATTTCGAAGCCGTGGTCGCGAATATTCCAGCGCATCAGATCCCGCCGCTCCCTCGCCACCAGACAGTGAAAGCTATCGAGCTCGATGCCGGCCGGCTCGGCGGTGACGAGCGTGGCCGCGCAGCCGTCGCCCCAGAGGCAGAACGACAGCAGTTTTTCCAGTTCGGTGGTTTCGCGCAGATGCATCGTGCAGAGCTCGATATTGACCAGCAGGACCTTGGCCTGCTGGTCGGAGCGGACGATGTGGCGGGCCAGCTTGAGCCCGTTGATCGCCGCGTAGCAACCCATGAAACCGATCATCGTGCGTTCGACACTATCGGGAAGCCCGCAACGCGCGATCAGCTCCAGATCGATGCCCGGCGCCGAAAAGCCAGTGCAGGTGGTGACGATAAGATGGGTGATGCGGGAAGCGTCGTCGCCAAGCTGCAATCCGTCGATGCCCTTTTGCGCCAGAACAGGTGCGGCATCGTCGAACATCGCCATTCTCATGGCCGTTCCGGGAAACGCGCCCCGGATGAAGGTCCCGGCCAGGTCGGCAGTTGGTCCTTCGGGGTCGGACGCCGGCGCAAAGCAGGAATAGCGGTGCTCGATGCCGGCAAGATCGGCCATGCGTTCGAAGATCCTCCGGCGATCGGCCGCGAGCATAGAGGCCGTGAAACGCAGGTAGAATTGATGAACCTCGTGCTCCGGCACCGCCGTCGCGATCCGGTTGATATAGGCGTTGACGGGCATATTCTGTCTCCTCGGCGTGTGCACGGTGTAACGTGCCGCCGGAGGGTCCTTGCTCATCGTTACCCGGTGTCGAACACCGGGTTTTGAGCGCTGTTCGATAAACGTTTCCGAAAACTGATTTCTTCCCGAAGGTTCAGTGTGCGCTGTAGGCAGGCAAACGGTTGGAGCGGGCGGGCGGTTGCGTCGGGCATCCAAAATCGCCACATCATGTTGACCTTCCATCTACTGGAAGGTCTATTTCCTCCGACAAAGGAGATTTTCCACCATGAACATCGGTATCGCATCCGAAAAATCCGGCCTGCCGTCCAAGACGATCCGTTATTACGAGGACATCGGGCTCTTGCATCCGGCTCGGACAGACAATGGCTATCGCGATTACTCGACGGCCGATATTCACCGGCTGCGCTTCCTGCAGCGCTCGCGAAGCCTGGGATTTTCGGTCGACGAATGCCGCCAGTTGCTCTCGCTGTATCAAGACAGGGAACGTGACAGCGCCGACGTGAAGGCGATCGCGAAAGCCAAGCTGGTGGAGATCGACAGGAAGATCGCCGAACTGGTCGGATTGCGCGGCTTGCTCCACCATCTCGTCAGTCACTGCCACGGCGACGAGCGGCCGGATTGCCCGATCATCGACGAGCTGGCAGGACAAGGCGTGGCCCAGTGAGGCTGGTGGCGCTGGTAACGGTGCTATCGCTTGGCTGCGCCTCTGTCGTGCTCGCTGCTGCCCATTCGAGCCGTGATGCGATCATCGAGGCTCGCCAGGCCTCGATGAAGGAAATGGCCGCGGCGGCAAAGGCGATCGCTGGGATGTTCGACGGCAAGCAGGCGTACGACGCCGCAGCCTTCAAGGCGGCGGCCGAGACAATCCGCGCCCGCACCGGCCCTGTCCTGATTGCCGAATTCCCCAGCGCGACATTGGGAGCGCCTTCAGGCGCCAGGCCGGATATCGACCCCGCCCGCGCGGAGTTCGAAGGGCTGGCACGCCACATCGGAACGCTGGCCAGCGCCCTGGCCTCCGACGCCGAGCGGGCACCACCGCATATCACGACGACATGAGAATGGGTTCCGGCCTGGCAATGGGCGGTGGCAGCCTGCTTGGCAAGCGACCATCACTCGCGGAAGCCGATCCCACTAAATTGCCGGCGGAGCACCTCCTGCATCTCATCTTGCAGGATTGCTCGAGCTGCCATTCGAAGTTCAGGCAAAAGGTCGAGTGATAGCGTCAGCTCCGCTGCAGCTGACCCGCCATGAAATTGCGCCAGCCGCCGAAATGCGAAATCTCCTTTGCATCGGTGAGGCCGGCACTTTCGACGAGGAAGCCTTTCGGCGAAGTTCCGTCATCGAGCAGAAGCGTGCCGATGCCGAGCGGCGGCGGGATCGCGGCGACAAAACGGCCGAAGGCTTGTGGCGAGAGCCGCCAGACTTCAACCTCGATCGCTGTCCCCTTGCCGTTGCAGATCCGTTCGAGCCCCGGTCGCGGCACCGACTGGCCGGCGAGCGCGTAAAGCCGATAGAGCGGTGCCGTTCTTGCAGCCCGGGCGAACATTGCGCCGAGCTGCTGCAGCTGGCCGTTCAGCGCCATCCCCGACAGATGCGCGCCGACCACCGCCAGCTCGATCGTGCCCTCGTCCACGCCCGCCTGAACATCGCCGCGCTGCGGCTGCGGCCAGCCGGTAGCACCAAGCGAAAGGCCGCTTGCCGCATGGATGTCGCGGGCAAGCGATGCCGTCAGGTGGTCCTTGCCAGCCGCGGCAAGCAAGGTGACGCTCATCGGCAAACCGTCGCTACGAGTTCCGCTCGGTACCGAAATGCCGCACATGTCGAGCAGATTGACGAAGTTGGTGTAGGTGCCGAGCCGGCTGTTGGTGATGATGGGGTCTGCCAATACCGCTTCAACCGTGTAATGCGTCGGCGCGGTCGGCACACAGAAAAGATCGACCGAGGCGATGACCGGCGCCAGCCTGGCCTTGTAGCCTTGCAAGGCATAGAGCCCGTTGAAGGCGTCCGCGGCTGAAAGTGTTCGCGCGCCGCCGATGATCTGCCGCGTCACCGGATGCATGGCGGCCTCTTTGGCTTCCATGAAGTCCCTGATCGCGGCATAACGCTCGGCCACCCAGGCGCCTTCGTAGAGCAGGTTGGCGGTGGCGTAGAAATCACCGAACGGGATTTCGACCAGCCGGCAGCCCAGCGTCTCCAGCGAGGCAAGAGCCGCCTCGAAACCCGCCTGCATCGCCTCGTCGCCGAAGAAGGTCCAGTCCGCCCTGACCGGCACGCCGACAGTCAGCACCGGCGGGCGCGCGGCAAGGCCCTGGACGCCGAGGTCACGCGAATAGGGGTCGGCGTCGTCCTTTGCCGCCGCCGCCTCGAACACGCGGTAGCCGTCATCGACGGTGAGCGCGAAGACCGAGATGCAGTCGAGCGTGCGGCAGGCCGGCACGACGCCGGCGGCCGACAGCGCGCCGACGCTCGGCTTCAGCCCGACGATGTTGTTGAGGCCGGCGGGAATGCGCCCCGAACCGGCGGTGTCGGTGCCGAGCGCGAAGGAGACGATGCCGCGCGCCGTCGCCACGGCCGAGCCGCACGAGGAACCGCCCGGCACCAGTTTCGGGTCGATCGCATTCCTCGGGATTGGATAGGGCGTGCGAACGCCGACCAGGCCGGTGGCGAACTGGTCGAGATTGGTCTTGCCGACAACCAGCGCGCCGGCGGCCTTGAGCCGCGCGACGACGGTGGCGTCTTTCGCCGGCAAGTAGGCATATTCCGCACAAGCCGCCGTGGTCGGCATGCCGGCGACGTCGATGTTGTCCTTGACCGCGAATGGCACGCCCCACAGCGGCTTTGCCGCGGGATCGAACGGGCCGAGCTTCTCTGCTTCGGCAAGCATCTCCGCCCTGCTCGCCAGATGGATGAAGATGCCGGGGTCATCGGCCGCCGCGAGCCGCGCATGCACCGTATCGACCATCTCGCCGATGCTGACGCCGGCCTGATAGGCGGCGTGCAAGTTGCCTATGTCGAAGCGGATGTCGTTCATTTGGCCTCGCCCAGAATGACTACCGGCACGTTCCACTGGATGAGCACCACGCAGCCATCCTTCGTCCACACCGAGTGTTCGGTTCCGACCGGGTTCAGAATCACGCTGCCCGCGGCATGATCGCCGTTCTCGTCGCTCTGCGTGCCTTCCAGCACGATGATCGTCTCCAGCCCGGCATGGCGATGACGCGGCACGCTGGCGCCAGCCCGGTAGTTCAGGATGGCAACCGACGGTTCCATCGGCCCACCCTTGAGCAGCCAATGCACTGTGATGCCTTCGCGAAAATGCTCGAATGGCAGATCACGCCAGCCCCCTTGGATGAGAGCCGCGTATGCGACGTTAGACATTGGAAAGTCCCTCGAGCACCTGGTCCGTCGTTGCCGTCCAGCCGACGATGGCGCCCTGTGCCCTGATCATCGCCAGGGCGGCCGCCTTGAACTCGGCAAAATAGCTCTCGGTAGCATCCTCGGCCAGCAGGCATTCATAGCCGCGGTCGTTGGCCTCGCGCATCGTCGTCTGCACGCAGACCTCCGTCGTCACTCCGGCAAAGACCAGTTGCTGTGCGCCGAGCCGCTTCAGGTCATCGCCGAAACTGGTGGCATAGAACGCGCCCTTGCCCGGCTTTTCGATGACGATCTCGCCAGGCAGTGGCGCAAGTTCATCGAGGATCGCCGTTCCCGGCTCGCCGACGATCAGCACACGACCCATCGGCCCGACATCGCCGATCCGGATCGATGGGTTGCCGCGGTTGCGCTTGGCCGGCGGCAGATCCGAAAGGTCTGCCTTGTGACACTCCATCGTGTGGATCACCGGCAGGCCAGCGGCGCGAAACCCCTCGATCAGCCTCTTCACCGTCGGCACGATCGCCGTGACCCGGCTGACGTCATTGCCGAGGCTGGCGCCGAAGCCGCCGGGTTCGGCAAAGTCGCGCTGCATGTCGATGACGACCAGCGCCATCGCCTCGGGCTTGAACACAAACGGAAACGGCAGCGCCTCGATCCCAGCCATCAGTGATGTCCCGCCATGTGCTCGCCGATCGTCTGCACGCTCGCCTGCGCGATCGGCGTCTCGTAGACCAGCGCGCCGTCCGACATGACGAAGATGCGGTCCGAGAGCTCGAGCAGCTCATCAAGGTCCTCCGACATAAGGAGCACCGCGGCGCCGGCATTGCGCGCCTTCATGATGCGGGCGCGTATTTCGGCGACGGCGGAGAAGTCGAGGCCGAAGCAGGGGTTCGACACGATGAGCAAATCGACCTCGCCGGTCAGTTCCCGCGCCAGCACCGCGCGCTGCACATTGCCGCCCGAGAGCGACGAAATCGGCGAAGCGAGCGAGGCCGTCTTGACCTTGAACTGTTCGACCAGACGGGCCGCGTAGTCCCTGATCGCACTCATCCTGATCCAGTTGACCGGCTTGCCGGCCTCGTTGAGGTCGAAGGTCCGGAAGGCCATGTTTTCCGCCACCGTCATCTTCGGTGCGCAGGCATTGCGCAAGGGCTCCTCCGGAATGAAGCGGACATTGAGCGTGCGCGCCTCGCTGCGGCTGGCGCCATAGGGCGAGCCTTTCACCAGAACGTCGCCGCCATTGCGCGCCCGCTGTCCGGCAAGGACTTCGAGAAACTCCTTCTGGCCGTTGCCGGAGATGCCGGCAATGCCGACGATCTCACCCGACTTCACATCGAGTTCGCCGATGTCGATGGTTTTCAAACCGGTGCGGTCGGGCGCCTTCAGCGACTTTACCGTCAGCACCTGTCTGGCGCCGGCCGGCACCGGGGCGCGGCTGTCGAGTGCGGCGATCGGTTGGTCGCCGATCATCATCGCCGCCATCTGCTTGTGGGAAAGTTCGGAGACCTTTCCGGTTCCGGTCAGCCTGCCCTTGCGCAGCACGGTGATATCGTCGGCAAAGGCCGTCACCTCGTGGAATTTATGCGAGATCATCAGCACGGTGAGGTCGCCGGTCCTGGTCATGTCGCGCACCAGGCCAAGCACTTCGTGTGCCTCGCCGGGAGTGAGCACCGAAGTCGGCTCGTCGAGCACCAGGAAACTGCGGCCGAGATAGAGCTGCTTGATGATTTCGAGCTTCTGCTTCTCGCCGGCCGCAAGTTCCGCCACCTTGACGTCGAGCGGCAGCTTGAACGGCATACGCTGCATGAATTGCGCAAGTGCGGCGCGCTCCTTGCGCCAGTCGATGACGCCGGGCACCTTCTCGCGCGAAATGACCAGGTTCTCCGCGCCGGTCAGCGACGGGACGAGCGTGAAATGCTGGTAGACCATGCCGAGCCCCAATGCCGAGGCATCCTTCGGACTGGCGATCGCGACCTCGCGGCCATCGACCAGCATGTCGCCGGCGGTCGGATGGTAAAAACCCATCATGCATTTGACCAGCGTCGACTTGCCGGCGCCGTTTTCGCCGAGCAGCGCATGGAACGATCCCGCCGGCACCTTGATCGAGACGTCGTCCAGCGCGGTGAAGGCGCCGAAGCGCATGGTCATGCCGATGGTCTCGACGCCGACGGCTTTCTTGCCGATGCTTCCGCTCAAGATCGTGTCCTCACGGCAGCTGCGCGACGAAGGAGGCCGAATTCGACACCGCGCCGAACACGCCGCCCTGCATTTTGATCATCTTGATCGCGGCGAGATGGTTGCCGTAATCGGTCGCGCCGCAGCAATCCTCCAGCATCACGCATTCAAAGCCGCGATCGTTGGCCTCGCGCATCGTCGTGTGGACGCAGACATCGGTGGTGATGCCGGTCAGCACGATGTTGTCGATGCCGCGCTGGCGCAGGATCAGCTCCAGGTCGGTGGCGCAGAACGAGCCCTTGCCCGGCTTGTCGATGATCGGTTCGCCCGCCGCCGGATAGAGGTCGGGGATGATGTCCCAGCCGGCTTCGCCGCGCACCAGGATGCGCCCGCAAGGTCCGGGGTCGCCGATGCCGGCATTGATGCGGCGCGAACGCCAGCGCTTGTTGGCCGGCAGGTCGGCGAGATCGGGCCGGTGGCCCTCGCGCGTGTGGATGATGGTGTAGCCCTTGGCCCGCATGGCTGCGAGCACCGACTTGATCGGCTCGATCGGCGCCCGCACCAGCGAAAGATCGTAGCCCATATGATCGACATAGCCGCCCGGCCCGCAGAAATCGGTCTGCATGTCGATGATGATCAATGCCGTATTGTCCGGCCGCAGCTCGCCATTATAGGGCCATGGATAGGGGTCGGCGTCGATGTAGCGCTGGGTGATCTCGGCTCTGGCGTTCATCGGAAAAACTCCAGTCATTTGGTGATCGACAACTCGCCCGGCGCGCCGGCAAGCGAGCGGCTCGGCGACGAGGTGGCGATCATGATGATGAGCGTGAGGATGTAAGGCGCGGCGTAGAAGAGATAGTAGCCCTGCGTCACCCCGACCGACTGCAACGCGGGGCCCAGCGCGCCCGCACCGCCGAACAACAGTGCCGCGGCAAAGCAGCCAAGCGGATTCCAGCGCGCGAAGATAACCAGCGCCACCGCCATCAGGCCCTGCCCCGACGAGATGCGTTCGGTCCAGCTGCCGGGGTAATAAAGCGACAGATAGGCGCCGCCGATGCCGGCGAGCGCACCGCCGACACCTGTCGCAAGCAGGCGCACGGTGTTGGGATTGAGGCCCATGGCGCGCGCCGCATCGGAGCTGTCGCCGACGACGCGCACGATCAGGCCGGCGCGGGTGTTGCGGAAGGCCCACCACAGGAACAGCGCAAGTGCGGCCCCGATCAGGAACAGCACGTTGACGTTGAGCGCCGCCTGCACCTGCGGGATATCCGACCAGCCACCGAAGGCGATGGCCGGCAGGTCTGGTGCCGAGGGCTGGATGAACGGCTTGCCGAAGAAGAAGGCGAGACCGGAGCCGAACAGCATCAGCGCGATGCCGATGGCGATGTCGTTAACCCCACGGAATTTGCAGATCCAGCCATGGAACAGGCCGAAGCAAAGACCGGCACCTGCGGCAGCCAGCAGGCCGAGCCATGGCGAGCCGGTCATCACTGCGACCGCATAGGCGGTCATTGCGCCGAAGACCAGCGTGCCTTCGAGGCCGAGATTGATGCGGCCTGAGCGCTCCGTAATGGCTTCGCCGAGCGAGACGAAGATGAACGGCGTCGAAACGCGGATGGCGCCGCCGAGGATGGCGAGCGGCACGCCCCACAGGCCGATCTCGGTCGCGTCCATCAGGAGCCCCTCTTCCACAGATCGGGATTGAAGACCTTGAAGCGGCCGTAAAAGGTTTCGCTGAACAGGATGACGACGAAGAGCATGCCTTGCAGCACCAGCACGGTGGCGTCGGGCAGGTCCATGCGGCGCTGGATCAGCCCGCCGGAAGCGCCAATACCGCCGAGCAGGAAAGCGACCGGGATGATGGCGAGCGGATTGTGGCGGGCGAGGAAGGCAACGAGGATGCCGGTATAGCCGTAGCCGGCGGCGAGCGAGGCGTTGGCGCTGCCTTGCACGGCGCCGACCTCCAGCATGCCGGCTAGCCCGGCAAAGCCGCCGGCGAGCCCGGTGAAGCCGACGATCAGCGGTCCGACGGCAAGTCCTTGTACCTGGGCTGCCCTGACATTGCCGCCGGCGATGCGAGCGGCAAACCCCCAGCGCGTCTTTTCGATCAGCAGCCAGGACAGGACGCAGGCGAGAATGCCGACGACCAGGCCCCAGTGCACGTCCATGCCTGGAATGTTGCCGATGCGGTAGGCATCCGCCAGCGGCTCGGTCGAGGGTTTGTTGAGCGAGGCCGGATCGCGCAGCGGCCCTTCGACCAGATGGTTCATCAGCGCGATGGCGATATAGGCCAACAGCAGGCTGGAGATGGTTTCGTTGACGGCGCGGTAGTGGCGGAGTGCGCCGACGGCACCTATCCAGGTGCCGCCGGCGACCGCGCCCGCCACTCCCATCAGCAGGATGACCACAAAAGACGGCGCGCCATTCGCCGCGACGCCGATGGCGGCGGCGGCGACGCCGCCCAGCACGATCGCGCCTTCGCCGCCGATGACGACAAGGCCGAGCCGGGCCGGCAGCGCCACGCAGAGCGCTGCCAATAAAAGCGGTGCTGCGCGCGACAGCGAGTTCTGGATCGAGAACCACGAACCGAAGCCGCCGCGCCACATCGTCTCGTAGAGTTGCACCGGCGATTTGCCGACCAGCGCGATGAACAGGCTGAACAGCGCCATGCCGACGATCAGCGCCGCGAGCGGTATGACGAAGGCTTCCGCCCGCCGCGCCGCCCATTCGAGCGCCGCCGGATAATTCCTGGCGCCAAACAGCGCCGGTGCGCCCGCAGTGCTGACCGTGTCTGCCATGGCCCCGTCTCCGATCCGGTTCAGGCGGTCGAACCGACGACGCCCTCGACCAGGTAGTCCATGCTTTCGAGTTCGAGCGCGGTCTCGGCGAAGGCTTGGCCTTCGGTCGCCACGACGACGCCCTTGTTGCTCTTCAGCGGACCCTTGATGACGGAAAAGCCGCCTTTCATCATTTCGGCCAGCGTGCCGTCGAACTGCTTGCGGGCGGCATTGCCGACGGCAGGGCCGAGCGGGCTCATCTTGACGAAGCCGTCGGCAAGGCCGCCGCGCGTGAAATTGGGCAGCGGCGTGCCCGCCACCAGATCGTCGACGAACATCTTGTAGACCTTGGCCCAGTTCCATTCCGCGCCGGTCAGGTATTTTTCCGGCGCCAGAGGGCTCTGGTTGGCATGATAGCCGCAGACGAAGGCGCCACGCCCGGCCGCCGTCTCGACCACCACCTTGGGGCTGTCGACATGGCAGGTGATGACGTCGGCACCCTGGTCGACCAGCGCATTGGTGGCCTCGGCCTCCTTGACCGCCAGCGACCACTCGCCGGTGAAGATCACCTGGCAGGTGATGGTCGGGTCGACCGAGCGCGCGCCGAGCAGGAAGGAATTGATGTTGAGCAACACCTGCGGGATCGGCTTTGCCGCGACGAAGCCGAGCTTCTTGGTTTTGCTGGTGTGACCGGCGACGATGCCGTTCAGATACTGGCCCATGCCGATATAGCCGAAATAGGAACCGGCATTCATCGGATGCTTGTCCTTGTTCCACATGCCACCGCAATGGCGGAACTGCACGTCGGGGAATTTCGCGCACATGGCGAGCATGTGCGGATCGAAATAGCCGAACGAGGTCGGGAAGATCAGCGACGCACCGTCGAGATTGATCATCGATTCCATCGTCTTCTGCACGTCGACCGTCTCCGGCACGTTCTCCTCCTCGACGACGGAAATTCCTTCGATCCCCTTCAGCGTGGCGGCGCCTTCGGCATGCGCCTGGTTGTAGCCGTAATCGTCCTTTGGCCCGACATAGATGAAGCCGACAGTGGCCGTCGCGGCGAAGGCCCTGCTGATCGGAAACGATGCGGACGCAAGGCCGAGTGCCGCTCCGGCGGCGGAGGTCTTGAGCAGGTCGCGGCGGCTAAGCATGAATCTCTCGGACATTGAATGCTCCCTCTATGGGGCCTTTGGGGCCGGTTAACACCTCAATGAGAGAAGTGTATGCAATCAGCGTGCCAGTTTCAGAAATAGGATTTATTCAGCAATATCAATGAGTGCGTCGATGTGGACTGCACAAAGCCGGAGCAATTGCATACACTTTTTGCCTCCAAAATCGTCAATTTGACATGAAGGCTAAAACATAGGCATACAGAGCTGCGGAGGAATCGAAGCCGGTGACTGGCTTGCGGCTGCGCGAAGAGACTGGACGGAGGAGACGTGTCGGGAAAGCGCAATTTGATCAGGTCGGGCACGACCGTCGATCAGATGGTGAGGGCGATCAGCGACCGGATCGTCACCGGTTTCCTGCGCCCGGGCGAAAAGCTCGACGAGGCCTCGCTCGCCGCCCGCTTCGACGTCTCCCGCACGCCGATCAGGGAAGCGCTCAGCCGGCTCAGCGCCATGGGGCTGGTCGAAAGGCGGCCGAACCGCGGCGCCACTGTCGCGGTGGTGACGCAGGAGCACCTCGCCTCGATGTTCGAAAGCATGGCCGAGCTTGAAGCGATCTGCGCGCGATTCTCGGCCGAGCGCATGACCGCTGGCGAGCGCCGCACGCTGGAGGCCGAGCATCAGGCGTCGGCGCGCTTCGTGCAGCTCGGTGCCGAAGAAGAGTATGAGCTTTTCAACACCGAATTCCACACCCGGCTCTATCGCGGCGCCCACAGCAAGCACATTTATGAACTGACCGTCATGACCCGTGGCCGGCTGGCGCCGTTCCGGCGCGCGCAATTCATGCTGCCCGGCCGGCTGGCCCAGTCATGGCAGGAGCATGACGCCATCGTGACAGCAATCATGCGCGGCGACAGTGCGGCGGCCGGAACAGCCGCCAAGGATCATGTCTCGATCGTCAGCGAGGCGAGCGCCGTCTTTGCCATCGGCGATCGCCCCAAAGGCAGGACCGAGCCGTTCCCGACATCGGCTTCCTAACCGTCAATCGACCAGCACAGCGACCACGGCAGCGCAGTCGCCGGCCTTGACCAGCCCCGGAAAATGCCGCCCCGCCAACAGACCGGACATTTTGGCCCGGATCTCCTGCGGAGCGCCGCCGGTGCGGCCTATGGAATGGATACGTGCCAGCACCTGGTTCTCTGCCACCGGCTCGCCGAGATCGATCATCGTTTCGATCATCCCGTCGTCCTCGGCGAACGAGAAGCAATCGCCGGACGGCATGTCGAGCCAGCGGGTTGGCTGCATCTCGACCGCGCCGGCGACGATGCCGGCATGGCGCAGCACATTGAGCACGCCGCGACGTGCGATCCGCACCGTTTCCGCGCGCGAAGTCCCGCCGCCGCCAAGCTCTGTGGTGATGAACAGCTTGCCCATCTCTTCGGCGGCAGTGTCGAACATGCCGACCGCGTCGATCTCTAGCATTTTCATCGACCATGGTGCGGAGAAGGCTTCAACCGCAGCGAAACCCTTTGCTTCCAGCACCTTGTCGGGCCGGATGTGGGCGGCGCAGAACGGCACGAAGTCGAGCGTCTTGCCGCCGGAGTGGAAGTCGAGCGCGATGTCTGTACGGGGCAGAAGCTCGCGCTGGAAGTAATCAGCGATCTTCTCGGTCACCGTGCCGTCGGGCCGGCCGGGAAAGCTGCGGTTGAGATTGCCCTTGTCGATCGGCGAGGTGCGCGTGCCGGCGCGGAACGCCGGATAGTTCATCGCCGGCACGATGATGATCGTGCCGCTGACTTGCTTCGGGTCGAGCGTACGGGCGAGGTCATAGAGCGCCAGCGGCCCCTCGTACTCGTCGCCATGATTGCCGCCGGTGAGCAATGCGCTCGGCCCCTTGCCGTTGCGGATGACGCAGATCGGGATCATCACCGATCCCCAGGCGGAATCGTCGCGGCTGTAAGGCAGGCGCAGGAAACCGTGCTGCACGCCGTCGCGCTCGAAATCGACGGTCGGCGTGATCGGTGACGGGCGAAGGCTGGACATCGGGCTCAATTCTTCACCACCAGTTTGCGCGGCACATTCGCCAGGCACTCGACGCCCGTCTCGGTGATCAGGATGGATTCGGTGATTTCCAGCCCCATCGTCTCAAGCCACAAGCCGGTCATGAAATGGAAGGTCATACCGGGCTTCAACTCGGTGCGGTCGCCTGGACGCAGGCTCATCGTGCGCTCGCCCCAGTCAGGCGGATAGGAAAGCCCGATCGGGTACCCGGTGCGATTGTCCTTGACGATGCCGTACCGCTTCAGCACCGCGAAGAAGGCGTTGGCGATGTCCTCGCATGTGTTGCCGGGCTTGGCGGCGGCAAGTCCCGCCTCCATGCCTTCCAGCGTCGCCTTTTCTGCATCGAGGAATTCCTGCGTCGGTTTACCAAGGAACACGGTCCGCGACAGCGGGCAGTGATAGCGGTTGTAGCAGCCGGCGATCTCGAAGAAGGTGCCCTCGCCCGATTTCATCGGCCGGTCGTCCCAGGTCAGATGCGGCGCCGATGCGTCGGCGCCCGACGGCAGCAGCGGCACGATCGCCGGATAGTCGCCGCCGATGCCGTCGACGCCGCGCGTGCCGGCATCGTAGATCTCGGCGACCAGGTCGCATTTGCGCATGCCGACCTCGATCTTGTCGACGATGCGCTGGTGCATCGCTTCGACGATGCGGGCGGCCTTGCGCATGTAGTCGATTTCGGTCGGGCTCTTCACCGCGCGCTGCCAGTTGACGAGTGCCGTGGCGTCGACGAAGCGGGCATTGGGTAAGTGCTTCTGCAGCGCTGCGAAGGCAGCGGCCGAGAACCAGTAATTGTCCATCTCGACGCCGATGCTGAGCTTGCCCCAGCCGCGATCGGAGAGCACGCTGGACAGAAAATCCATCGGATGGCGCTCGGTCGACTGCACGTAGTTGTCGGCATAGCCGACGATGTTGTCGTGCGCGAGATAGGCGGTGCGCTTGGCGCCGTTGGCGTCCTGGCCGCGCCCGTACCACACCGGCTCGCCCGACGGCGGCACGATGACAGCCTGGTGCACATAGAACGACCAGCCGTCATAGCCGGTCAGCCAGGCCATGTTGGACGGATCGCTGACGACGAGCAGATCGACGCCCTTGGCCTCCATCGCCTTCCGCGTCTTGGCGAGGCGCTCCGCATATTCGCCGCGCGAGAATTTCAAGTTGGGCTGCATTGTTTTTGGTCCTCGTTTGTTGGGCCTTGCGGCCAGCATCAGCTTTCGAAAATCGTACCGGTCTTGGCCGCACGCGCACGGTCGCGGGCGAGCGTGGCGATTGCCGTGTCCTGCACGCCGGTGCCCGTCAGGTCGGCGATTGTGATGTCGCTGTCCGAGCGCCGGCCATGCCTTTCGCCGGCGATGATGTGGCCAAGCTCGGTGATTTCGGCATCGGACGCCATCACGCCCGCCGCGATAGCATGGTGCAGTTCGCCCAGCCGGCGCGTCTGTTTGGCGCTATCGGCGACGTAGAGATCGGCCATGCGCAGGATCGCCGGCGCGATCTCGTTCTTGTGCTCGGCATCCGAGCCCATGGCAGTGATATGCTGGCCGGCGGAGACGAAGCCGGCCTTGATCAGCGGCTCGGTCGACGGCGTCGTGGTGACGATGATGTCTGCATCGGCCGCAGCGTTTGCCGCGTCGGGCTCGGCGTGAACGGCGATGCCCAGTCTTTCGGACAATGCGTCGGCCGCGGCCTCGGCCTTGGCGGCATCCCTTGCCCAGATGCGAGCCTCGGTGATCGGCCGCACCAGCATCAGCGCTTCGAGCTGCAGTCCGGCCTGAACACCGGCGCCGAAGATCGCGGCAACGGAGGAACCCGGCCGCGACAGATGCTTGGCGGCAACCGCGCCGGCCGCCGCCGTGCGGATGTCGGTGAGATAGCCATTGTCGAGCAGCAGCGCATCGACCAGACCGGTTTTCGCCGACAGCAGCACCATCATGCCGTTGACGCTGGGCAGGCCGAGCTTGGGATTATCGAAAAAGCCGGGGCTGATCTTGATCGCAAAACCGTCGATACCCGGTACATAGGCGGTCTTGACGTCGACCTCGCCGCGATGCTCTGGAATGTCCAGCCGCAGGATCGGCGGCATCGCCACCGGCAAGGTGGCGAGCGCCCGGAACGCGTTCTCGACGCAGGCGATGGCATCAAGATCGAGCTTCACGATCTTGCGCAATTCAGCTTCGGTGAGGATCGTCATCCGGCTCATGCTGCGCTCTCCGCAATTGCTTCGCCGCAGATGATCTTGCGGTGCAGTGTCATATCGATGTTGCGGCCGGACAGCACGAGCACCGTCGGGCCGCTCGCCCTGACCTTGCCGGCAAGCACGGCTGCGATGCCGACCGCGCCGGCGCCTTCGACGATCTCGCGCTCCTGTTCATAGGCATGGCGGATGCCGGCGGCGATCTCGTCCTCGCTGAGCAGGATCACATCGTCGAGCAGGTCGCGGCACATGGAAAAGGTCAGCCGGTTGTCGAGGCCTATGCCGCCGCCGAGGGAATCGGCCAGCGTCGGCAGTTCCTCGACCAAAACCGGATGTCCGGCGTCGAGGCTCGCCTTCATCGCCGCACCGCGCGCCATTGAAACGCCCATCACCTTCGTCGCCGGGCTGACGCCCTTCACGGCAGCAGCGACGCCAGCCGCCAGCCCACCGCCGGAAAGCGGCACCAGCACCAAGGCGGCGTCCGGAACCTGTTCGATGATCTCCAGCCCGAGCGTGCCTTGCCCGGCGACAATGGCAGGATGGTCGAAGGGCGGCAGCATGACCAGCCCCTCTTCCGCGACCAGCCGTTCGACCTCCCGCTGCGCATCGTCCTGGCTGTTGCCGACGATGCGGATCTCGGCGCCGAGCCGACGGATCTCGTCCAGCTTGTTCTGCGGCACCAGCCGCGACATGCAGATCGTCGCGTGGATGCCTTGCAGTCGAGCGGCATAGGCAAGCGCCCGGCCGTGGTTGCCGGTCGAGGCAGCGACGACGCCACGCGCCCTCTCCTCGTCTGTCAGCGAAGCGATAGCGTTCGAGGCACCGCGCAGCTTGAAGGCGCCGGTGGTCTGCCGGTGTTCGAGCTTGAGATAAACAGGAGCGCCCAAGTGCTGGGAAAGACTCCGGGAGGTGACGGTCGGCGTACGCTCGACCTTGCCTGCGATGCGCTCGCGCACGGCGCGGATGTCGGAGAGGCTTATCCTGGACGTGGTCATGGCTCTGCAATCAGTTCAACGGCAGCGTCATCAGACGGCCGAATTCAGGACGCGGCTCGTCGTCGCCGCAAAGGCGCAGGCAATTCCAGGCCGTCGCCTGGTTGCTGGTGACAACAGGGCGGCCGATTGCCTCTTCCATACCCACAACCGCCGCCGCCGACCGCAGCGCCGTGCAGGACACGAACAGCGCGTCGGCCTGCGGGGCCATCGCGTCACGGGCAAGGTCGACCAAGGATTTCGGCGCAATCCGCGCCATCTCGCGATCATCCTCGAAGCCGAGGCAAGTGAAGCTGACGATTTCGAAACCATGTTCGCTGAAATAGGCCGCCATCGGCCGGCTGGTCTCGACCGTATAGGGAGTGAGGATGCTGATCGTCTTGGCGCCCAGCGCCTTCAGGCCGCGCACCCCGGCCATCGGCGGCGTGACCACCGGCACGCCGGGCTTGGCGGCCTGCACCGCCGCCTCGATTTCGGCATCGCCGATCACGACGGAAGCTGAGGTGCAGGAATAGCAGATCGCATCGAGCGGCTCGTCGGGCAGGATCAGGGCCGCGGCCGCCGTCAGTGACGGCTGCATCTTGCGCAAATTGTCCGGCGTCGTCGGGTTGGCGTAGGGGATGCGCGCGACATAGACGCCGATGCGGTCGCTTGCCACCATGCGGTGAAAATCCGGTTCGCTCGTATGGTCGGTGGCAAGGATGATCAGGCCGACCCGCTTTTCCAGCGGACGCGCATCGAGCGGCGGCCGGGCCGAGTGCAGGCGGATATCGGGTGCAGCGCTCATCGTTCGATCCGCCCATAACGGTGTTCCAGCCAGCGCAGCAGCACCACCGAGAACAGGCTGATGGCGAGGAAGAAGGCGCCGACCAAGGTGATCGGTTCGATATACCGATAATAAGTATTGGCGACGCTCTTGGCCTGGTTCATCAGTTCCAGCACGGTGATCGCCGACAGCAGCGGCGTCTCTTTGAACATGGCGATGAAATAATTGGCAAGCGCCGGGATCATCGGCGGGATCGCCTGCGGAATGATGATGTGCGTCCAGGTCTGGGTGGCGTTTAGATTGCAGGCCTTGGCCGCTTCCCACTGGCCGCGGGGCACATTGTCTATGCCGGCTCGGTAGACCTCGGCCGTGTAAGTGCCGTAATGCAGCCCGAGACCGATGACGCCCGCGACAAGCGGCGGCAACAGGACGCCAAAATCCGGCAGCACGTAGAAGATGAAATAGAGCTGCACCAACAGCGGCGTGCCACGGATGAACTCGGCAAGGAAACCGACGGTGCGCGACAGAGCCCTGTTCGGCGACCGGCGCGCCAACGCGATGCCCAACCCAACGACTGCCGCCAGCACCGAGCCAAGCAGCGTCGCCAGGATGGTGATCTTCACCCCCTCGATCAGCGTCGGCAGGATCTGCCGGACAAAATCCCAATCCCATTCCATTATCAGGCCCGATCCATCATACGCGCACCCCGTCGAGGCCACGAGCCATGCGGCGTTCCAGCGACCGCACGCCCCATGAGATGAGCAGCGCCAGGACGAAATAGATGACGAGGATGGTGCTGAACGGCACCAGAGTATTGCCGGTCTGCGAGCGCACCACCTGCGCCTGGAAGGTCAGGTCGGCGAGCGAGATTAGCGAAACGACGGCGGTGGCCTTGAGCAATTCAATGGCGTTGTTGCCGAAGGTTGGCAGCATCACCAGAAGCGCCTGCGGCAGGATGATATGGCGCATGGCTTGCCAGCGGCCGAGATTGAGGGCGGTGCAGGCCTCATATTGTTCGCGGCCGATAGACTTGATGGCGCCACGCACCACTTCCGCCGCATAGGCGCCGACATTGAGGCCCAGCGCCAGCACCCCGGCCTGCAGCGGCGTCAACGAAATGCCGGCAAAAGGCAGCACGAAATAAGCCCAGAACAGCTGCACGAAAATCGAGGTGCCGCGGAAGAACTCGATATAGGCGGTGGCCAGCGCCCGCAGCACGAAAAACCGCGACAGCCGCCCCAGCCCGGCAAGAAAGGCCATGATCAAGGCCAGCACCGACCCCATCAGCGTCAACTCGATGGTGACAAGCGCTCCTTGCAATATCAGGCCGAAATAGCCGGACCATTGGGTCATTGGGTCGAAAGTTTCCGCGTTGAATGTCTAGCGACACGTTGGTTCCAGCGTCCTTCTCCCCGTTCACGGGGAGAAGATGCCGGCAGGCAGATGAGGGGCAGCGCGAACCAACCGGAGTATGGCGCCGCCCCTCATCCGGCCCTTCGGGCCACCTTCTCCCCGTGAACGGGGAGAAGGAAGAACGCACCTACTTCGCCGAGCAGAGCTTGTCGCGGCTCGTCGACATTGCCGCCGCCGCCGAGAAGCCGTAAGGCTCAATGATCTTGGCGAACTCGCCGGACTTCTTCAGTTTCGCCAGTTCGACATCATAGGCGTCGCGCAGCGCTTCGTCGCCCTTCTTGAAGGCCGCGCCGTCGCAATAGACCGGCGCACCGACCACCGGCGCGATGACTTCGAGGTTCGGATCATTGGCTTTCTTGACCAGGTCGTTGATCGACAGCACGGGCAGCGAATAAGCATCGATGCGGCCGTCCTGCAGCATCTTCAGGCCGCTCTGGCCGTCCGGCACGACGATGACGCGCTCGCGCGGCACACCTGCGGTGAGCGCCAGCTTCTCTTCAGTGCCGCCACCCGGCGCGCCGATCGTGGCGCTCGCGTCCTTCGCGACGTCCTCGTAGCTCTTGAAGCCCTTCGGGTTGCCCTTCTTCACCAGCATCGCCTCGGCGTCGCACAGCACCGGTTCCGAATAGGCGACCGCAGCACAACGTTCCGGCTTCATGAACAATCCGGCGGTGACGACGTCGAAACGGCCGGCCTGCAAGCCGGGGATCATGGCGCCATATTCCGAGATCGAGGCGACGATATCGTTGACGCCAAGGCGTTTGAAGATTTCACGGGCAACGTCAGGCGCCGCACCCGAAACCTTACCGTCGGCAGCGACCGCCGTATAAGGCGGCTCGTTGGCGATGGCGACGCGGGCAAAGCCTTGCGCCTTGAGCTCTTCGAGCTTGCTGTCGTCGGCCGAGCCGGCCGTCGAGGCGGCCAGCACCGCCGTCAGCGCAATACCAGCGACGCCGGCCAAAATGGCAAATTTCTTCATTGTTCCCAACTCCTTGTTTGTCTGTCTTCTTGGCTTGGTTGAGGCGTCGCCGCCTCGCATGGCAGTCAGACCCGATGTCCGGCCGCAATGATCTTCTTCAGGAAACCTTGCGTACGCTCCTGTTTGGGATGGCGGAAAATCTCGTCGGGCTTGCCCTCCTCGACTATTCTGCCGCGATCGAAGAACAGCACCCGGTCGGCGAAGTCATGGGCGAAACCCATCTCGTGGGTGACCAGCAGCATGGTCATGTCGGTCTCGGCGGCGAGCTTGCGCATGACGTTGAGCACCTCGTCGACGAGTTCCGGGTCGAGCGCCGAGGTGACCTCGTCGAACAGCATGATTTTCGGCGACAGCGCCAGCGCCCGCGCAATCGCGACGCGCTGCTTCTGGCCGCCTGAAAGCTGCGCCGGCATCGCCTTGGCCTTGTCGACCATGCCGACCATGTCGAGCAGTTCCATCGCCCGCTTTTCGGCGGCGGCCCGCGGCACGCCTTTGGTCAGCATCGGTGCCAGCGTCACATTGTCGATGACGGATTTGTGCGGAAACAGATTGAACAGTTGGAAGACCATGCCGATCTTCTGGCGCATCTTTGCCAAATGTCGTTCATCGGCCGTCAGCAGCCGGCCGTTACGCTCCATGTGGTACAACTGTTCGCCGTCGACCTGGATGTGGCCGCTGTCGATACGCTCTAGCGTCATCAGGATACGCAGGATCGTCGTCTTGCCCGAACCAGACGGGCCGATCAGGGCCAGCTTCTCGCCGGGCATGACTTGCATCGAGAGGCCGTCCAGCACCTTGAAGGTGCCGAAGCTTTTCGAAATACCGTCGATCTTGATGATGGGCGCCGACAATGAATTTCCCGTGCTGGAGAAGCTATGCCTTTAACGATGCGGATCGCGGCAAATCATGTCAATCAAGAAAATAATATCATGACAATATTTCGAACTCCGCACAATTCCCCGCCATTTGTTGCCTAGATGGCAAGCAGGAGATGCTCGGGATCGCCGAGCAGAAGCTTTGTGACAACGCCGAGACCGGCACGCAGTTCCCCCTCCGTGGTCGAGCCCAGCGAAATCCGGACAGCTGGATGCCAAGGCATCTGCGAAATCCGAAACGACGTACCGGGCGCAATCGCCACGCCCTGCAGGCGCGCCTGGGACACAAAGCTTTCCTCGCCGCGATCCTCGGGCAGTTGCAGCCAGACATGCAGCCCGTCGCGATGAGCCCGATAGTCCACTCCGGCAAGCACCTCGGCGGCTATGTCCAGACGCCGCCGCAACGCCAGGCGCTGCCATCGCACGAGTTCCATCGCGGTGCCGTCGGCCACCCATTTGGTGGCGATCTCGGCCACCAACGGCGTCGCCATCCAGTTCGAGACGAGATGGCGATTGGCGACCGCGGCGACATACCGATCGGGCGCCGCGAGATAGCCGATGCGCAGGCCCGGCACCACGATCTTGGTGAAGGAGGTGACGTAGAGCGTGCGCTCGGGCGCGAAGGCGGCTACCGGCGGCGGCCGGTCCTCGACCAACGGGCCGAGGACGTCGTTTTCGATAATGGCGATGTCATGCCTGCGCGCAACGGCGGCAATCTGTTCGCGCCGGCCGGCATCCATCAGGGTGGCCGTAGGGTTGATCACCGACGGCTGCACGAACACGGCGCGGATGTCCGACAGCCGGCAGGCCTCGTCCAGCGCTTCCGGGATCAGCCCATTGTCGTCGATCGGCAAACCCTCAAGGTTGAAGCCGAGATAACGCGCCAGCGGGATCAGCGTGTGGTGACCGATCGCCTCGGTGGCGACGGTCGAGCCGGGCGGCGCCACGCTCATCAGCGCCACTGTCATCCCTGCGGTGGCGCCGTTGGTCAGGCTGATGTTCTGCGGCGACGCGTCGAGGCCACAGAGGCGTAGCCACTCGACACCCACCGCGCGGTGGCGCGGGAACACCATGTTCGGCCTGAACGACAGTGCCGACCTCGACGGCAGGTTTTCGGCGAGCCAGCCCAGCGCCTGCCTCAGCCGCTCCAGATGCATCGGTTCGCAGACCGGCTTCAGGATGGAGAGATCGATGACCTCGCCCAGCCGCTCCGGCAGATAGGGCGGCTCCGGCTCGCGGCGCTGTGTCTGCACGAAGCTGCCGCGGCCGACCTCGCCGGACACCAGCCCGCGGCGGATCAGCTCCTCATAGGCGCGGCTGACCGTCTGCACGGAAAGTTGTAGATCGTCAGCCAACTGCCGGTGCGTCGGCAATCGCGCACCGTTGGCCAGGCGCCCGTCATGGATGGCCCGCGCGAACTGGTCGGCGAGCGATTGATAGGCCGGCCGCCGGATAAGAGCGGGATCTGGTCGCCAAAATGTCATGACTTATTAGAGATCGAAATCAGTGCAATTGACAATCGAAATAATGCGCCGTCATGGTGTCCGGCACTGGAAGTGGGCGATCATGGCTGCAGCGAAACTCGATCCGATCGATCTGAAAATCCTCGACGCCATCCAGCGCGACGGGCGCATCACCAAGCTGGCGCTGGCCGAGAAAGTCGGCCTGTCGCCGACGCCTTGCTGGATGCGGCTGCGCAAGCTGGAAAAAGCCGGCATCGTCTGCGGCTATCATGCCAGGATCGCCATGCGCGCCATCGCACCGGTCGCCACCGTGCTGATGGAGGTGACGCTGGCTAGCCACCGCCAGGCCGATTTCGACCGTTTCGAGCGCGTCATCCGCGACATCCCCGAGATCGTCGCCTGCTGGTCTGTCGGCGGCGGCGTCGATTACCTGCTGAAGGTGATGGCGCGCGACATCGACGCCTATCAGCGGCTGGTCGACACTCTGCTCGAGCGCGAGATCGGCATCGACCGCTATTTCACCTACATCGTCACCAAGACGGTGAAGGAGGAGAGTGTGCTGCCAGTGGCGGATCTGTTGCCGGCATCCTCCTGATACCGGAGAGATCGTCTGGCCGGGCAGGGCAATAGAGACAATCTCTCTACGTGCAGGCACGCAAACAGCCTCTCTGTTTGCGCGGCAGAGATAGTCTTGCGGCATCACCCGAACCGGGAGCCGGATGATGTCCGCACATTTTGCCCGCTCGCACCGCCATGAAGCGCTTGATCGCCTCGCCGACCGGCGGCTGCTGCGCGAACTCGCCTATGTCGCTGGCCACTGGACGGCGAGCGAGACCGCGGAGAGTTTCGAGGTGACCGATCCGGCCACCGGATCCACCGTCGCTTTCGTTGCCGCGCTCGATGCCCGGCAGACCACATTGGCGATCGATGCGGCATCGCGCGCCTTTCCTGCCTGGCGCGCATTGCTGCCGCAGGAACGGTCGAAAATCTTGCGAAAATGGTTCGATCTGATCGTCGCCGCCAAAAATGACCTGGCCCTGCTGATGACGCTAGAACAAGGCAAGCCGCTGAAGGAATCGCGCGGCGAGATCGACTATGCCGCCTCTTTTGTCGAATGGTATGCCGAGGAGGCCAAACGTCTCAACGCCGAAAGCGTCACCAGCCATCTGCCAAATGCCGAGATGGTGGTGCGACGCGAACCGCTTGGTGTCGTCGGCGTCGTCACGCCGTGGAATTTTCCCGCGGCCATGCTGACCCGCAAGGCGGCGGCCGCCCTCGCCGCCGGCTGCACCATCGTCGCGCATCCTTCCTCGGAAACGCCGCTGTCTGCACTGGCGTTGGCCGAGCTTGGCGAACGTGCCGGCCTGCCGGCTGGCGTGTTCAACGTTCTCACCGGCAGGGCTTCGATCATCGTCGGGCGGATGTGCGAAGATCCGCGCGTCCGCGCCATGAGCTTCACCGGCTCGACCGAGGTCGGCAGGTTGATCGCCGCGCAGAGTGCGCCGACGATGAAGCGTCTTGTGATGGAACTCGGCGGTCATGCGCCGCTGATCGTCTTTGCGGATGCCGATATCGACAAGGCGGTGAGAATAGCCGTCGACGCTAAATTCGCGACCTCCGGCCAGGACTGCCTCGCCGCCAACCGCATCTATGTCCAGCGTCCGATATACGATCGGTTCTGCGCTGCTTTCGCTAAACGCGTCGAGGCATTGCGGGCCGGCAATGGCCTCGCTGACGACACCGAAATCGGACCCTTGATGCACGAACGCGCCGTCAAGAAGGTCGAGGAGCAGGTGGCCGATGCGCTCGCCAAAGGCGCGCGTTGCCTGACCGGCGGCAAGCGCCATCCTGCCGGGCCGCTGTTCTACCAGCCGACCCTGCTCGCCGACGTTGGAGACGACGCTTTGATCATGCGCGAGGAGACCTTCGGTCCGGTTGCGGCAGTGACGCCTTTCGACAGCGAAGAGGAAGTCGTCGCCCGCGCCAATGCGACAGAGTACGGCCTGGTCGCCTATGTCGTGACTGAGAATGGCGGTAGGCAATTGCGCATCGGCCGCGCGCTCGACTATGGCATGGTCGCCATCAACCGCGTCAAGATCACCGGCGCGCCGGTCCCGTTCGGCGGCGTCAAGCAGTCCGGCATCGGTCGCGAGGGCTCGCGTCACGGGCTCGAAGCCTTTACCGACTTCAAATATCTCTGCCTCGACGTGGCGTAACGCCCCGTCAGGCTTTTGCTTTCAAGGAGTAAAAAATGCTCGACCAGTCCAACGAACTCGCCGCCTGGGATCGCGATCATTTCTTCCATCCCTCGACCCATATGGGCACGCACGCACGCGGTGAATCTCCGACGCGGGTGATCGCCGGTGGCGAAGGCGTCACCATCTGGGACAATAACGGTCGCAAGAGCATCGATGCCTTCGCCGGGCTCTACTGCGTCAATGTCGGCTATGGCCGCCAGAAGATAGCCGACGCCATCGCCGCGCAGGCCAAGAACCTCGCCTATTACCACGCCTATGTCGGGCACGGCACCGAGGCGTCAATCACGCTTGCCAAGATGATCATCGACCGCGCGCCGCAAGGCATGTCGAGGGTCTATTTCGGCCTCTCCGGTTCCGATGCCAACGAAACCAACATTAAGCTGATCTGGTACTACAACAACGTGCTCGGCCGGCCGGAGAAGAAGAAGATCATCTCGCGCTGGCGCGGCTATCACGGCTCCGGCATCATGACCGGATCGCTGACCGGCCTCGACCTGTTCCACAACGCCTTCGACCTGCCGCGTGCGCCGGTCCTGCACACCGAGGCGCCCTACTACTTCCGCCGCGCCGACCGCTCGCTGAGCGAGGAGCAGTTTTCGCAATACTGTGCCGACAAGCTCGAGGAGATGATTCTCGCCGAAGGGCCGGAGACGGTCGCCGCGTTCATCGGTGAGCCTATCCTCGGCACCGGGGGCATCGCGCCGCCGCCGGCCGGCTACTGGGAGAAGATCCAGGCGGTGCTGAAGAAGTACGACGTGCTTCTGGTTGCCGACGAGGTCGTCACCGGCTTCGGCCGGCTGGGCACCATGTTCGGCTCCGACCACTACGGCATCAAGCCCGACCTGATCACGATCGCCAAGGGCCTGACCTCGGCCTATGCGCCGCTGTCGGGCGTCATCGTCTCAGACAAGGTCTGGCAGGTGCTGGTGCAGGGTTCAGACAAGCTCGGCTCGCTCGGCCATGGCTGGACCTATTCGGCGCATCCGATCTGCGTGGCCGCCGGCGTCGCCAACCTGGAACTGATCGACGAGATGGACCTGGTGCGGAACGCCGGCGAGACCGGCGCCTATTTCCGCGCCGAACTGACGAAAGCCGTCGGTGGTCACAAAAATGTCGGCGAGGTGCGCGGCGACGGCATGCTGGCGGCAATCGAGTTCGTCGCCGACCGGGACGACCGCGTGTTCTTCGACGCCTCGCAAAAGATCGGACCGCAGGTCGCGACCACCCTTGCGGCAAGCGGCGTCATCGGCCGGGCCATGCCGCAGGGCGACATTCTCGGTTTCGCGCCGCCGCTCTGCCTGACGCGGCAAGAGGCCGATATCGTCGTGTCGAAGACGGCCGACGCGGTGAAGAGCGTGTTTGCAAACATCTGAAGAGCCGACATGAATGCCATGACCAAAACCCTCCCCGCCACCATGGCCGCCGTGCAGTTGATCGGGCACGGCGGACCGGAAAAGCTCGTCTACCGCACCGACGTGAAAGTGCCCTCGCCCGCCCGAGGCGAGGTGCTGGTCAAGGTCACCGCTTGCGGCATGAACAACACCGACGTCTGGGTGCGCCAGGGCGCCTATGGAACGGAGGAGGATGCCGCCGCTGTGTCGACCTGGCGTCGTCAGGGCAATACGCTGAGCTTCCCGCGCATCCAGGGCACCGACACGGTCGGCAACATCATTGCCGTCGGCGACGGCGTGTCGCCAGCCCGCATCGGCGAGCGGGTGATGGTCGATTTCTCCATCTACAATCGCGACGACGATTCACTCGCCGACATCGACTATATGGGCCATGGCCGCGACGGCGGCTATGCCGAATATCAGGCGGTGCCGGCAGAGAATGCCCATGTCGTCGATACCGATCTCAGCGATGTCGAGCTCGCCACTTTCTGCTGCGCCTACCTCACCGGCGAACAGATGCTGGAACGCGCAGCATTGAAGGCCGGTGAGCGCGTGCTGGTCACCGGCGCCTCGGGCGGCGTCGGCTCGGGCATCGTGCAGCTGGCGCGGGCGCGCGGCGCCATTCCCTATGCGGTTGCCGGCAAGGGCAAGGAACAGGCCGTGCGTGACATCGGCGCCGAGGCGGTGATCACCCGTGGCGTTGCCGATCTGCCGGCCGCCGTCAGCGCGGCGACCGGGGGCCAGCCGATCGACGTGGTGGCCGATCTGGTCGGCGGCGCGATCTTCAACGACCTCCTGCGCATCTTGAGGCCGGAAGGCCGCTATACCACGGCTGGTGCAATTGCCGGCCCGGTCGTGCAGCTGGATCTGCGCACCATGTATCTGAAACAGCTGCAACTGCATGGCTCGAGCCAGGGCACGCGGGCGGATTTCCGCCGCATAGTGCGCTACATCGAGGACAAGAAAATCCGGCCGCTGGTCGGCGGCGTCTACAAGCTGTCCGATTTCCATCGCGCCCAGGCGGATTTCATCGCCAAGGATTTCGTCGGCAAGCTGGTGGTCGTTCCGGATGCGGCCGCCAAAATAGCGCGTCGACCACAAACGCCTATGACAGGCTCGGGCCGTTCGTGGACGCGGAATGAGCAAAACCCATTCTGATTTGGCTGCACGCCGGCAACAAGGATTCCTGACCTCTCCTGCGGCGTTATAAGGTTTTCGCGATTTTCTTATAACCCCCGCTTGCGTCCCTTGAGGTCATGGCGCTATAAGAGAACCGCATTTTTCTTATAACCGGAGCCGCCCGACATGAAGACGGTCGACCTCGTTTACCGCACGATGTATGCGGAACTCGTCCAGCGATCCTTGGACGCAGCCTTCGAAACGGATTTCCCTACGACGGGCAATCTCGTCAAGGTGCCCGTCAAGGGCAAGGTATACTGGTATTTCGAGGAAACGCAGCCGACGAAGACGCGACGGTATGTCGGGCCTGACAGCGATCCCGAGATTGCAAAACGCGTTGAATCCTTCCGTCAGATCAAGGACGACCTCCGCGCCCGCAGGAAGCTGGTATCCACGCTCGTGCGCGAGGCAGGGCTGACAGAACCCGAAAGGTTCACCGGGGATGTCGTCGAGGCGCTGGGGAAGGCTGGCATCTTCCGCTTGCGCGGCGTCCTGGTCGGCACAGTCGCCTTTCAGTCCTACGCGGGCCATCTGGGCGTGAAGCTGCCCGGTGCAGCGTTGCAGACGGGCGATGCAGACTTCGCCCTATTCCATTCCGTGTCGGCCGCGGTCGAGGACAGCCTGCCGCCCATCCTCGAAATCTTGAGGGAGATCGACCCAACCTTCAGGGAAATCCCTCACAGATCAGATCCCGGACACGCGACGCAATTCGAGAACGCAGTCCGATACAAGGTCGAGTTCCTTACACCGAACACGGGCAGCGATGACTACGCCGATCATGCAACCTCGATGCCGTCTTTGGGCGGTGCATCCGCGCAGCCTCTTCGGTTTCTCGATTTCCTGATCCACGAACCAATCAGAACTGTGCTGCTGCATCGATCGGGAGTGCCTGTCGTGGTACCGTCGCCCGGACGATATGCGGTTCACAAGCTGATCGTTGCCTCGCGCCGACAGAACAACGCAAACGGCGTGGGCAAGCGGGAAAAGGATGTCCACCAGGCAGCACTTCTGGTCGAGGCACTGGAAGCTACCCGTCGCCAGGACGATCTCGCCATCGCGTTTTCGGAAGCGTGGGACAGGGGGAAACATTGGCGTGAAGCGATACAAAAAGGACTTGGCTTGATTCCCCAGAAACAGCGTGGCGACGTCGAGGCGACGATCGTCAACGCACTTTCAGGAATCGGCGAGGAACTGGAAGGATTCAGCGGCTCATCTGCGAAAACAAAGCACGGAGACTAGAGCGGTTCCTGATTTGACGGAATCGAAGGGGATTCCGGATCAGTCGGTTTTGTGATTCAAGATGCTGGCTGGAGTGGAGGCCAGCATCGGATGACGCGA
>NZ_JAMYOZ010000010.1:0-170244 GCF_040320095.1 Mesorhizobium sp. M0800
ATTCTTTCTGGGGGGCCCCCCTTACCGCGCCGCGCGCCCTTTTGCCCGCCAAAACCACCATAAAAAATTTTTTAAAAAATCCACGGGCCCTCCCAAAACCCTATTCTTATTTGGGTACGCCACGATGCGGTGAAGCTGCCGACAATAACAAACGGCGGCCGGATTGGATGCATCGACTTTGTGTTTCAGTCAGCACGATCTTTTGACAGCATCGTGATAGGGAATTTAACGGCGTCGACCGCCGGAATGGAAAGCCCCATGCGAAATCTTGCCCTGTTTGCAGTCTGCCTGCTTGCCCCGCTTGCAACTTTGGCCGCCGCCCACGCAGGCGATGTCGCCGAGCTTGAGATCCTCGGCTTCAGCAGTGATGGCGGGGTCTTTGCCTTCGAGGAATACGGCGTCCAGGACGGATCGGGATTTCCCTATGCGACCCGCTATTATATCGACACGGCCGACGACAGTTTCCTGAAGGGCTCGCCGATACGTGTCCGGCTCGACGACGAGAATGCCACGGTGGCCGCAGCGCGGCTGCAGGCCCGGCAAAGGGGCGAAGCGATCGTCAGTCAGGCGGAACTCACGGCAAATCGCGGCATCACCGCCGGCTTCAACCCGGTGACCGAGCTTTCTGCCGATCCCTTCCGCATGGTGGTCAATCCGCGCCCGATCTTCTCGCCGGTCGACGATCCGCTCGAGTTCCGGCTCGACCAGATCGGCATGAATGACACCGAACGCTGCCAGAGCCAGGGCGAGATCAATGGCTTTCGCCTGCTGCGCATCGAGGCGAAGGATGGCGGCCAGACGAGGATCATTCACGAGGACAAATCGATCCCGCAAAGCAGAGGCTGTCCGAATGGCTACCAGATCGGCGCGGTTCAGACATTTTCTCTGGATAGCCTCAGCGCCTATGCCGTGCTGATCGCGGTGCGCCAATACGGCTTCGAAGGGCCGGACTATCGCTGGATCGCGGTAACCGGTCGCCTGTGAAGTTCCCCGCCATGCGCTATCGCGCTCTGCGCCGTCTCCGCCGTGCTCTGCCGTCGCTGCGCACCGTATTTGCCGGTGCCTTGCTGTGGGCCATGGCGATGGGCGCCAGCGCGCTGCTCAATCTGCTGTTGTACGATTGGGAGACCCCGGCGAAGGTCCGCTTCGTCTCGCTGCTTTATGCTGCCGGCGGCGCGCTGGCCTTCCCGGTTGGGCTGTTTCTGGCGCGGCTCGTCTCGCTCGGACGCCACTGGGAAATCGCCCTCGCCGCCGCCTTCGTCTGCCTTCTCGCCGCGACAATTACCTTCACCGGCGGCCTCTTTGGGCTGCAATACCGCTCCTACTACGTCCAATGGCATGCACCCGCGCTCACCATCACCTGGGTTTTCCAGTTCGTGTTCACGATGTTGACGGCGCTCTACCAGTTCGTCGTCCTCGGCATCCGGCTGTATTTTCCGCTCGGTTTCATTGCGCTCGCTGTCGCCAGCGTCTGGTTTGCGCGCCAGCAACGTTGAGCATTTTGCCTGCCTCTGATAGGACGCGGGCAAATGCTCTCGCAAGTCAGGACCGACTGATGATCCCTCGCTACTCCCGGCCGGAAATGGTGGCCATCTGGTCGCCCGAAACCCGGTTCCGCATCTGGTTCGAGATCGAGGCCTACGCCTGCGACGCATTGGCCGAGCTCGGCGTCATCCCGAAGGAGGCCGCCAAGACCATCTGGGAGAAAGGCGGAGCGGCGAAGTTCGACGTCGACGCCATCGACGAGATCGAGCGGGTCACCAAGCATGACGTCATCGCCTTTCTCACCCATCTTGCCGAATTCGTCGGGCCGGATGCCCGCTTCATCCACCAGGGCATGACATCCTCCGACGTTCTCGACACCTGTTTTGCCGTGCAGCTCACCCGCGCCAGCGACATCCTGCTGGCCGACATTGACGGGCTGCTTGCGGCGCTCAAGCGCCGCGCCTTCGAGCACAAGGACACCATCACCATCGGCCGCAGCCACGGCATCCATGCCGAGCCGACCACCTTCGGCGTCAAGCTGGCGCAGGCCTATGCCGAATTCTCGCGTTGCCGCGAGAGGCTGGTGCATGCACGCGAGGACATCGCCACCTGCGCCATCTCTGGTGCGGTCGGCACCTTCGCCAATATCGACCCTTATGTCGAAGAATACGTGGCCAAGAAACTCGGACTGAAGCCGGAGCCGGTGTCGACGCAGGTGATCCCGCGCGACCGCCACGCGATGTTCTTCGCCACGCTCGGCGTGATCGCCTCGTCGATCGAGCGGCTGGCGATCGAGGTGCGCCATCTGCAGCGCACCGAGGTACTTGAAGCAGAAGAGTACTTTTCACCCGGACAGAAGGGCTCGTCGGCGATGCCGCACAAGCGCAACCCGGTGCTGACCGAGAACCTCACCGGCCTTGCCCGCATGGTGCGCTCCTTCGCATTGCCGGCAATGGAGAATGTGGCGCTGTGGCACGAGCGCGACATCTCGCATTCCTCGGTCGAGCGCATGATCGGGCCCGACGCGACGGTGACGCTCGATTTCGCGCTCTCACGCCTGACCAGCGTCGTCGACAAACTGCTAGTCTACCCCGACAACATGCTGAAGAACATGAACAAATTCCGCGGCCTCGTGCATTCGCAGCGCGTGCTGCTGGCGCTGACGCAAGCCGGCGTTTCGCGCGAGGACGCCTACCGGCTGGTGCAGCGCAACGCCATGAAGGTGTGGGAGCAAGGCGCTGATTTTCTTGAGGAACTTCTGGCCGACAAGGACGTTGTCACAGCCTTGCCCGAGGCCGAGATCCGCGAGAAATTCGACTTGGGCTATCATACCAAGCACGTCGATACGATCTTTAGCCGAGTGTTCGGAGAAGCCTGATGATTTCGTCGGCCGGAGATTTCGATTTCCTTGCCCTGCCCGGGCGCGGCAATTCCGGGCCGGATCATTGGATGTCGCATTGGTGCCGGGTGTTCCCCAATTCGAGCCGCGTGCTGCAGGCCGAGTGGGACCGGCCAAAGCCTGAAGACTGGATCGGCCAGGTGGATGCCGCGGTGGCCGCCGCACCGCGCCGCGTCGTGCTGCTTGCGCATTCGCTGGCGGTGGCGACGGCGGTGAAGTGGGCTGCTAGCGCCAGTCAAAGCCAACTCGACAAGGTCGCGGCGGCATTCCTGGTTGCCGCGACCAATGTCGACCATACCGATCCCTCATTCGACGCGGTGCGCCCGTTCGCGCCGATGCCGCTGAAGCGCCTGCCCTTCCCGACATTGGTGGTGGCGAGCCGCAGCGACCCACGCGTCACTTTCGACAAGGCGACCGCTTTTGCCGCAGCCTGGGGCGCGGATATCGCCGATGCCGGCGATCTCGGCCATATGGGAAACGAGGCCCGCCTCGGCGTATGGCCGGCGGGCCTGCTCATGCTTGGCCGCTTGCTCGAAAAAGCGAACCTCTAACCTACGCCTTACCGGGAACCGTCCTTATTACCGTGCCCCACGGATCCTCGCGGGTGGTCTCGCTTGCGGCATTGTCCGAGCGCATCTCGACCCAGGCCAGGCCGGAGCGGGCGGGATCGCGGCGACCGGCGCCCGCGCTCTGCCACGCATTTGCGCCAATGTGGTGATGATAGCCGCCGGACGACAGGAACACCGCCGCGCCACCGTACTTTGCCACTGTGTCGAAACCGAACTCCTGATGCCACCATGCTTCGGCTTCCTCCGGCCTGCCGACCCGCAAATGGACGTGGCCGATAATGCTGTTTTCCGGCGCGCCCTGCCAGCCGGTGTCGCCGGCCGGCACCTCGGCAACGACCGACGGAATGTTCAGCCGCTCCGTCGCCATCGCTATCTTGTCACCGTTCCATTTCCAGTCCTGCGGACGGCGGTCGGCATAGATCTCGATGCCGTTGCCTTCCGGATCGGTTAGGTAAAGAGCCTCGCTGACCAGATGATCGGATGCGCCCTCGATGCCGATCTTGCCGGCGATGGCGTGATTGATCCAGCGGCCGAGATCGGCCCGGCTGGGTAGCAGGAAGGCGGTGTGGAAAAGACCGGCGCTGCGCGGGTCATCGGATTTCGCGGCCGGATCCGCTTCGATGTCGAGCAAAGGGCGATTGACTGCGCCGAGCGTAATCGTGCCGCCGGCGCGGCTCAGTTCCTGCAAACCGACGACTTTGCGATAGTAGGCAGCGAGATTGTCTGCATCGCGCGCCCGCAAGCCGACGCGGGCAACGCTGACCGGGGTCGTCGCGGCAAAAGGCAGTTCGCTCATCAAAGTGCTCCGTTCAGGCGGCGCTCGACAAGCTTCCAACAGAGTAATCCGGCGCCATCAATCATTCTACGCCATGTCCGTGCCAAAATCTCGGAACAGCCATTCTTTCCTGGCGACAGATCGTTGATCGCGATCGTTCACACAAGAGCGCAAGAAGCGAACAGGGTGTTCACAATAGCGAGCAGAACCGGGCTCGTGAGCGGCCGTTTGCGTGTCGCTGTTGAGTTCATACCCGGTTGCACCCGACAGCGCCTCTCGCTACATGCGCGCCATGAAAGTCAGGGAAGCAGATATTCTCATCGTGCCGGGCTACACCAATTCCGGCCCCGATCATTGGCAGAGCCGCTGGCAGTCGAAACTATCGACAGCGCGCCGCGTCGAACAGGCGGAATGGTCGAAGCCGGTGCGCGAGGATTGGACGGCCGGTGTCGCCAAGGCGGTTAACGAGGCCGAGCGGCCGGTCGTCATCGTCGCCCATTCGCTTGGCGTCGCGGCGGTCATTCAAGCGTTGCCTCGGTTCGAGAGGCCGGTCGCCGGCGCTTTCTTCGTGGCGCCGCCCGATGTCGCCAATCCAGAGATAAAGCCGAGGCACCTGATGACCTTCGGCCCCTATCCGCGCGACCCGCTGCCGTTTCCGTCGGTGGTGATCGCCAGCCGCAACGACCCGTTCTGCGCCTTCGGCGTCGCCGAGGACATTGCCGGGGCGTGGGGCTCGCTTTTCATCGACGCCGGGGATGCCGGTCATCTCAACGCGGATTCCGGCTTCGGCCCCTGGCCTGAAGGCTCGATGACGTTCGCGAAATTCCTGACGGATCTCTAGGAAGCGATCGAATCCCTGACGCTGTTCAGCAGGGTCTTTGCCCCAAGCGAAATCAGCGAATGCTCGGAACCCATCGCCAGCAGCCGGTAACCCATCGACACCACGCGACCGGCGATGGCCGGTTCCATCACATAGATCGCCGCATGCTTGCCGGCTTTGCGGGTGCGCTCGGCGATCGAGGCGACGGTCCCCATCATGCTCTCCAGCGTCGAACTGACGGTGGTGCCCTTCGACCAGGCGATCGAGAAATCCGACGGGCCAAGGAATATCCCGTCGATGCCCGGCGTGTCGAGGATGCCGTCGAGTGCATCAAGCGCGGCCCGCGTTTCGACCATGGCGAACGCCATGGTGCGCTGGTTGCTGTCGCGCAGCCAGTCGGCATAGTCGCCCTTGCCATGGCGCGGAAAAGCATAGGTCGGGCCCCAGGAGCGCTCGCCGAGTGGCGGGTATTTCATTGCGGCAGCAAACAGCTTTGCGTCCGCCACCGAATTCACCATCGGGGCGATCACCGCCTCGGCGCCGAAGTCAAGCGCACGGCTGGCCATGTCGAAGCGGCCGACCGGGATGCGTACCAAAGCCGGCTTGTTGGCGGCCAGCACCGGCACAAGCCCGCGCAGCACGCTGTCCTCGTGATGGCCACCATGCTGCATATCGAGCGTAACCGCGTCGAACCCTTGCCGGGCCAGTATCTCGACCGTCAAAGCATCCGGCACGCCGGACCAGGCGGTGAACAGCGTCTCGTCGGCCGCAAGGCGTGACTTCAGGGACATTGGCGATTTCCTCTTTGCTTGCAGCAATTCAGCCGGAAATGACCGCAAAGGCAAAGAAAAACCGCCCGGTGAGGCCGGGCGGTCGATTGGTCCAGCATTCCAAGAGTATCGATGGGGATCAGGTGTTCTTGATCTGCTCGATCGCCTGCGCCATCAATTCATCCATGGTGCGGCGGATCTGATGGTCCGACTGGTCGATGCCGGCCGCATCGAAATCCTTGCGTATCTTGCGGAAAACGTCGTGATCGCCGGCTTCCTCGATGTCGCTGACGACCACTTCCCTGGCATAAGCGTCGGCATCGGCGCCGGACTTGCCGAGCTTTTCGGCAGCCCACAGGCCGAGCGCTCTGTTGCGGCGTGCCGCAGCCTTGAACCGAAGTTCCTCGTCGAATGCGAATTTGCGCTCAAAGCCCTCTTCGCGGTCTTTCATGCTGCTCATGGCATCCCTCCGTGAAATCCGATTCGTTGTGCCAATATGTGTTGCCGGAGCACAAACCAAAAGGGCGCCGGCCGGTCAATATGCTACATTGCTTGCTGCGCTGCGGCATTTCGGTGCCCGAAAGCGGTTGATTGAAAGGATTTGCCGATTGAGCAAACAGTGCGATTGGGATAGACACCGGCATTGAACCCCACCGTCGCCATCTTATTTTAGGCAGACGGACAGGAACTGGTCGCTTGCCGCCTGCCCGCAAATCCAGAGAAAAATCAGATGAAAAATCGCCGCCGCATTTATGAAGGCAAGGCCAAGATCCTTTATGAGGGACCGGAGCCTGGCACGCTGATCCAGTTCTTCAAGGACGACGCTACCGCTTTCAACAAGAAGAAGCATGAAATCGTCGATGGCAAAGGCGTGCTCAACAACCGCATTTCCGAGCACATCTTCAATCATCTCAACCGGATGGGCATTCCGACCCACTTCATCCGCCGGCTCAACATGCGCGAGCAGTTGATCAAGGAAGTCGAGATCATCCCGCTCGAAGTGGTGGTGCGCAACGTCGCCGCCGGCTCGCTGGCCAAGCGCCTGGGCATCGAGGAAGGCACCGTGCTGCCGCGCTCGATCATCGAATTCTATTACAAGGCCGATGCGCTCGACGATCCGATGGTATCGGAAGAGCACATCACCGCCTTCGGTTGGGCGAGCCCTCAGGAGATCGACGATGTCATGGCGCTGGCCATTCGCGTCAACGACTTCCTTTCCGGCCTGTTCATGGGCGTCGGCATCCAGCTGGTCGATTTCAAAATCGAATGCGGCCGCCTGTTCGAAGGCGATATGATGCGCATCGTCGTTGCCGATGAGATCTCGCCGGATTCCTGCCGGCTGTGGGACGTGGCGACGCAGGACAAGCTCGACAAGGACCGCTTCCGCCGCGACATGGGCGGGCTGGTCGAGGCTTATCAGGAAGTTGCCCGCCGTCTCGGCATCATGAACGAGAACGAGCCACCGCGTCCGGCCGGGCCGGTGCTCGTCGCATCGACCGACGGTGTCAAAGGTAAGCCGCACTGACGGCTTGCCCGCTCAACAGGTGAACAGGAGCATGTCCAGCGTGATCAAGGCCCGCATTACCGTAACCCTCAAGAACGGCGTGCTAGACCCACAAGGCAAGGCAATCGAGCACGCGCTGTCCGGAATGGGTTTCGGCGGCGTCGGCCAGGTGCGGCAAGGCAAGGTTTTCGACGTCGAATTGGCCGAGAGCGACAGCGCCAAGGCCGAGGCCGATCTGAAAGCCATGTGCGACAAGCTTCTGGCGAATACAGTGATTGAGAATTACGCGGTGGAGATCGCCTGAGGTGAAATCAGCCGTCGTCCTGCTCCCAGGCCTCAATCGCGACCGCGACATGATCGCGGCGCTGACCAAGATTTCCGGCACGCCGCCGGTCACCGTCTGGCAGACCGACACCGAAATTCCCGATGTCGACCTGATCGCCATTCCCGGCGGCTTTTCGTTCGGCGATTATCTGCGCTGCGGCGCCATTGCCGCGCGCATGCCGGTAATGCGGGCTGTGGCCGAAAAGGCGGCCAAGGGCGTCACGGTCATCGGCGTCTGCAACGGCTTCCAAATCCTGGTCGAGGCCGGCTTGCTGCCGGGCGCATTGATGCGCAATACCTCGCTGAAATTCGTCTGCCGTCAGGTGAAGCTGCAGATCGCCAATGCCAACACGATGTTCACCCGTCGCTACCAGCCGGGCCAGATCATCCGCGCGCCGGTGGCGCACCATGACGGCAATTATTTTGCCGATGCCGAAACGCTGGCCCGCCTCGAAGGCGAAGGCCAGGTGGTGTTCCGCTATGCCGAAGGCACCAATCCCAACGGCTCGATCAACGACATTGCCGGCATCGTCAACGGCCGCGGCAACGTGCTCGGCCTGATGCCGCATCCCGAGAACCTGATCGAAGCGGCGCATGGCGGCAGCGACGGCCGGGCGCTGTTCGAAAGCGCGCTGGGCATCGCTGCTTGATGCCTTCAATTTTCCTCCTGGAGCCACGGTCATGAAACTCTATTCGCGGCCGTTGTCGCCCTATTCGTCGATCGTGCGGGCGTTGGCCTACATCAAGAACGTGCCGCTCAAGCTCATTGCACCGCCGCCGGGGTTTCCCATCCCGGAGGCGTTTCGTGCCATCTCGCCGTTGAACCGGATTCCGGTGCTGATCACCGGCTCCGGCGAAACGATCGTCGAATCGGTGGTCATCGCCGAATATCTGGAGGAGCGCTTTCCCGAGCCGGCGCTGCTGCCGAGGGACTCGAAGGACCGGGCGCTGGTGCGCATGTTCGCCCGCATCACCGACCTCGACGTGCTCGCCCCGACGATGAAGCTGTTCGAGCTCCATTTCGTGCCGCAGCGCAACGAGGCGGAGATCAAGGCACAGTTCGCCCGATTGCATCACGGGCTTGCGGCAATCGAGGCCCGCATGGCGCATGGCCCGTTCGCGCTCGGCGACGACATCTCCTTTGCCGATGCGTGGTTGACGCCGACCCGCTTCGTCTTCAACAATTTCAGGACAACGATGGGCCGCCCCGATTTGCTTGACGCCTATCCGAAATTCGATGCCTACGAGCAAATAGCCTTGCAGCATCCGGCGCTGTCGCGCGTCTGGGGTGAGATGACAGACGGTCTGAAGATCTTTCTGTCCGAACTCGAGATGGGCGCCGCTTGAACATGAGACCGACGACCACGCGCCTCGCCGTCGCTACTGCCGCCGGGCTTGTACTCGCCTCCTGCCAGTCAGGCCCGAAGAGCGCGCCGGCGCCGGCGGGCAAGAGTGCGTCACTGCTTGCCATGGAGCAGGTGGCAATAGCTGCCCACAAATGCTGGATCGCCAGCAAGGACCCTGCCTTCAAATCTTACCAGATGGCCAACGAGCTGAATTCGTTCAGCGGCACGCCGCGCTTCCTGCTGGTGCCGGCCAAACATTATGGTGGAAAGCCGTTGCTGGTCGTGCAGGCGCAAGGCAATTCGAGCCGCGTCGACGTGTTCGGCCCATTGATGGCGGAACCGCTCGGCGCCCGCATCGGCTCGGACATTGCCCGCTGGCAGGCGGGCAATCCGGCCTGCGGCGCTGCTGCCTAGCCCAATGGGTCGCGTGCTGCAGATCACCGGTCTGGTCGTCGGCCTGGCCGGGCTCGTCCTGCAGCTCTGCATCACCGTCCCGGCATCAATGGAAGCCGGCCGCGGCTTTGCCGGCTCGCTGGTCTTCTATTTCAGCTTCTTCACCATCCTGACCAACATCGGCGCGGTGCTCGTCCATGCCTCGTTGCTGTCGTCGACGGGTTATGCCTGGTTTCCGGCCTTTTCCGCGCCACGGATGCGGGCGGGCGTAGCCGTCGCCATAACGCTGGTCCTCATCGTTTATGCAACGGTCCTGGCGCAGCTTTGGCAGCCGCAAGGGCTGTTCCTGCTCTGCGATGTGCTCCTGCACTATGTGACGCCGGTGTTGTTCGTGCTGTGGTGGCTTGTGGCAGGCGCCGACGGCTCGACGCGGTGGCGCGACATCTCCTGGTGGATGATCTATCCGATCGCCTATCTGGCCTACGCGCTGCTGCGGGCGCCGATTGCCGGTGAAGTGCCCTACCCGTTCCTCGATCTCGCCAAGAACGGCGCGACCAGCGTCGCCGTCTCGGCTCTGGCCATCACCGGGCTCTTTCTGATGCTGTGCATCGTGGCGGTGCTTGTGGACCACGGTGTCACGCGGATCAGGGCGGCGGGCGTTCATCCGCGATGATGCTCTCCCGCCGCGGCAGCCTTTAGCGTCTTGGCACGGTTCGCGCGGCGCCTGCACGGATCGCCGCAGCAGCTTCGCCAGCGATCCGTGACATGAACTTGCGCGTGAATTGGCCGAGCGGCTTGGTATCTTCGAGCGCCCAGCTCGTCGCGAGATCATCGGTGTTGAATTCGTCGACGATAACCCAGGCTCTGGTTGCGGAAATCGTGACCTTTGTGCTGTGCGTCGTGGGGACCGTCGGCTTCGAGGGTTTGGCCAATTCGAAACCCGGTCCTTCCAGGGAAGGGCTGGCCGCGGCTGTTCTCGTTACCTCGCTGGTGATCGTTCTGTTCCGCGCGAATTTCGCCTGGCGTCGAAGCCGCGACGCGCAAGGGTCGGGTTGGATCCGTTGGTCGTATATCGTGTTCTCGACGCTGTTCGCGATCCTGCAGGCCGGCACTGTTCTTGTCGTGAAATTCGACGGCGAAGATTCGCATTCCGGCCTTAACCTGCTGGGATTAGCTCTTGTCGGGCTGTGGGCCGTCATCTTGGCGGGCAAGCCTGCGGGCGGCGGCTCTGCGGATATGGCGTCATCCCTGAGTTTCGACGATTTCGACCCGCCCGGGCCGCTGCGCGGCGCCGCGGCGCTCCATTCAGCGTCAGCCGCCGGCGCGACGGCCCTGGCTCCAGCCTACACCACGCGGGCCGCGCCGGTGCCGTCGAACCACCCTGCATCTCAACCTGCATCTCCGGCGAACGGCCGGCCGCGGCCCGGCGGCTTCGGCAAGCGCGGCCTTGTGTGACCGGCTCGCCGCATCAAGGCCATGATGGTTCCACATAGAAGCGGCCGGGATAAAGCATCATTGGCCGAAGCAGAAAGCATGGGCCGGGCCCCTCCTCGTGATCTCGTTTGTGATTCCCAGCCCTTAGTGACTCCCAGCCCTTAGTGACTCAATGACAATGACCGATCCATCGAGCGCCCGTCCGATCCTGATGTTCGATTCCGGCATTGGCGGCCTCACCGTGCTGCGTGAGGCGCGCGTGCTGATGCCTGACCGCCGCTTCGTCTATGTCGCCGACGACGCGGCGTTCCCCTTCGGCGCCTGGGAGGAACCGGCGCTGAGAACACATATCTTGGAGTTATTCGCCAGGCTGCTCGACCGGTTTTCGCCGGCCATTTCGGTCATCGCCTGCAACACCGCCTCGACACTGGTCATCGATGCCTTGCGCGAGAGGTTTCCCGGCCATCCTTTCGTCGGCACCGTGCCGGCCATCAAGCCGGCGGCGGAACGCACGCGCTCAGGCCTGGTTTCGGTGCTGGCTACGCCCGGCACCGTCAAGCGCCAGTACACGCGCGACCTGATCAGCAAATGGGCGCAGAAATGCCATGTCCGCCTGGTCGGCAGCGACAGGCTGGCTGGATTGGCCGAAGCCTATATGCGCGATGGTTTTGTCGACGAGGACGCCGTGCGCGCCGAGATCGCGCCGTGCTTCGTTGAGCATGACGGGCTGCGCACCGACATCGTCGTGCTTGCCTGCACCCATTATCCGTTTTTGGCCAACCGCATGCGCAAGACAGCACCTTGGCCGGTCGACTGGCTCGACCCGGCCGAGGCGATCGCACGCCGCGCGCTGTCGCTGCTCGCCGATACCGGGGCCTGTTATCGCAGAAAGGCACTGCCCGAAGGCGCCGACCTTGCATTCTTCACCTCAAACAGCGCCGATTTTCCGACGCGCCGGCTGATGCAGGGTTTTGGCTTGGCGGTATCCTGACCGCAAGCAATTTTCGCTTTGGGAACATCACACCAGACAATGCGTTTTCCTCTCATCGGAAACGGGAGAAACCATCATGCCAGCCACCTCAAAAGCCCAGCAGAAAGCGGCCGGCGCGGCATTGTCAGCCAAGCGCGGCGAGACCAAGAAGGGCGCGCTCAAAGGCGCGTCGAAGGGAATGTATAAATCCATGAGCGAAAAACAGCTCGAGGAATTCGCCGAGACCAAGCGCAAGGGCCTGCCGGAAAAGAAGTCGAAACACTGATCGACTGGCCATTCTGACGGCGGATGCCGGTCAATAAAAGGCCCGCGGCTGAGCCGCGGGCCATGAAGTCTCAACGGGCGAGGACGAAAATTACCAGTTCCAGCCCCACCCGCAGCGCCGCACTTTGTAGCGGATGACCTTGCGATGACCGTGGCGCCACACCACCTTCTTCTTGACCACGATGCGGCAGACCTGGTGATGCCTGTGCCCATGCCAATGCCGGGCCTGCGCCGGCTCGGGCGCGACCGCCATCGTGCCGGCCATCACCGCGGCGCCTACCAACGTAAGGAAGAACTTCTTCATGCGAATTCCAGCTCCTCTGACTTCAGTCCCTTCCTGATGCCGCTGGCGCAACCTCCCGCCACATCCGGCACATTCTACAACCGTAACACTATCCGGTTCGGCGATTCGCGCCAGCCAGAAGCTTGACAGCGGTTAAATCTCCGTTTAACCAGCCCACCAACACCGGGCCGCAATGCCCGGTGGTTTTCTTTATGTGTGCAAGACGTTTGGGAAGCCGGTTTTACTTTCCCTATGTCTTGTTTGAAATGACGTGTCCCGTGGGTTTTCCGTCGCGTTGCGTGGAAAACCCTGTCAGGTCTCGAAAACGGAGGCCAGAGGAGGGCGCGTTTCCTTCACCCGGACCATGAGGTTCCGGGTATGTTGTTTTGAAAGGGAATGCGATGAGCAAGCGCGAATCCGCGAAGTACAAGATCGACCGCCGTCTTGGCGAAAACATCTGGGGCCGCCCGAAGTCCCCGGTCAACAAGCGTGAATACGGCCCCGGCCAGCATGGCCAGCGCCGCAAGGGCAAGCTTTCCGATTTCGGCCTGCAGCTGCGCGCCAAGCAGAAGCTGAAGGGCCACTATGGCGACGTTTCGGAAAAGCAGTTCCGCAAGGTCTATGAAGAGGCGGACCGCCGCAAGGGCGACACCTCGGAGAACCTGATCGGCCTGCTCGAATCGCGCCTCGACGCAGTCGTCTATCGCGCCAAGTTTGTGCCGACCATCTTTGCGGCGCGCCAGTTCGTCAATCATGGCCACGTCAACGTCAACGGCAAGCGCGTCAACATCGGCTCGTACCGCTGCAAGCCGGGCGATGTCATCGAAGTGCGCGAGAAGTCGAAGCAGCTGGTCATCGTGCTGGAATCGGTGGGCCTGGCCGAGCGCGACGTGCCCGATTACATCGAGGCCGATCACAACAAGATGACCGCGGCTTTCACGCGCATCCCCGGCCTGGCGGACGTTCCGTTTGCCGTGCAGATGGAACCGAACCTGGTCGTCGAGTTCTATTCGCGCTGATCGGCGCGTTCGTCACGATACAATCGAAGGCCGCCCGTCGAGGCGGCCTTTTCTTTTTTCGTTCCTTTTCCGCAGCGTGATTCCGAAATCGATTTCGGTTTTCGGTCCGATGCGCTACTGCGGGCGGCAACAGGATCTTGGGGCCGACGCGCCATGAATATGCTGCCAGACGCCGAAACGCTCGAACCGGTCGCCGACGCCGAAGGCGGCTTTCATCCTCTGTTTGCCGATGTGCCGTCCTCCGTCGAGTTCAACAAGCTGCGCAAGCGGCTGTTGCGGCTTGCCCGCCAGGCGATCGACGATTTCTCCATGGTGAGGCCCGGCGACCGTTGGCTGGTCGCTCTGTCGGGCGGCAAGGATTCCTACGGCCTGCTTGCCGTTCTGCTCGATCTCAAATGGCGCGGGCTGCTGCCGGTCGAGCTGTTAGCCTGCAATCTCGACCAGGGCCAGCCGAACTTTCCCAAGCACATATTGCCCGATTATCTCGATAGATATGCCATTCCGCATCGCATCGAATATCAGGACACCTATTCGGTGGTCACCGACAAGCTGGCCGAGGGCAGCACCTATTGCTCGCTGTGCTCGCGGCTACGGCGCGGCCATCTCTATCGCATTGCCCGCGAGGAGGGCTGCTCGGCGCTGGTGCTCGGCCACCACCGCGAGGACATACTGGAAACCTTCTTCATGAACCTGTTCCATGGCGGGCGCCTGGCCGCCATGCCGCCGAAGCTGCTCAATGACGAAGGCGATGTCATGGTGCTGCGGCCGCTCGCCTATTGTGCGGAAGCCGATCTCGAGAAATTCGCCGGCGCCATGAAATTCCCGATCATTCCGTGCGATCTGTGCGGTAGCCAGGAAGGCCTGCAGCGCAACGCCATGAAGGCGATGCTCGACGACATCGAGAAGCGCATGCCCGGCCGCAAGGACACGATGATCCACGCCATGACCAATGTGCGGCGTTCGCATCTGCTCGACAGGAAGCTGTTCGATTTCGCCGCCCTCAACGAAACCCTCACCACCAGGCGTCCCGATGACATTTGACGATAGCGCGATCGACTGGCTTGCCGACCTTCTGTCGGAAGCCGCCGTCGCCGAGATCATGCCACGCTTTCGACGGTTGAGCGAGGGCGACGTCCGTCGCAAGACCTCGGCCGCCGATCTCGTCACCGAGGCCGACGTCAATGCCGAACGGCTCATCACCGCCAGGCTGCGCCAGCGTTATCCCCACGCAATGATCGTCGGCGAGGAGGCCTGCTCCGACGACCCGACGCTGCTCGACGGTCTCGGCGATGCCGAACTCGCCTTCGTCATCGACCCGGTCGACGGCACCTTCAACTTCGCCTCCGGCGTGCCGCTGTTCGGCGTCATGCTTGGCGTCGTGATCAAGGGCGAGACGGTCGCCGGCATCATTCACGATCCCGTCGGCAAGGATTGGCTGATCGGCGTTAGTGGCGCCGGCAGCCATATCCGCCATGCCCATGGCGATCTGGAAAAGGTCCATGTCGCCAAACCGGCGCCGATGTCGGAAATGACCGGTGCGGTCTCATGGCACTATGTGCCCGAGCCGGACCGCTCACGTTTGGCGCGCAACCAGACCAAGTCGCTATCGCAGTTCAATTATCGCTGCGCCGCCCATGAATACCGCCTGCTGGCCAGCGGCCACGGCCATTTCGTCGTCTACAACAAGCTGATGCCTTGGGACCACCTGGCCGGCGTGCTGATCCATGCGGAGGCCGGCGGCCATGCCGCGCGCTTCGACGGCAGCGCCTATCTGCCGTCGCATGTCGGGGGTGGCCTGCTGGTCGCACCGGACCGGGAGAGCTGGCGGGAGCTGCGCCGTGAGCTCTGGGCGGAATAGCTCTTCGCTGCCAAAGTTGTCCAATCTTGTGCGAAACCGGAGATCTCGAATGAAACCTCGGTCCGCAATTGTTGCAACGGCCTTTGCCCTTGCCTTGGTTGCCGGTGTCCATGAAACAAGAGCTGGGGAACGCGCATGTCGCAGTCCCGACTCCGTCGACACCATAGACGAGATGTTCTCCGCGATCTTCGCCTGTTGGAAGCCGCCGCGCGGAAGCGCGGGCATGACCCTGACGCTGCAGTTCTCAATTCGCCGAAACGGCACGCTTATCGGCAAGCCGCGCGCCACCTACTCACATCTAGGGGACGATGGTCCGCTCAACCGGGCCTTCGTGGCTTCCGTCCTCGAGGCGCTCGACAAGGCTCTTCCACTGCCCGTTTCGGACAGTATGGGTGGAGCAATCGCAGGACGTACGCTGTTCCCTCGCTTCACCGCGGTCAGTGAGGGTGCATCCTAGGCGCACGCGCAATGGGCATTAAACCGGCGGGTTATGCGGCTGGAACAGTCTGCCGCGCTCGGCCAGCAGGATCATCAGCAGCGCCGCCACCGACACGCTGCAGAACCCGGCGGCCAGCGGCGTCACCGTGCCGTTGAAGGCTTGGCCGATCAGCGTGCCGAGAATGCCGCCAAGAAATGTCTGCATGAACCCAAGGATCGACGACGCAGTGCCGGCCAGGTGCCCCAGCGGCTCCATAGCGAGCGCGTTGAAGTTCGCGCCGAGCGCGCCGAACGGGACCATGGCGCAGGCAAAGACGGTAATGAAGAGCCAGAGCGGCATCTTTATTTCGATGGAAACGACCAGCCAGGCAAGGCTGATGGCCAGAAACAGCAGCAGCGCGCTTTGCGACAGACGGCGCATGCCGATGCGGCCGACGAGGCGCGAGTTGAGGTAGTTCGAAAAAGCAAGTACGCCGGCAACCCCCGCGAAGATGACGGGGAACATCTCGCCGACATTGAACACGCTGACATAGATCTGCTGGGCCGAGGCGATGAAGCCGAACATGGCGCCGAAGATGAAGGTGCTGGCGAAGGCGTAGCAGAGCGCGATGCGGTTGGTGAGAACGATGCGGAAGCCGCCGATGATGGAGGACAACGTCAGCGGCCGGCGATATTCGGGGTGTAGTGTCTCGGGCAGGCGCAGCAGCGACCAGGCGGACACGATCAGCGCGCCGGCTGCCATGGTGACGAAGATCACATGCCAGGTCGCAAACAGCATGATGAACTGGCCGATACCGGGCGCCACCACCGGAATGGCCATGAACACCATGAAGATCAAGGACATGACTTCGGCCATGCGCCTTCCGTCGAACGTATCGCGCACGATCGAGACGGCAATGACGCGCGTCGCCGCCGCACCGATGCCTTGCACGGCCCGGCATAGCAGAAGCGTGGTGAATGACGGGGCTATTGCCGCAGCGCCGGCCGCCACGACGTAGATCACCAGCCCTGCGACAAGAGGCGCGCGGCGCCCGAAACGGTCCGAGATCGGCCCGAAGAACAGCTGTCCGCCGCCAAAGCCAAGGATATAGGCCGTGACCACATATTGCCGGTGGTTTTCATTTTCGATGCCAAGCGAAGCGCCGATCTGCTGCAGCGCCGGCAAAATAATGTCGATGGCAAGCGAATTGAGCGCCATCAGCGCCGCGCACAGCGCAATGAATTCCCAGCGCGGAATAGGCAAGGTGCTTGCCTTTTGCTGCGCTTGTGCTTGCTGATCCACGGCCAGTCCGATCCTCAAACGAAAATGCGCCGGCTGGCCGACGCATCCATTCGTTGATTGCCCGATAGCGGGCAGAACTTTTTGCCAAGGTGGGGGCTGCCCCGGCGCTTAGCGCATGACCCCCGAAAATCGCAGGCGGAAGGTCATACGCAGAAGCAGAAGTCAGGCGGCGCCTTTGACGCTGACGCCCTTTTCGACGAGGAAGGTCTGCAGTTCGCCCGCCTGGAACATCTCGCGGATGATGTCGCAGCCGCCGACGAACTCGCCCTTGACGTAGAGCTGCGGGATGGTCGGCCAGTTGGAGTAGTCCTTGATGCCTTGCCGCAGTTCGGCCGACGTCAGCACGTCGACGCCCTTATAGTCGGCGCCGATATAGTCGAGGATCTGCACGACCTGGCCGGAAAATCCGCATTGCGGGAAGCCGGGCGTGCCCTTCATGAAGAGAACGACGTCGTTGCCCTTCACTTCATTGTCGATGTAGTCGTTGATGCCGCTCATGGAATACCCTTTCATGCCTGTGGGAGTCAGGCTCGAACATTACCCTTCAAATAAACCCATGGGTTGCGCGAAACAAGATGTTTGCCGCCTTGCCATGCAAATGGCGCAAAGGAACGTCTGATCTTGGGCCAAGAGCGTTGGCCACCATCTTTCCCGAGGCGCGATGAAAAGACGATATCTCGCCGGGTTCCTCCTCGCCGTTCTGGTCGCCGCATTGGTCTTGATCTGGTGGGCCACGTCGCCGAGACAGCCAACGCTGGTCGTCGGCGATGAATTGCCGGCGCCGTGCCGCGATGCGAGCTTCGAGGCGGTCGCCTATGTCGCCTGCGAGATCGATCTGCGCCGCTATGACGTCGGTGTGTTCCACGCAGGCCTCGACGGCAAGGCTTTCGGTTCACTGGACAAATTCGACAAGGCGATGGCGGATCAGGGCCGGACGGTGCTGCTCGCCATGAACGCCGGCATGTACCACCAAGACCTGACCCCAGTCGGCCTTCTCGTTGAAGACGGCCAGGAGAAGGCGCCGATCAACGTCGCCGACAGCGGAGGCAATTTCTTCCTGAAACCGAATGGCGTATTCCTGGTCCGCAAGGACGGCAAGGCGGCGGTCATGGAGACGAACGCCTATGCCGCCGCCAGGCCGGACGTGATGTTCGCCACGCAATCCGGCCCGATGCTGGTGATCGACGGCGGGCTTCATCCCCGTTTCGAGCAGAACGGCACGTCGCGCTATATCCGCAACGGCGTCGGCGTGCGTGACGAAAACACCGTCGTGCTGGCGATCTCGCGCTCTGAAGTCAGCCTCGGCAGCTTCGCACGGCTATTCCGGGATGCGCTCGATTGTCCCAACGCGCTTTTCTTCGACGGGGTCGTTTCGGCGCTGTCGAACGGCGAGCGGATGATTGTGGGTGGAAAGTATCCGGCGGGGCCGATCATTGCCGTGACCGGTAAGAAGCTTGCGAGCCGGTAACTGCAAGAGAGCTCAGTCCGGCACGCTGGTCTGCAGGGCAAGCGCGTGCAGTACGCCGCCCATGTTGCCCTTCAGCGCGTCATAGACCATCTGGTGCTGCTGGACGCGGCTTTTGCCGCGAAAGCTTTCGGCCACCACCTCAGCCGCATAATGGTCGCCGTCGCCGGCCAGGTCGCGAATCGTCACCTTGGCGTCGGGAATGCCTTCCTTGATCAGCCGTTCGATGTCGTGGGCGTCCATTGCCATATGAGGATTCCTTGTTCAGGTCGTGATCTCATAGATATGGTCGAAAAGGCGGATGAACCACACCGAAACGGCCCCGCTCGATCACATCACGGGTCCACGACCTCATTTGCCATGAAGCGAGGGAACCAGGATTCGTGGGCGGCGGTCAATTCGCTGACCGGTATCGCACGTGCCTCGCCCAGCTTCAATTCGCTGCCGCCGGTCGAGCCGATCCATGGTGCGAAGACGCCGAGTTTGGCTTGCTGTTCGCGAATGGCGTCCCATTCCTCGCTCTGCGGATCGATCGACAGTGTCAGCAGATAACGGCCCTGGTCCTCGCCGAACCAGACCGGGATCGGATCTGTACCGATCAGGCCGGGGATGGTCGCACCGATGCCTGAGGCCATCGCCATCTCGGCCAGCGCCACCGCGATGCCGCCGTCGGAAACGTCATGCGCCGCGGTAACGACACCGGAGCCGATCAGCGCCCGCACATGGTCGCCGACCCGCTTCTCGTGGTCGAGATCGACCGGCGGCGGCGGGCCGTCGGCGCGGCCATGAATGTCGCGCATATAGGCGGACTGGCCAAGATGCGTGCCCCACATGGTCGGCGCGCCGACCAGCACGATCATCTGGCCTTCGGCGGCAAAGCCGATCCGCACCATTTTCGACCAGTCGGCAATCAGCCCGACGCCGCCAATGGTCGGTGTCGGCAGGATGCCTTGGCCGTTGGTCTCATTGTAGAGCGAGACGTTGCCGGAGACGATCGGGAAGCCAAGCGCCCGGCAGGCATCGCCGATGCCTTTCACGGCACCAACCAGCTGGCCCATGATCTCCGGCCGTTCCGGATTGCCGAAATTGAGGTTGTCGGTGGCCGCGAGCGGCAGGGCACCGGTGGCGGTAAGATTGCGCCAGCATTCGGCGACCGCCTGCTTGCCTCCCTCGTAGGGATCGGCCTCGCAATAGCGCGGCGTCACGTCGGAGGAGAAGGCGAGCGCCTTGGTCGGATGACCGTCGACGCGCACGACGCCGGCATCGCCGCCGGGAAGCTGCAACGAATTGCCCTGGATCAGCGTATCGTACTGCTCCCACACCCAGCGGCGCGAGGAGAGGTCCGGTCCGCCCAGCAGCTTGAGCAGTGCCTCGGCCACGTCGGCTTGCGGTGCATCGCCGGCCAGCGGCGCCGGCTTCTTCGGCTCGACCCAGGGACGGTCATATTCCGGCGCCTGGTCGCCGAGATCCTTGATCGGCAGATTGGCAACCTCGTCGCCCTGATGCAGCACGCGAAAGCGCAGATCGTCGGTGGTCTTGCCGACGATGGCAAAGTCGAGGCCCCATTTGTGGAAGATCGCCTCGGCCTGTTTTTCCTTTTCGGGGCGCAGCACCATCAGCATGCGCTCCTGGCTCTCCGACAGCATCATCTCATAGGCGCTCATGCGCTCTTCGCGCACCGGCACCTTGTCGAGGTCGAGCTCAATGCCGAGGTCGCCCTTGGCGCCCATCTCGACCGCCGAGCAGGTGAGGCCAGCGGCACCCATGTCCTGGATGGCGATAACGGCGCCGGACGCCATCAGTTCGAGGCAGGCTTCGAGCAGGCATTTTTCGGTGAAGGGATCGCCAACCTGGACCGTGGGCCGCTTCTCGTCGATCTTGTCGTCGAACTCGGCCGAGGCCATGGTGGCGCCGCCGACACCGTCGCGCCCGGTCTTGGCGCCGAGATAGACGACCGGCAGGCCGACGCCCTTGGCCTCGGACAGAAAGATTGCGTCCGTCTTCGCGAGGCCCGCGGCAAACGCATTGACCAGGATATTGCCGTTGTAGCGGGCGTCGAAATTGACCTCGCCGCCGACCGTCGGCACGCCGAAGGAATTGCCATAGCCACCGACGCCTGAAACGACGCCGGCAACGAGGTGTTTGGTCTTGGGATGGTCCGGCGCACCGAAGCGCAGCGCGTTCATCGCCGCGATCGGCCGCGCGCCCATGGTGAAGACATCGCGCAGGATGCCACCGACGCCGGTCGCAGCTCCCTGATAAGGCTCGATATAGGAGGGGTGGTTATGGCTCTCCATCTTGAAGACGACGCAGTCGCCGTCGCCGATGTCGACCACGCCGGCATTCTCGCCCGGGCCCTGGATGACTTGCGGCCCGGTGGTCGGCAGCGTGCGCAGCCACTTCTTCGAGGATTTGTAGGAACAATGCTCGTTCCACATCGCCGAAAAAATACCAAGTTCGGTAAAGCTCGGTTCGCGCCCGACGAGGTCGAGGATGCGCTGGTACTCGTCGGGCTTCAGCCCGTGCGCGGCAATGAGTTCAGGAGTGATCGGCACGGAATTGGAAATGGTCATGATCGGCAATTTATGTCCTTGGGATCGAGTCCCGTCTTATCGCAAGCTTTGCAGCCGATACACCCCGTTAGATGACTAAAACGATGGAAAGCAACAGCTGACGGTAAGTAGCGAAAGATCGCCACTCGACCCGCCGGTTTCAAGCCGGTTCAGGAAAAGCTGTCGTAGCCGGCGCGGCCCTCGTCCAGAAGCCGCCGGATCACCGCGACGCCGTGCGCGATATCGTCCCGCTGTCGCGGCTGCGAGATGCCAAACCGCACGCCGTGAAAGGCCTGTTCGGAACGCCCTGCCTTGAACTCATCCTCGTCGTCGATGACCACGCCATGTTCGAGGCAGGCCTGTTTGAAAGTGCCGGAAAGCCACGGGTCGGGCAAAGTGAGCCAGACGAACGGCACATTATCCAGCGCCTTGAAGTCGAAGCCGTCGAGTGTCTCGCGCACGATCGCGATGCGCGCACCGATCTCGGCAATGCTGCGTTTGCGCATCTCAGCGGCCTGACCGGACAGCACCAGCCGGCTGCCCACCTCCGCCAGCAGAAAGGGCAGGCCGCCCGTCATCATCTTGTGGGCGACCCGGATGCGGTGACGATAGGCCGGCGGGCAAGCGAGCCAGCCGCCGCGAACACCCGCCGCGACCGATTTCGAGAGGCCGCCGGCAACGATGGTCCGTTCGGGAGCATATTCGGCCAATATAGGTGTCGGGTCGTCGGTCAGTCCGCCGTAGAGATCGTCCTCAATCAGGACGACGTTATATTGACGGGCGATACACGCGATTGCCTCGCGGCGCGCGGCCGACAGTGTTGTCAGCGTCGGGTTCTTGGCCGTCGGCATCAAAAACATCATCTTCGGATGCTTTTGTGCGCAGACGCGCTCGAAATCCTCGGGATCGATGCCCTCGTCATCAGCCGCCACCAGTGCGGTCCGGCGACCGATCAGGCCGGCGCTGCGCGAGATCTGCGAATAGGTGAGGTGTTCGAAGACGACATAGTCGCCGGGGGCGGTGAGCCCCGCAATGGTTGCCATCACCGCGGCGTGGGTGCCGAGCGTGGGAACGATTGCATCCGCCGCCGGGCGATAGGAATTGCGCGACAGCCAGCGCCTGCCGGCTTCGAACCAGCGGTCCGGGAAATCACGAGTATAGCTTGAAATCTCATGCGGATGGTCTTGCGCCGTGCGTGTCAACACGTCAGCGACGATGGCACCCTGGCCGACATCCGGTGCGGCCGTGCTATCGAAGCGCAGTTTGTCGCCGGGCGCATCCATATAGCGCGTGCCTTGTTCGACCGGCCCCAGGAAATCCGGCTTTGCGCTCTCCGACTGTTGAGCGATAACATAGGTTCCGCGGCCGACCTCGCCGCTGACCAATCCCCGCTCGCGCAGCAATTGATAGGCCCTGCCGACCGTGCCGACAGTCGTGCCGATGTCGTATGCCAGATCGCGCTGCGGCGGCAGCTTTGCCCCTGCACCGATCAGGCCGCGGTCGATGTCCGTCTCGATGGAATCGGCAAGCCGCTGATAGAGCGGGCCAGTGCCGGCTGTAAGGTCTGGAAGCCAAGTTGTCATGGTGACAATTTTTTACATTGCACCGAAATGAGAGTCAATACATATGAAGCGGGCTGTACAAAAGGGCACAATTGCAATCTTGGCAGAAAGAAAATGGGTACAATAGAGACAATCCGCTACGCGGCAGTTGAATTGCAGGTGCAGGTGGCGCGCCCGCCGGGCAGGCCAACCTATGTCAGTCGGCTGGTGCGTACGCTCAGATCCTTCGCGAGGTGGATCGACGGGTTAATGGATCGCCGGCGCAGCCGGCTGGTCCTGCTCGAGATGACTGACGACCAGCTCAAGGACATCGGTATCTCGCGTTGCGATGCCCATCGTGAGGGGCTGAGGGCGTTTTGGGACTGAGAGCAGCCGGATGCTCCGTCTCGAACGTCGCGTGGCATATCGACGGTTAGACGAGAGCGTCAATATCGACATCGGAACCAACGCGATCTTCTTCATCACTGAGATACCATCCTCCTTCGTGCCCTCACAGCATTCGCTCGCGACGTCTCCAGTGAATAGGGGTATTGCTGAAAACAGCTAATTCCCTTATTTTGGGGATAACGAAGGAGATGACCGTGGCAAGTTTCACCCTCACAGATCTCGGCAACAAATCCGGCGAGGTTGTTGAGGCCGCGTTCCGCGGCCCTGTTGACATCACCAAGCGCGGCAAGCGCAAGTTCGTTCTCCTGACGGCAGAGCAGTTCGACCGCATCACCAGTCGCAGCGCGCAACGGGCACACCGCGTCGAGGATCTGTCGGCCGAGGAACGCGACAGGCTTCTAACCGGCCTCGACGCAGTCGCGCGAGATGATGTTCGGGATGACTGAACCCGGCCACGGACAGATCATTCTCTATTCCTATTTGTGGGCAAGGGAATATGACCGGGGCGAGGAAAGCGGACGCAAGGCGCGGCCGACTTGCGTTATGCTGATCGTTGCCGGCAAGAATGGCCGCAAGCAGGCCCTGCTCTTTCCAATCACGAGCCAGCCGCCACGACCTGGCGCGCACTATGTTGAGATTCCTGAGACCGAGGCCCGCCGCGCCACCCTCTTTACCCCAAGGCCGCGGAATAGAAGAAAAAGCGAAGACGCCCGATATTTGAATTGAACATCGAAAGGACCCATCGTTTTCCAGACAATGGATCACACCAAATAACATTCGGTTACTGGTGAGGTATGGGTCGTTCCGAGGCTAGTCTTTGTCTTTCGCCCTCGCAGCGCGTGCCGCGGCCGCCGGGAGCCGCCTTGGATCGTCGCCGGGCGATCCGTCGCCGCGCGGCATGGCCGGCGAGAACCTGTCCAGCGATGATATTATGCCGCGCAGCACCTTGAGCTCCGGCTCGGCAAAGCCGGCGCGAGTCAGCACTGCACGCAAATTGTCGACCATCTTCGGTTTCTTCGCTGCCGGGCGGAAATAGCCGCGCGCCTCCAGTGCACCTTCCAGATACGCAAACAGGCCGTGCAATTCTTCCTTGGCAGCCGGCGGCATTTCGGGGCCGGAGAAATTGGTCCTGGTCTCGTCTTCCAGGCCGGACTTCATCCATTCATAGGACATCAGCAGGGCCGCCTGGGCAATGTTGAGCGAGGAGAAGGCTGGATCGACGGGGAAGGTGACGATCTCGTCGGCGAGGCCGACCTCGTCATTATAGAGGCCGAAGCGCTCGCGGCCGAACAGGATGCCGGTGCGCTGGCCGGCCCGCTGCCGCGCCCGCAGCGCCCTGCCCGCCTCGACCGGACCGCGCACTGGCTTGAAATTGTCGCGCGCGCGCGCCGTGGTGGCGAAGACGAAGTTCAAATCGGCAACCGCCGAGGCCAGGTCATCGAACACCTTGACGGCATCGATGACGTGATCGGCGCGGCTTGCGGCGGCACGCGCCTTCTCGCTCGGCCAGCCGTCGCGCGGATTGACGAGCCGCAGCTCGGAAAGGCCGAAATTGGCCATGGCGCGTGCAACCATGCCGATATTCTCGCCGAGCTGCGGCTCGACCAGGATGATCGCCGGTCCGGACGCTGGAGTTCCGGAGGCAAGAGGGGTGTCGGGATCCTGGGTAGCGGCCATGGTTGTCAGTGAACTGCTGTTTGCGGCATTTCGCAGTCCCCTGCCACATTTGGCGGCGAAAATGAAGCTTTCGCAAGGAATGCGGACACTGCGGCGCGGTTCGCCGTTTGCGCGGCCAAAAAGCCTTTGATATACGGGCCGCATCCCAGGGCCGGCAGCCGTGCGGGCAAGGCCGTTCCGTTCCCCAAAAGCGAGGCATTCTTTCCATGGCGAAGATCAAGGTGGCGAACCCGGTCGTCGAACTCGACGGCGACGAGATGACCCGCATCATCTGGCAGTTCATCAAGGACAAGCTGATCCACCCTTATCTCGACCTCAAGCTCGAATATTACGACCTCGGCATCGAGCACCGCGACGCCACCAACGACCAGGTGACCATCGATTCCGCCAACGCCATCAAGAAATACGGCGTCGGCGTGAAATGCGCGACGATCACGCCCGACGAACAGCGCGTCGAGGAATTCAAGCTGAAGAAGATGTGGAAGTCGCCGAACGGCACCATCCGCAACATCCTCGGCGGCACCATCTTTCGCGAGCCGATCATCATGAAGAACGTGCCGCGGCTGGTGCCCGGCTGGACCAAGCCGATCATCGTCGGCCGCCACGCCTTCGGCGACCAGTACCGCGCCACCGACTTCCGCTTCCCCGGCAAGGGCAAGCTGACGATCAAATTCGTCGGCGAGGACGGCCAGGTGATCGAGCACGATGTGTTCGACGCACCCGGCGCCGGCGTCGCCATGGCCATGTACAATCTCGACGAATCGATCCGCGAATTCGCCCGCGCCTCACTGAACTACGGCCTGCTGCGCAATTATCCCGTCTACCTCTCGACCAAGAACACCATCCTCAAAGCCTATGACGGACGCTTCAAGGACATCTTCCAGGAGGTCTACGAGGCGGAGTTCGAAGCAGAATTCAAAGCGAAGAAACTCTGGTACGAGCACCGGCTGATCGACGACATGGTGGCCTCCAGCCTGAAATGGTCGGGCGGCTATGTCTGGGCCTGCAAGAATTATGACGGCGACGTGCAGTCCGACACGGTGGCGCAAGGCTTCGGCTCGCTCGGCCTGATGACCTCGGTGCTGATGACGCCGGACGGCAAGACCGTCGAGGCGGAAGCCGCGCACGGCACCGTTACCCGCCACTATCGCCAGCACCAGAAAGGCGAGGAGACCTCGACCAATTCGATCGCCTCGATCTTTGCCTGGACGCGCGGCCTCGCGCATCGCGCCAAGCTCGACGACAATGCCGAACTGAAGCGCTTTGCCGAGACCCTGGAAAAGGTCTGCATCCAGACGGTCGAGTCCGGCTTCATGACCAAGGACCTGTCGCTGCTGATCGGCCCCGACCAGCCATGGCTTTCGACCACCGGCTTCCTCGACAAGATCGACGAGAATTTGCAGAAAGCGATGGCCTGAGCCCAACCGGCATGGGCAAGCCCGTCGTCTACGGCGCGGACTACAGCGTCTATGTGCGCATCGTGCGGCTGGTGCTGGAGGAAAAGGGCGTCGGCTACGAGCTCGTGCCCGTCGACATCTTTGCCGCGGACGGCATTCCCGGCTGGTATTTCGAGCACCAACCGTTCGGCCGCATCCCGGCCTTCGAGCATGACGGCTTTCGCCTCTACGAGACCGGCGCGATTGCCCGTTATGTCGACGAAGCCTTTGGCGGCCCGGCGCTGCAACCGGTCGAAGCCCGGCCTCGAGCACGCCTGAACCAGATCACCGGCCTGCTCGACGCCTACGCCTACAGGACCATGGTCTGGGATGTCGCTGTCGAGCGGCTGGAAAAAACGCCGCCCGACGAAGCCGTGATCGCCAACGGGTTGCGGCAGGCAAGAACGGCATTGCAGGCGCTCTCCTCGCTGAAAGCCGAAGGGCCTTGGCTGTTGGGAACGGACCTGACGCTGGCCGACCTGCACGCCGCACCGATCATCGGCTATTTCGTCAAGGTCGCCGAGGGACAAGCCCTGCTGGCCGAGTTTGCCGATATTCGGGATTGGTATGCGCGCATCACTCAACGCGCGAGTTTTGCGAAAGCCGAAAAGGCAGGGTGACAAAGATACGAGAGGCCGAGGGACAGCACCCCCCTCTGTCCTGCCGGACATCTCCCCCTCAAGGGGGGAGATTGGCAGGTTCATTGCCCCGCTTTTCTTCAATCATTGACAAGTGGCGAAGGCAATCGTGACATCCAATCTCCCCCCTTGAGGGGGAGATGTCCGGCAGGACAGAGGGGGGTGCTGTCCCGCCGAGGCTGGCGACAAATTCTCCCAGATCCTTGCCTTCTCTGCCTCGCAAGCCGCTCAATCGGGAAGGTAGATCTCCGCCTTCATAAAGGTCTTCGCACGGCCTGTGATCAGCACGCGATCTCCGGCCAGTTTGCATAGCAAATGCCCGCCGCGCTGCGAGCATTGGAATGCCGACAGATGCGTCTTGCCGAGTTTTTCAGCCCAGTAAGGCACCAGCGTCGCATGAATGGAGCCGGTTACCGGATCCTCGGGAATGCCCGCCCCGGGCACGAAGTAACGGGAGACGAAATCGTGGGCTCGCCCAGGCGCGGTAATAACCAGGCCGAGAGGATGAAAACGTCCGATCCTGAGCAGATCGGGAACGAAAGATCGCACGGTTGTCTCGTCGGCAAGCTCGACAAACAGGTTCTCGAAATTGCGGAAGCTCGCAACCGGCCGCTGAGGCAATATCGCTTGCAGCGCCGAGTTCAGCTCTTCCTCGACGGGCTGCGGCGGAAAACAAGGCAGATCGAGCTGATAGCCCCCTTCCCACCGGGAAACCCGCAGCTCGCCGACCCGGGTGGCGAAGGCCATTTCGCCCTGACCATTGTATTCCGTAGCCAGCACATGGGCGGCCGCAAGAGTGGCGTGGCCGCAGAAGTCGACTTCATGGACCGGCGTGAACCAGCGCAAATCCCAACCTTTGCCATTCGGCCGCACAAACGCGGTTTCAGCAAGATTGTTTTCGTTGGCGATGGCCTGCATTACCTGCTCCGACAGCCACTCCTCTAAAAGGAGAACGGCGGCAGGGTTACCCTGGAAGGCCCGTTCGGCAAAGGCATCGACCTGATACATCGTCAGCGTCGGCATATCGGCCCTCAAAGATATCCGCTGGGCGGCGCGCCATTTCGGCCGTGCCGCCCCCGGTGCAGGTTCACGCCGCTTCGAGAGCCGCTTTCACCGCAGCGATCGCGTCTTCGGCCTTCGAGGCGTCCGGGCCGCCGGCCTGAGCCATATCGGGTCGCCCGCCGCCGCCCTGCCCGCCCAATGCCGCGGACGCGACGCGCACCAGATCGATGGCGTTGAAGCGGCCGGCCAGATCATCGGTGACGGCGACGACGACACTCGCCTTGTTGTCCTCGCCGGCGCCGACAAAGACGACGATGCCGGAGCCGAGCGACTTCTTGCCGGCATCGGCCAACGGCTTAAGATCCTTTGGCGAGACGCCCGATACCGCCTTGCCGAGAAAACCGACACCGGCAATGGTTTCGTTTTCCGCCGGCACACCGGCTGGCGATCGATCGCCCAGCGCCAGCTTCTTGCGCGCCTCGGTCAGCTCCTTTTCGAGCTTCTTGCGTTCGTCGAGCAGCGCCTCGACGCGGGCCGGCACATCGGCCGGCGAAATCTTCAACGCGGCGGCGGCCGCCTTCAACCGCTTGTCCTGTTCGTCGAGATGCTTTCTGGCCGCCTCGCCGGTCAACGCCTCGATGCGGCGTACGCCGGCAGCGACCGCGCTGTCGGACACGATGCGCACCAGGCCGATATCGCCGGTCGCCCTGACATGGGTACCGCCGCATAGCTCGACCGAATAGGGCCGGTTGGCCTTGGCGCCATGCAAGCCCGTGCCCATCGAAACGACGCGCACTTCATCGCCATATTTCTCGCCAAACAGCGCCATGGCGCCCTCGGCGATGGCGTCGTCGACAGACATCAGCCGCGTGGTTACAGGGCCGTTCTGAACGACGATCTCGTTTGCCATGCGCTCGACCTCTTCGAGCTCGTCAGGCGAGATCGGCTTGTTGTGGGAGATGTCGAAGCGCAGACGTTCGGGCGCGACCAGCGAGCCCTTCTGCGCCACATGTGTACCCAGCACCTCGCGCAGCGCCTCATGGATCAGATGCGTGGCGGAATGGTTCGCGCGCAGTCTGGTGCGGCGCGCGTGGTCCACCTTCAGCTCGACGGTCGCGCCCGTCTTGACCGTGCCGTTGGCCACCTTGCCGAGATGGACGAAAAGCCCATCGGCCTTCTTCTGGGTATCGGATATTTCGATCGAGAACCCGTCGCCTGAAATGACGCCGGTATCGCCCATCTGGCCACCGGACTCGCCATAGAACGGCGTCTGGTTGACAACCACGGCAACGGCGTCGCCTTTGCCGGCACTGTCGACGGTCTTGCCGTCCCTGACCAGCGCCTGGATGAGGCCTTCCGCCTGCTCGGTCTCATAGCCGAGGAACTCGGTGGCGCCGGCGTTCTCGCGCACCGGAAACCATACCGTCTCGGTCGCCACGTCGCCGGAGCCGGCCCAGCTTTTGCGCGCCTCCGCTTTCTGCCGCTCCATCGCCTCGGTGAAGCCGGCAAGGTTGACCGAGATGTTGCGCTGGCGCAGCGCGTCCTGCGTCAGATCGAGCGGAAAGCCGTAGGTGTCGTAGAGCTTGAACGCTGTCTCGCCATCCAGCATGTCGCCGGAGGCCAGCTTTTCCGTCGCCTCCGAAAGCAAGCCCAAGCCGCGCACCAGCGTCTTGCGGAAACGAGTTTCCTCAAGCTTCAGCGTTTCGGTGATCATCTGTTCGCCGCGCACCAGTTCCGGGTAGGCTTGGCCCATCTCGCGGACCAGTGCCGGCACCAGGCGCCACATCAGCGGATCGCGGGCGCCGAGCAACTGCGCGTGGCGCATGGCGCGGCGCATGATGCGACGAAGCACGTAGCCGCGTCCTTCGTTGGACGGCAGCACGCCGTCGGCGACCAGGAAGCAGGACGAACGCAAATGGTCGGCGATGACACGGAACGATGCGACGGTGCCCGCATCCGGACCTTTGCCAAGCGCCGACGACGCAGCGTCGATCAGGTGGCGGAACAGGTCGGTTTCGAAGACGCTTTCAACCCCTTGCAGGATGGATGCCATGCGCTCGAGGCCCATGCCCGTGTCGATCGACGGACGCGGCAGGTCGACGCGCTCGTCCTTCGTCACCTGTTCGTACTGCATGAACACTAGGTTCCAGAATTCAAGGAAACGGTCGCCATCCTCCTCGGGGCTGCCGGGAGGGCCGCCCCAGATATGCTCGCCACGGTCGATGAATATCTCCGAACACGGCCCGCAAGGCCCGGTGTCGCCCATTGCCCAGAAATTGTCCGAAGTCGCGATGCGGATGATGCGATCATCCGAAAGGCCGGCGATCTTCTTCCAGTACGAGGCCGCCTCGTCGTCGGTGTGGTAGACGGTGACCAGCAGCTTGTCCTTCTTCAGCCCGAACTCCCTGGTGATCAGGTTCCAGGCAAGCTCTATGGCCCGCTCCTTGAAATAGTCGCCGAAGGAGAAATTGCCGAGCATCTCGAAGAAGGTCAGGTGGCGCGCGGTGTAGCCGACATTGTCGAGGTCGTTGTGCTTGCCGCCGGCGCGAACACTCTTCTGGGCAGTCGTGGCGCGCGAATACGGCCGCTTCTCCAGACCGGTGAAAACGTTCTTGAACTGCACCATGCCGGCATTGGTGAACATCAGCGTCGGGTCGTTGCGCGGCACCAGCGGGCTTGACGCGACGACCTCGTGACCTTCCTTGCGAAAATAGTCGAGAAATGCCGACCGGATCTCGTTGACGCCACTCATGAATACTGCCTTTTCGAGAGAACCGCCGGCTGCCGGCGGAAAATAGACATGGCCTTTTAGCGGTCGCACCGCAGCCTGTCCAGAAACACCAAATGGGCTCAAATCCCGGCTTTCACCAGCGCCTTGAAATGCGTCTGCCTCGCCGTCAAACGCGAACCGCCGGCACGGGGCCGGCGGTTCGAAACGCATCGATTACGCAAACTCAAAATCAAAACATCAAATCGAAACCTGGCTGAGGCTCAGCGAGGCGTCGCCTGCCCTACATCACCCCAGCGTCGTCCTCGAAACCGTCGTCGCTGCTTTCGGAGCCGCCGTTCTCAAGGAATTTCTCAGCGATCAGCCCGGCATTCTGCCGTAGCGCCAGCTCGATCTCGCGCGCCGTGTCGGGATTGTCGCGCAGGAACAGTTTTGCGTTTTCGCGGCCCTGGCCAAGACGCTGCGAATTGTAGGAGAACCAGGCGCCCGACTTTTCGACCACGCCCGCCTTGACGCCGAGATCGACCAGCTCGCCGGTCTTGGAGACGCCCTCGCCATACATGATGTCGAACTCGACCACCTTGAAGGGCGGCGCCAGCTTGTTCTTGACGACCTTGACGCGGGTCTGGTTGCCGACGACCTCGTCGCGATCCTTGACCGAGCCGATGCGGCGGATGTCGAGGCGGACCGAGGCATAGAATTTCAACGCATTGCCGCCGGTCGTCGTCTCGGGCGAACCGAACATGACGCCGATCTTCATGCGGATCTGGTTGATGAAGATGACCATGGTGTTGGAGCGCGAGATCGAGGCGGTGAGCTTGCGCAGTGCCTGGCTCATCAGGCGGGCCTGCAGGCCGGGCAGCGAATCGCCCATCTCGCCTTCGATTTCCGCCCGCGGCGTCAACGCCGCCACCGAATCGACCACCAGCACGTCGATGGCGCCGGAGCGCACCAGCGTGTCGCAGATCTCCAGCGCCTGCTCGCCGGTATCGGGCTGCGAGATCAGCAGGTTTTCGAGATCGACGCCGAGCTTGCGGGCATAGACCGGGTCGAGCGCGTGCTCGGCATCGACGAAGGCGCAGATGCCGCCCTTCTTCTGGGCTTCGGCCACCGTGTGCAGCGCCAGCGTCGTCTTGCCCGAGCTTTCCGGCCCGTAGATCTCGACGATGCGGCCGCGCGGCAGGCCGCCGACGCCAAGCGCGATGTCCAGTCCAAGCGAGCCGGTCGGCACCGTTTCGATCTCGACGACCTGCTCGTTCGCGCCGAGCCGCATGATCGAGCCCTTGCCGAAGGCACGCTCGATTTGCGACAGCGCCGCATCCAGAGCCTTTGATTTGTCCACCGCTTTGTCCTCTACAAGCCGCAAAGAATTCTGAGCCATGATACATCACCCCGTGGTCGTCAATGGAGGCCGGACAATCCCGCAATCCTTAAAAGAATGTACCTCATTTGTTCTCATTTGTCAATGAGCACCAAGGGTTTGAAAAATAACGCATATCCCTATTTGTTCTATTTTTGTTTCGCAATTATTGCTTCCGATGTGTCTCGCCTCGCATGCGGCGCCGTTGCCGTCACCAACCGAATCGGACCCGCGATTGCAGGGTTCCGCCCGGCGACCTAGTCTCTCCGGGCAACAGCAAAAGGGCATTTTGACGGCATGATCAAATCCCCGACGATCCTGGCCGTGGGCGGCGCCTATATCGAGCGGCGCGGCCGGGTTGCCGGCGCCTTCGTGCCGGCCGCTTCCAACCCCGGCACGATGCGCGAGCATGTCGGCGGTGCCGTCTTCAACGCCTTGCGCTGTGCGGTGCGACGCGGCGCCTCGGCCTCGCTGCTTTCGGTGCGCGGCGGCGATGCCCTTGGCGACACGGTTTTACGCGCCGTCACCGAGGCCGGCATTGCCGACCTGTCGGCGGTGTTCCTCGACCGAGCAACGCCAAGCCATACGATGCTGATCGATAGCGACGGCGGGCTGATCGCCGGCCTTGCCGACATGGTGCTCTACGAGCTGGCGCTTCCCAAGCAGATCCGCCGCGCCAAGGTGCGGGAAGCGATCGGTTCGGCCGACGCGGTGCTGTGCGACGCCAACCTGCCGTCGACCGCGCTGGGGCGGCTGGCGGCACTCGCCGCCGACAAGCCGGTGTTTGCGCTTGCGGTCTCGCCCAATAAGGCGGCGCGGCTGATGCCGGTGCTCGACCGTCTGGCGCTGGCCTTCATGAACCGGCACGAGGCCGGCGTGCTCGCCGGCGTCGGCATCGATGCTGACGATCAAGGCATCGTCGACGGCCTGAGACGCGCCGGGCTGAAAAGCGGCGTGATCACCGCCGGCGACGAACCAGTGCTCGGTTTCGACGAATTGAGCGCGTTCTCGATCTCGCCACCGCCGCTACAAAAGCGGACCGATGCTGCCGGCGCCGGCGACGCATTGGCCGGCGCCACGATCGCTGCCCTGCTGCGCGGCCTGACGCTACGCGCGGCACTGCGCGAAGGCATTGCCGCCGCGATGCTCGTCGTCGCGCGCGCCGCCTTCACCAGCGCTGGCTTTGCCGAAGCGCTGGCGCTCGTGCCCGAGGCGCGGGACCTGGCATGAAGTGCGGCCCGGAATTGCCGAAGCATGACGCAGCCTATTTGCCGGCGCGCCGTCCTGCCTCGTAGGCGCGGCGTGCCCAGATCGCCATCTCGTCGGGATCGTCGAAGGCGCTGTCGGGAACGCTCCAATAGGGCATCGACACGAGCCTGCCGTGGCGCGAGCCGGTATAGGTCCATTGCCGGCAGCCGGCCGCTTCGAAATCCGGGGCGCTTTCGGCGTCGGCCTTCAGCATCAATTCGCCACCGATGACGATGGCGACGATGACGCCGTCGAAATAGATGCCCTTGCCGCCGAACAGCTTGCGGATGCTGACCGGGCCGAGGCCTTCGAAAAGCTCTTCTATGCGCTCGTTGTCCATGCGGCGATCATGTCACCCGGATTTCCCCTTGTCATCGACGCAACCGGCACCATCCTGACAAGTTCAGAATCAATTTCGTCGGAGTTTTTCATGCCGCTTCTGCTCAAAGGGTCCTGCCGGTGCAATGCCGTGCGTTTCGAGGTGGAAAGCCACACGCCGGTGCCGTTCATGCTGTGCTACTGCTCGATCTGCCGCAAGCAGCAGGGCGGTGGCGGTTTCGCCATCAATCTCGGCGCCGATTACCAGACGCTGAAAATCGAGGGCAAGCGCCATCTCGGCGTCTACCGCGCCGAGATCGAGGACGACGAGCACCCGCAACGCGAGACCTCGACGGGCGAACGGAATTTCTGCACGAAATGCGGGACGGCACTCTGGCTCTACGATCCGACCTGGCCGGAGCTGGTGCATCCGTTCGCCTCGGCTGTCGACACCGACCTGCCGAAACCGCCGGAGAAGGTGCATCTGATGCTGAAATACAAGGCGAATTGGGTCGAGCCGGATATCGGCAAGGGCGACAAGGTTTTCGATGTCTACCCGGAGCAGTCGATCGCAGACTGGCACAAGCGAACGGGGATGTGGGTGGATTAGTTGCTCCCGGCCTTAGGTCGGTGCGTGAGAGCCACCCAGCGCTCTATCTGCGCCACATCCACCCCACTGCGTTGGGCCGCAACCAAGGGATGATCTGCATCATGCAGAAACACCTTCGGACGCTGATCACCGGGCTGAAATACAACATTGGCATGCAGATGCAACGAGCCTGGATACTCAGGAATGTTGTGCATCAGATATCCAAAACAGAGTTCTTCTTCATACTGGCCACTGTCATATCCATCTCGGTATAGATCCCAGCTTTTTTCCGAGACCGACATCCATACGCCGAAACAGAACTCGCTGGAGAGCTGAGGCACTGGCAGAGGCAGCAAGCAACGAACAAACCGATCTGTTACCCCCGACGCACGGCGCACCTCGCAGAAATCTTCATTCTTACGAAAGGTCGCTCGAGCGGCATCGTCAAGCGTGTCCGTGTCCACGGGCGCACCGAACGCCATATCTGTTGGAAGCCCGGTATATTCCTGACCGCAACAGGCACACCGCCAGCGATATGCCTCGGCACTCATCACCAGAGACGCTAAGCCGCGCTTGCTTCGCGCGCCTCGGCCAGTGCCTTCAAATCGGCCGGCTTCAGCTCGACCGATTCGCCGCAGCCGCAGGCCGAGCTCTGGTTCGGGTTGCGGAAGGTGAAGCCGGTGCGCAAAGTCGTCTGCTCGAAATCCATCTCGGTTCCGAACAGGAAAAGCGCTGCCTCCGGCGCGACATAGACATGGGCGCCATCGCGCTCGATATGATCGTCCTTGGTGTTCGGCTCGGTCACCAGATCGACCGTATATTCCATGCCGGCGCAGCCGCCCTTCTTGATGCCAAGGCGAATGCCATGCGCATTCTCACGGGTCGCAACGATCTCGCGAACCCGGTCGGCGGCCTTTTCGGTCATCGTGATGACGGCAAAGCGTCCCATGTTTTCCTTCTCCATTGCGCGCAGGTTCAAGGCCTGCCGAATGATTCCTCACCTAAAATGGTGAAGTTTTGTACCCGGCGCAAGTGCGCCAGCCTCTGGCTGGTCGGATGCTAGTACCACCCAACCGCCACCTGCGCCTCTTCCGACATTCGGTCGGGCGACCAGGGTGGGTCGAAGGTCATGTTGACCTCGACGCCGGAGACGCCTTCGACGGCGCCGACGGCGTTTTCGACCCAGCCCGGCATTTCGCCAGCCACCGGGCAGCCCGGCGCGGTCAGCGTCATGTCGATCTTGACCGAGCGGTCGTCCTCGATGTCGATCTTGTAGACCAGGCCGAGCTCATAGATGTCGGCCGGGATTTCCGGGTCATAGACCGTCTTCAGCGCCGAGACGATGTCGTCGGTCAGCCGCGCCAGTTCGTCGGCGGGAATCGTTGACCCGGAAACCGCCGCATTGGTGGTCATATCCATTGCCGTGCTTTCGGCGGTGTGGCTGGCATCATCCATGATCGTCACCCGAAGAACTTTCGCGCCTTTTCCAGCGCATCGGCCAAAGCATCGACTTCGGCCCTGGTATTATACATGCCGAACGATGCCCTGCATGTGGATGTTACGCCGAAGCGTTTCAACAGCGGCTGGGCGCAATGGGTGCCGGCGCGCACCGCCACGCCCTGCCGGTCGATGACCATCGACACGTCATGCGCGTGGATGCCCTGCAGCTCGAACGAGATGATGGCGCCCTTGCCGGGCGCATCGCCGAAGATGCGCAGCGAGTTGATGGCGCGCAGTTTTTGATGCGCATAATCCTTCAGATCGGCCTCGTGCGCGGCGATGCGCTCGCGGCCGATGTTTTCCATGTATTCGAGCGCGGCACCCAGCCCGATCGCCTGGACGATCGGCGGCGTGCCGGCCTCGAAACGGTGCGGCGGATCGTTGTAGGTGACGATGTCTTGCGTCACCTCCTCGATCATCTCGCCGCCGCCCATGAACGGGCGCATGCGCTCCAGAATATCCTTCTTGCCGTAGAGCACACCGATGCCCGACGGGCCATAAACCTTGTGGCCGGTGAAGACGAAGAAATCGCAGTCGAGGTCCTGCACGTCGATCGGCATATGCACGGCGCTCTGGCTGCCGTCGACCAGCACCGGAATGCCGCGGGCATGCGCGATGCGCACGATCTCCTTGATCGGCGTCACCGTGCCCAGCGCGTTCGACATATGGGTGATGGCAACCAGCCTGGTGCGGTCGGTCAGCCGCTTCTCGAATTCCTCGATATGGAAGACGCCGAGATCATCGACCGGCACCCAGACCAGCTTGGCGCCCTGCCGCTCGCGGATGAAATGCCACGGCACGATGTTGGAATGATGCTCCATGATCGAGAGCACGATCTCGTCGCCTTCGCCGATGTTCGGCATGCCGAAACCATAGGCGACCGTGTTGATCGCCGCCGTGGTGTTGGAAGTGAAGACGATGTTGTCGGTGCTCGGCGCATTCAGAAACCGCTGCACTATCTTGCGCGCGTTCTCATAGGCGTCGGTCGCGGCATTCGACAGGAAATGCAGGCCGCGATGGACGTTTGCATATTCCTGGGAATAGGCGTGCTGAATAGCGTCGAGCACCGCTTGCGGCTTCTGCGCCGAGGCGCCATTGTCGAGATAGACCAGCGGTTTGCCGTAGACTTGCCGCGACAGGATCGGGAAGTCGCGGCGGATCGCCTCGACGTCGTAGGGGATGTTTTCGACTTTCTGGTCCATTACAAGCTCTCTCGAGGCACCGCCTCATTCCGTCCAGCACCCCTCATCCGACCGAGCTTCGCTCGGCCACCTTCTCCCACAAGGGGAGAAGGAAGAGCGCCTCTCCTTCTCCCCTTGTGGGAGAAGGTGGCGCCGAAGGCGACGGATGAGGGGTGTTGGCGCCAACCCCTCAGTCACCTCTACCCGTGCGTCAAAAACCAATCGTCGAGTCTCGCTTCCAGCGCCTCGACGATGGCCTCGTCGTCCAGTTCCTCGATCACTTCGGCGACGAAGGCCTTGACCAGCAGGCCGCGCGCGGTCTTCTCGTCGACGCCACGCGCCATCAGGTAAAACAGATGATTGTGGTCGATCTCGGTAACGGTCGCGCCATGGCCGCAGACGACGTCGTCGGCGAAGATTTCGAGCTCCGGCTTGGTCGAGAACTCGCCGTCGTCCGACAGAAGCAGCGTGTTGCAGGCCATCTTGGCGTTGGTCTTCTGCGCATATTGGTGGACGTTGATGCGGCCCTGGAAGACGCCGCGCGCCTTGCCGGTCACCACATTGCGGATGACTTCGGTCGATGCGGTATGCGGCACGGCGTGGTCGAGCACCATGGTGACGTCGGTATGGGTGTCGCCGGCGAGCAGATTGATGCCGCGCAGCGTGAATTCGGCGCCCTCGCCGGTCGTCTTCACGACGACCTCCTGGCGCACCAGCTTGCCGCCGGCATTCATGACGAACAGCGTCAGCTTCGAATTCTTGCCGAGATGCGCCTTGAACTGGGCGAGATGCGTCGCCGTATCCGGCTGCTCCTGCACGACCAGCCATGTCACTTCGGCGCCCTCGCCAAGCACAAGCTGGCTGACCGAACTGACCAGCGCCGCCCCCTCGCCCGCCTGGCGCTCGACGATAACAGACTTGGCGCCGGCACCGACGCGGACGGCCAGGCGTACATGCGTCTGTCCACCGGCCTGCAAATTCTGCATTTCGACCGGCTTGTCCAGTTGGGCACCGTCGGCGATGTCGACGAAATAGCCGTCGGCGACAAAGGCGGTGTTGAGCGCGCCGATGGCATCGTCGCTGCCATAAGAATCAAGCCCAGATGCTGCGCTGCCGTCGGTCAGCTTCTCCGACAGGCGCTGTACCGTGACGCCCTCGACAGCAGCCCATTTCGCGCTCGAAACGCCGTTCAGCACCGGCAAAACCGAGGAGCCTTCGACGATCGGCGCAATGGCTTTCGCGACCGCTGCCGGATCGAAGTCCGGCACCGAGGTCAGCAGCCGGCGCAGGTCCGTATAATGCCAGGATTCGACGCGCCGCGTCGGCAGGCCGCCCTTGATCGCCTCGATGGCGTCGTCGCGCTTCAGCATCACCGCGCCGTCGCCGGGCAGCAGCGACAGCCGCTCGCCAAAGGCGTCGATCAGCGCCGTTTCGGCCAATGTTCGCTGGGGTGTCGTGTGCATATTCATCAGTATCGCCTTATTTGGCTTGCCTTCCGGGCCTGCTGGCATCTCACGCGGCTTGCCCGATCACGCCGGCATAGCCATTGGCCTCGAGGTCGAGCGCCAGCGACTTGTCGCCCGACTTGATCACCTGACCCCTGTAGAGCACGTGCACCGTATCCGGGACGATGTATTGGAGCAGGCGCTGGTAATGGGTGATGACGACGATGGCCCGGTCCGGCGAGCGCAGCGTGTTGACGCCGTCCGCGACGATCTTCAGCGCGTCGATATCGAGACCGGAATCGGTCTCGTCGAGCACGCAGAGCTTTGGCTCGAGCAGCTTCATCTGCAGGATCTCGGCACGCTTCTTCTCGCCGCCGGAGAAGCCGACATTGAGCGGCCGCTTCAGCATCGCCATGTCCATGTTGAGCGAGGCCGCCGCTTCCTTCACGCGCTTGAGAAATTCCGGGATCTTCAGCGGTTCCTGGCCGCGCGCCTTGCGCTGCTCGTTCATCGCCACTTTCAGGAATTCCATCGTCGCCACGCCCGGTATCTCCATCGGATACTGGAAGGCGAGAAAGATGCCGGCGGTGGCGCGCTCGGCCGGATCCATTTCGAGGATCGACTGGCCGTTGTAGAGGATATCGCCCTCGGTGACCTCATAATCCTCGCGCCCGGCAAGGATATAGGACAGCGTCGATTTTCCCGAGCCGTTCGGCCCCATGATGGCGGCGACCTCACCGGCCTTCACCGAAAGATTCAGGCCGCGAATGATCTCGGTGCCGTCGTCGACGATACGGGCATGGAGGTTTCTGATTTCAAGCATTCTCTTGCTCTATCGTTCCGTTAACTACATATCGCCGAGCTAGGGCAATGGCGACGTCGCTTTCAAGTTCAGGTGCCAAGTCAAATCGCATACTTCCGTCCTCGACGGCGTCGGCGGGATTCGGCCACCTGGTGATTTCAAAAATCTCAGGGCCGTAGACGGTGATCATCAACTCCGTGCCGTCTTCGCGCCCAGCGCTAATTCGGTTGGCTTCGACTTCGATCCTGACGACAACTTTCCTTTCGGCAGCAAAGCTTCGAAGGTAGTTCCCGAGCGACGTTGCCAATTCTCCGCAAATCTGCTCATCGAGGTCGGCCCGATAGTTGTCGGGTAGCTCACCAGAATGCCTGTCAAACTGGTGAACGCGTGCGACCAACGGCGGACCGTCCTCTGCCTCATCGTCACTCACCCCACACTTCCCTCAAGGCTAATCCCGATCAGTTTCTGCGCCTCGACCGCGAACTCCATCGGCAGTTGCTGGATGACGTCCTTGACGAAGCCGTTGACGATCAGCGCGATCGCCTCTTCTTCCGGAATGCCGCGCTGCATGACGTAGAACTTCTGGTCCTCGGAAATCTTCGAGGTGGTGGCCTCGTGCTCGAACTGCGCGGTCGAATTCTTGGCTTCCATGTAGGGCACGGTGTGTGCGCCGCACTGATCGCCGATCAGCAGGGAATCGCAATTGGTGAAGTTGCGGGCGTTGGTCGCCTTGCGGTGCGCCGAGACCTGGCCGCGATAGGTGTTCTGCGAGAAGCCGGCGGCAATGCCCTTGGAGATGATGCGGCTCGACGTGTTCTTGCCGAGATGGATCATCTTGGTGCCGCTGTCGACCTGCTGATAACCGTTCGACACGGCAATCGAATAGAACTCGCCGCTGGAATCGTCGCCGCGCAGGATGCAGCTCGGATATTTCCAGGTGATGGCCGAACCGGTCTCGACCTGCGTCCACGAAATCTTCGAGCGATGGCCGCGGCAGTCGCCGCGCTTGGTGACGAAATTATAGATACCGCCCTTGCCCTCGGCGTCGCCGGGATACCAGTTCTGCACCGTCGAATATTTGATCTCGGCATCATCGAGCGCGATCAGCTCGACCACCGCGGCATGAAGCTGATTCTCGTCGCGTTGCGGCGCCGTGCAGCCTTCGAGATAGGAGACGTAAGCCCCCTCCTCGGCGATGATCAGCGTGCGCTCGAACTGGCCGGTGTTCTTCTCGTTCATGCGGAAATAGGTCGACAATTCCATCGGGCAGCGCACGCCCTTGGGCACGAAGACGAACGAACCGTCGGTGAACACCGCCGAATTCAGCGTCGCGTAGAAATTGTCGGAGGTCGGCACGACCGAGCCGAGATACTTCTTCACCAGCTCCGGATGCTCGCGGATGGCTTCCGAGATCGAGCAGAAGATGACGCCGGCCTGCGCCAGTTCCTTCTTGAAAGTGGTGACGACGGAGACGGAATCGAACACCGCATCGACGGCGACGCGGCCCGACTTGTAGACGTTGTCGCTGGCTTCCTCGAGCTCCGACGCATCGGTCTTCTGCACGCCGGCGAGGATTTCCTGTTCCCTGAGCGGAATGCCGAGCTTCTCATAGACCTTCAGCAGTTCGGGATCGACCTCGCTGAGCGAAGTCGGCCCCGGCGTGCTCTTGGGCGCGGCGTAATAGTGGAGGTCCTGGAAATCGATTTTGGGATAGTGGACGCGCGCCCATTTCGGCTCGTCCAGCGTCAGCCAGCGGCGATAGGCTTCCAGGCGCCATTCCAGCATCCAGGACGGCTCGTCCTTCTTCGCCGAAATGAAGCGGATAATGTCTTCGCTCAGGCCCTTGGGGGCCTTGTCCATCGCGATTTCGGTCTGGAATCCGTATTTATACTGGTCGACATCGATCTTTCGAACTCGATCGATCGTCTCCTGCACAGCAGGCATCAGCGTTCTCCATCCACGCCGGGGTCAAGGCCCGGCAGTTTTCAAACTATGGCACCGCAAACGAGCACCCATCAGGCACCGGAGGCGGCGTAAGTTTCATATAGTGCGTTCATGCCGGAAATTCACCCGGCCAAATGCGAACGCACGGCTCTACCAGGCCGCAAGGCCCTACATTTCGTCTGCCGCGCTCAGGCGGCTCGTTCCCTGCTTGCCTTTTCCTTACCGGCCTGGCGCGCGACGATCGTCGCCAGCGCCGAACGGAACAGCTCGATATCTTCAGCGCTGGTCGCGTGGCCGACGGACACGCGCAACGCGCCGAGGCCGTCACCATAACCCATGGCTTTCAGCACGTGACTCGGCCCTACTTTGCCCGACGAACAGGCCGATCCCGCCGACAGCGCCACACCGGCCAGGTCGAAGGCGATCTGCGCCGTCTCGGCCTTGATACCGGCAATAGCGAAGAATGTCGTATTGGCAAGCCTTTGCGCGCCGGTCCCGAAGATTTCCGCGTCCGGAACCAGCGTTTTCACGATCGCCTCGATTTCGTCGCGACGCTGCCGCACCGCTTCGATCGTTTGCAAGCCGGCAAGCGCCTCACGCGCCGCCACGCCAAACCCGGCAATCGCCGCCAGGTTTTCGGTGCCGCCGCGATGGCCCTTTTCCTGGCCGCCGCCGCTGACCAGCGGTTTTGGCATCATCAGGTCCGACGCCGCGACAATGGCGCCGACGCCCTTGGGTCCGCCGATCTTGTGCGAGGAGAGAATCAGATAGTCTGCGTAACCCGCTGACATATCGAGCGGAATGCGGCCGGTCGCCTGCACGGCATCGACCACCAGGATGCCACCCGCCGCCTTGACGATTTCGGCAATGCGGCCAACCGGCTGGATGACGCCGGTCTCGTTGTTGGCGGCGTGGATCGCTACCAGCGGCATGCCTTCGGCCTTGTCATGCGCACCGAGTGCTGCCGCTAGGGCGTCGAGCCTGACGACGCCGTCGGCGTCGACGCCGATCCGCGTTACCTGCCCCGTGGGGAAGCGCCCGCCGTTCAGCAGGCAAGGATGATCGGCCTCGGACACATAGAGCCGGCTCATACGGACAGCACCGCGCCCCATCTGCCAGTCCGGCGTCAGCAGCGTCGAGGCCGCTTCCGTCGCGCCGGAGGTGAATACGACATGCTCGGCTTTGGCGCTGACCAGTCGAGCCACGTCGCGCCTGGCATCCTCAATCAGCCGCCGTGCAACGCGGCCCTCGGCATGGACCGAGGACGGGTTGGCGGCGACGTCGAGCGCAGCGACCACGGCCGCGCGCGCGGCGGCAAGCAGCGGCACGCTGGCGTTGTAGTCGAGATAGGCGCGTGCTCCGGCCATTTCCGTCCAACTGGTCCCTTCAAAAGCCGTTCCGCGAAGATAGCGCGTTATTTCCTTGAAATTGCAAGGCAAGACGTCCTATTTACGCGGCTTGCGGCGCGGGTGGCCGAGCCACAATTTTTGGCCGCCCAGTTTTGAACAATTCTAAACTAGCTTCTAGAAAGACGCTCGCCCTGCGTCAAGGCCTAGGGAAGACTGGGGCCTAGGGAAGACTGGGGCCAGAGGAAGAGTTGTTCCGGGCGCCGCGCAAATTTATACCAAGTGGAGTATTTCATGCCTGAGGTCATTTTCACCGGTCCGGCCGGCCGTCTGGAGGGTCGCTATCAGCCCTCGAAGGAAAAGAGCGCGCCGATTGCCATCGTCCTGCACCCTCACCCCCAGTTCGGCGGGACGATGAACAACAAGATCGTCTACGACCTCTTCTACATGTTCCAGAAGCGCAATTTCACCACGCTGCGCTTCAATTTCCGCGGCATCGGCCGCAGCCAGGGCGAGTTCGACCACGGCACCGGCGAATTGTCCGACGCCGCCGCGGCGCTCGACTGGGTGCAGTCGCTGCATCCGGATTCCAAGAGCTGCTGGGTTGCCGGCTATTCGTTCGGCTCGTGGATCGGCATGCAGCTTCTGATGCGCCGGCCGGAGATCGAGGGCTTCATCTCGGTCGCGCCGCAGCCCAATACCTATGATTTCTCGTTCCTGGCGCCATGCCCGTCGTCCGGCCTGATCATCCACGGCGACGCCGACAAGGTCGCGCCGCCCAAGGACGTGCAGGGCCTGGTCGACAAGCTGCACACGCAAAAGGGCATTACCATCACCCAGAAGACCCTGCCCGGCGCCAACCATTTCTTTGCCAACCATGCGGAGCTTCTGATCGAGGAATGCGCGGACTACCTGGATCGCCGGCTGGCCGGGGAATTGTCCGACCCACGGCCGAAGCGGCTGAGATAATCGGCGATGTACCAACCGCCTCACTTCCAGGAAACACGGCAGGACGTCCTGCACGGGCTGATCCGGGCGCATCCGCTTGGCCTGCTGGTGTCGAACGGCGTCGAGGGGCCGGTCGCCAACGCGATTCCCTTTCTTCTAGACGCGGATGTGCCACCGAACGGCAGGCTGCGCGCCCATTTGGCCAAGGCCAATCCGCAATGGCGGCTTTTGGCCGACAATCCCCTGGCGCGGGTGCTGGTCGTCTTCCAGGGCGCCGATGCCTATGTGACGCCGTCCTGGTACGAGACCAAGCGTGAAACCGGCAAGGTGGTACCGACCTGGAACTACGCCATCGTCCAGGTGCGCGGCAGCGTCACGGTGATCGAAGACCAGGATTGGCTAGCCGAGCAGATTTCCGATCTGACGATGTCGCAGGAGGGCAGCCGCTCGGCGCCGTGGGCGGTGACCGACGCGCCGGCACCCTTCATCCAGTCACAAATCAAGGGCATCGTCGGCTTGGAGATCGAAATCACCGAAATCAGCGGCAAGTGGAAAGTCAGCCAGAACCGCCCGGCCGCCGACCGCGTCGGTGTCGCCGAGGGGCTCGAGAGCGAGACCGCCAACTCGGCCGACATGGTCCGGCTGGTAAGGTCCTACGGCGGGCTGGACGGCAAGTAATCTGGGTTGCTTGCTCGACCGGTTCAGGCCGGTGGCGGGCTCAATCGACCTTGGTCATCGCCGCCTTGCGCTCGTTGGCAATCAGCCAGAGATTGCGGATATAGATCAACAGGCCCATGGCCTGGCCGGCGATGAACACCGGATCCTGACGCTGGATCGCGTAGATCAGCAGCAGGCCGCCGCCGAACAGCGAAAAGAACCAGAAGGCGATCGGCACGACGCTGCGCTTGGCCTTTTCCGACGCCACCCACTGCACCAGAAAGCGCATGGTGAAGAAGAACTGGGCGACGAAGCCAAGCAGAACCCAGGCATCGAATTGCTTGACGAAAACATCGTGAAGCCAGGTCGCCAATTCCTGAAGCACGTTACCCATGCCTGATTTCCTCTACTTTGGGCATTCTGCGGCGCCTGCGGCGCAGCCACCAGACGCCGGCAAGATCAAGCACGCCCTGCAGGCCGCGATCGAAGATGCCGTAATTCGATTTGCCGTGACGGCGGGAGCGGTCGACGACGTCGCAATGGACGACGCGGTAGCCCTCCTGGATGACCAGCGCCGGAACAAAGCGGTGGGTGCCGTCGAAGAACGGCAATTTCCGCAAAATGTCGGTATGGATCGCCTTGAGGCCGCAGCCGGTATCCCGCGTCTCGTCGTGCAGGATGGCCTTTCTCAGCCCGTTGGCGAAACGCGACGCCAGCTGCTTGATCTTGCTGTCGCGGCGCTTCAGACGCTGTCCCTGCGCGGCCCCGACATCGGGACCAGCCTGCCGCAGCGCGTCTATCAACACTGGGATATAACCGGGGTCGTTCTGGCCGTCGCCGTCGATGGTGGCGACGATATCGCCGCGCGCCGCCCAGGCGCCCGAACGCACCGAGAGCGACTGGCCAGCGGATTTCTGATGCCTGAGATGGCGCAGCGGAAACCGGCGAAGCGCTGCTTGTGCGGCAAGCACCGAAGGCGTGTCGTCGGTCGAGCCATCGTCGACGACGATGACCTCGAAGTCGCGCCCGGCCATGGCAGTGCCGATCTCGTCGAGCAGAAGCGGCAGGTTCGCCGCCTCGTTCCGGCAAGGAATGACGATGGATATCTCCGGCATCTCGACTCTGTCAAAGGATATGGCATTCGATCGATGCCGCGCGGTCCAGCGGATGAAACCCGTTGGCGGCGCCTCATTACGCCAGCCGAAACGAGGACGCAAGCAGGCCGCACGCTTGGGGTTCTCCCTTCTCCCCTTGTGGGAGAAGGTGGCCGCGCGAAGCGCGGTCGGATGAGGGGTGTTCCAGCTTGGCAACGACGGCACTCCGTCCAACACCCCTCAACCGTCTTGGCGCTGCGCGCCAATCCACCTTCTCCCCCAAGGGGAGAAGGCAAGAGGGTGTCGCAAAACCGGATTCCACTTTTGCTGATCGCGCTTGAGTGCTAAACGCCCGCCTTCATGCATAGCCGAGCCGCGTTCGGCCGGAAGCTTTTCGGGAAAGAAAATGTCCGCCTTCAAATCCGATTTCCTGCGCACGATGAGCGAGCGCGGTTTCATCCACCAGACCTCGGACGATGCCGGCCTCGACCAGCTTTTCGCCACGGAAACGGTGAGCGCCTATATCGGCTTCGACGCCACCGCCAGAAGCCTACATGCCGGGTCGCTGATCCAGATCATGATGCTTTATTGGCTGCAGCAGACCGGCCACCGGCCGATCGCGCTGATGGGCGGCGGCACCTCGATGATCGGCGATCCGTCGTTCAAGGACGAGGCGCGCAAGCTTTTGACGCCGCAGGATATAGAGGACAATCTCGCCGGCATCCGCCGCAACTTCACGCCCTACCTCAAATTCGGCAGCGGCCCCAACGACGCCGTCATGATCAACAATGCCGACTGGCTGATGGACATCAACTACGTCAATTTCCTGCGCGATGTCGGCCGGCATTTTTCGGTCAACCGCATGCTGGCCTTCGATTCGGTCAAGCTCCGGCTGGACCGCGAGCAGTCGCTGTCGTTCCTCGAATTCAACTACATGATCCTGCAGGCCTATGACTTCGTCGAGCTCTACAAGCGTCTCGGCTGCCGGCTGCAGATGGGCGGCTCCGACCAGTGGGGCAACATCGTCAACGGCATCGATCTCGGCCATCGCATGGAAGGCGCGCAGCTTTATGCGCTGACGACGCCGCTGCTCACCACCTCGTCCGGCGCCAAGATGGGCAAGTCGGCCTCGGGCGCGGTCTGGCTCGATGCGGAGATGCTGAGCCCGTACGAGTTCTGGCAATACTGGCGCAACACCGACGATGCCGATGTCGGCCGTTTCCTGAAGCTCTACACGACCCTGCCACTCGCCGAGGTCGCACGCCTCGAACGGCTCGGCGGCTCGGAGATCAACGAAGCCAAGAAGATCCTCGCCACCGAAATCACCGCCATGCTGCATGGCCGCGAGGCGGCGGAGGAGGCAGCTAGGACGGCAGAAGCGCTTTTCGAAAGAGGTCAGTCAACCGAGTCATTGCCGACAGTAACCATCGACAAAGGACAGGATGACAAATGGCAATTTGGCAGGTCGAATGCAGCAATTGCCGTCGCGTCGGGACTTGTGCCGTCCAATTCGGAAGCTCGGCGCAAGATGGCGGAAGGTGCTCTACGAATCAATGACAGGGTCGTCACCGACCCGAACGAAATTGTCTTGTGGACCGACCTGTACGAAAACACCGGAGCATTCAAAGTTCAGTTGGGAAAGAAGAAGGTCATTCTGGTACGGCCGGTCTGACCTCTGCTGAGGCTCAGGTGAGACCGAGCCGGCGACGGGCACAAGCAATGGATCGCTGCATTCCTCGGCAACTGTAACGGCGTGGATCCTAGGGTCTCCGCGACGTCGCTTCGCTCCTGCTGCGCCCTAGGATGACGAAGGCATGGTGGCTCAAGGCTAGTCGCGGATGTCGGAGAGCGAGGCGGTCGCGTGGCGGCCGATGGCAAACGCGACCTTCGAGATTGGCTGAAGTCTCCCCTCGCTTCGTCATCCTAGGGCGAAGCAGGAGCGAAGCGACGTCGCGGAGACCCTAGGATTTATGCCGTTACCTCTAGGCGGTGCTACGCTGAACAGCACTTCACCCGGCCTTTTTGGCGCCACCCGCCTACCCTGCCCGCCTCAGCGATACTCGAAGATCGACCTGAAAATCCCGGGCGCTATCACCGATAGCGGATTGACCTCTAGATTGGGCTTGTTGGCGTTGCCCTTGAGCCTGTAGGTGACGCCGATCAGGCCGCGGTCGCGGCCGTTGCCGAGCAGCGCGCCGATCAGCGGCAGTTCGCCGAAGATGCGGTTTACACCGTAGGCCGGCATGAACGTGCCGGTCATGTCCATATTGTTGTTCTGGTCGTAGAGCGTGCCCTGGAAGGTGGTGCCGATGCGCGAGCCGCGCAGCACGCCGTTGCGCAGCTTGAGATAGCCGCTGCCCTTATCGATCTCGCTGAAACCGCGCTCGAACTTCACCCTCGACGTGTCGAGATTGCCTTTGACCGCCTCGTTGAGGCTGCGGTTGTCGCCGGCCGGCGTCGTCGACACGATCGAGGCGAGCTTCGGCTCGTTGACGACAAAGAAGTCCTTGGCGTCGACCTGGCCTTTCATCGGACCGTCGCCGGCCCCGGTGAGCGCCAGCGTGATCGAGCCGCCTTCCATATGCTCGTAGATGTTGAGGAAGCGCAGTATGGCGCCAGCGTCGGCCGACTTCATGTTGAGCGTGCGCAGGCCGCCGCCGGTCGTGTTGCTGATGGTGATGGCGGCTCCCGAACTTGCCGTGGCGCTCACCTTGAGCCCGTTCACCCGGGACCCTGCGGCGCTGTAGTCGAGTTTCAGATTCGACAGCACCTCGTCGTGGAAGCCGGTCAGGGAGCTGACGTCGGCGCTGACCGAGATCGCATCGACGCCGGTGGTCTTGGTGGCGGTATCGACATCGGACGTGAATTGCTTGATCAGCGAGCGTGCGTCCAGCGCGCTGCCGCTGACCTCGACCGCATAGGCCTTGCCCGACCGCTTCACCGAGACGGCGACGTCGTCGCCCCTGTTCAAGGTGACCTTGCTGAACCGGGCCGAGGACAAGGCGCCCTTGACCAGCACCGCGCTGCCGTCGATGGAAAAGGTCTTGCCATCGAGTTCGAAATTGGAGAGCGTCGTGGTGTCGCCGGTCTTCGCCATGGCGAAGACGACCTTGGCGGGAATGCCAGGCCCCTTGCTCCAGCCGGCCCAGGGGATGTCCAGCCTGGCATTGGTCAGGTCGGCCGACACGTTCTGGTTGCCGGTGCCACTCTTGTCGATCGCCACCTTGATGGTTCCGGAAAGCAGGGTCGACAGGCCAGGCATGGCGGTGGCGCGCGTCTTGTCGTCGAGCACCAGCGCCACTTTACGACTGCGCGGCGGGCCGCCATCCCTGAGCGGCTCGATCAGGTCGAGCTCGGCCGGAATGCCGTTGAGCAGCGCCTTCGCCGAGATCACCGCCCGGTCGGGCGCGACCGTGATCGAGCCGTCGGCATGGCTGACCGTCTGGCCCTCGAACGGCTTGCCCAGCGACAGGTCCTTGTAGTCGAGCGCCACCAGCCAATCGAGTTTGGAAGAGTCGACACCGGACTGCAGCGGAATATCGGCCTTGACGTGGCCGATCACCGTGCCGGACAGGTCGTCCGGCAGCAGGCCGACATGGCGCATGGCATTGATCGGGTCAAAGGATGCCAGCTCGGCGATTGCCGGCGCCTCGCCGGCGACATCGATGTCGAGCGCGCCGATCACCGGCGGATGGTTCGCCGCCTTGACGGTGAGCGTGCCGTTGCTCGCCGCCACCGTGCGGCCGCTCGGCATATAGACGCTGCCCGACGACAGCGCGACGTCGACGTCATTGCCGTGGAAGCCGACGACGCCAACGGCATCGCGGATCGGCGGAATGCGGCCGGCCGTGTCGAAGCGCGATCCTTCGACCTGGAATCGGCCGAACACTTCATCGGCGGAAAGCGGCACGCCGTTGCCGAGCCGTCCGGGCACGACCTGGAACTGCAGGCTGCCATCGACCACGCGGCCGCCGAACAGGTTCTTAAGCACCCACAGCCTGGCATTGCGCGCCGAAAACCATGGCCATAATTGCTTGACGTGCGAGACCGGCATGTCGTGGACATTGAGCGCCACCGATATGCCCGGCGCCTGGTTGGCGACGAATGAAACCGAAGCCGTGCCCAGCACTTCGCTGCCCGGTCCGGACCGGACGCCGATCTGCTCGGCCACCAGCTTTTGGCTCGTCGGCTGGTAGACGCCGGCGATACGGGCAATGAAGCTGAGTGCCGGCTCCGGCGAATCGGAAGGCGCCAGGGTCGAACCGTCGCTGGTCAGGTCGTAACGATAGGATGGCTCCTCGCCCGCTGCGCCGGTAGCCGGCTTCGGCCCGATCGAACCGGCGAAATCGAAGGTCGAGCGGCCGGTTTTCACCAGCAAACTGTCGACCTGGATTTTGTTCGACCCGGCGACGAGTGTTGCATCGAGATCGATGTCGGCCGGAAGCAGGCCGCGCGAACCGAGATCGAGCACCGATCCGGTCAGTGACAGGGCGGCGGTCAGCCGCGAACCGTTGTCGCCGGTCCCTTCCGACCCCGCCAGCTTCAAGGCGATCGCGCCCAATTTGCCACCTGCCGCAGTGTCGGCGTCCGCTGCCTGGATACTGGCGTCCAGCGTGGTGATGCGTCGCGTCGCCGGATCGCGGGTGGCGGAAGCGGCGATGGTAAGCGCCCTGCCGTCGACATCCGTATCGGATGAAAACTCCATGCTTCCCGGTCCCGACTGCGAGACGGAGGCGTCGGCGATGGTGACCGACTTGACCGGTCCGGTCTCGGGCAGTGCCAGCTCGACATTGCGCAGATCGATCTGGCGCATCGAATCCTCGCGCACCGCATCGAGCGCGCGGTTGAGGTTGGCGAAGACGGCGGCGGAAAGTTTTTCCGGATCGATGAGGCCGTCCTGGTTGCGCAGCTCGGCCGTCCAGTCGCCGCCGGACGGCATTGCCGCCATGACGATGTGCGCGTCGGAAATCCGGGCGCTGGTCAGCCGCACCTCGCCCGAAAGCAACGGGATCAGCCGGATGCCGAAGCGGACCCGGCCTGCATCGGCCATTGGTTTTCCGTCGGCGGTCTTGAGGCTGACGTCGCTGACCTGCAGCGCAATGAAGCTCGACCCGTCAAGCGTCAGCCGTGCCGGCCCGACGGCAACGTCGACATCGAAGCCGGCCAATTTCTCGATTGCCGTTTCGGCTTCCGCGCGAAGCCGCTCCGAGCCGAAGCCGGACACGCCGATCGCATAGACGCCGGCGGCAGCCAGCAGCACAAGGGCGACAAGGCCGGCAAACAGCCGCGCCATCATACGGACGCCGCGACCGATCGACGCCTGGCCGAGCGGCGGGACGCGGCACGCGGACGGAAAGGTTCCCAGGTCGGTGATCTCGTCACGCCTGAACCTGATCTTCTCGTGCTGCGGTAGCTCCTGATCCACGCAATCTTCCGTTGAAACGAATTCGATCGTGGACGAATCCCCGCTCGACATTATATCGATGCAGCCTGGCGCGTAACCTCAAACAAGGGCATCGATATGGCTGACCTCGACGTGGGCGATGTTGCGCCGCAGTTCGATCTTCCGCGCGACGGCGGCGGTTCACTCAGCCTCGCCGCATTGCTGGGAAAACCCATCGTACTCTATTTCTACCCACAGGACGACACCACAAGCTGCACCAACGAAGCGATCGGCTTTTCGCAGTTGAAGCCGGAGTTCGAAAAGGCCGGCGCTGTCGTCATCGGGCTCTCGCCGGACAGCGTCAAGAAACACGACAAATTCAAGGCGAAATACGATCTGAGCGTCAACCTTGTCGCCGACGAAGAGCGCAAAGTGATCGAGGCTTACCATTTGTGGGTGGAAAAGAAGCTCTACGGCCGCACCTATATGGGCGTCGAGCGGGCGACGTTCCTGATAGGCCGGGACGGACGCATCGCCAGGATCTGGCGCAACGTCCGCGTCAAGGGGCACGCCGAAGAGGTGCTGGAGGCGGTTCACGCCCTTTGAGAGCTGCGCCAGGCCGCTGCAATTCGATACCCGTTTTGCGCGAAGACCTTTGCCTGTCGTTCGATCCGGCAAAACTTTGTTAACCCTAATAATGTGTAATCAGGCTCGTCGTTGGTGTCGTAACGAAAGCTTGGTCCCGTGAACGTAGCCAGTCAGTCAGCGGTCTTCGGCAGACGCAGAGAGCCCCACACGGTCATCATCGCCCGGGGCGACCAGATAAGGCATTTCACCATACGCCCGTGGCTGGCTGCATTTTGCGGCTCGGCGCTGGCGGCGATCGTCATTGGCTACCTGCTGGCGACCTCCTATCTGGTGCTGCGCGACGATCTGATCGGCGCCACGACGGCGCGGCAGGCGCGCATGCAGCAGGCCTACGAAGACCGCATCTCGGCACTGCGCAGCCAGGTCGACCGCATCACCAGCCGCCAGCTACTCGATCAGCAGCTGATGGAAACCAAGGTCAGCGAGCTGCTGGAACGGCAGAGCCAGCTCAGCCTGCGTCACGGCCGCCTCGGCCCGATCCTCGAACGAGCCGAAAACGAGGTCGCAACGCCGCCCGTGCCGGCGGCAAAGCCGGACGAACATGCCGACGCCACCGGCAGCATCCAGCCGACGGCGTATACTGTCGCCAGCCTTGCCGCCCCCCTTGCCGCTCCTGTGGGCGTTGACGACACCAGGCCGTTCTCGCTGTGGTCGACCCGCGCCGATCCGCTGCCGAGCGAAAGCGCGGCCGACCGGGCAGACAAGCTCTTCGTTTCGATCAACAATTCGCTGAAGGCCATCGAGAGCCAGCAGCTCACCCGTATCGCCACACTTGCCGACAATGCCTACAAGAGCGCCGACGCGATCTCGCAGGCGCTCGAGGCCGCCGGCCTGCCCGTCGATAGCGAATTCGAAAAGAGCGACGTCGGTGGCCCGCTGATACCACTCGACAGCTCGTTGGTCTTCGACAGCAAGGTCAAGGAGTTGGACGAGGCTCTTGACGCGCTGGATCATCTTAAAAAGGAAGCGCGCCGGCTGCCGCTCGCCAACCCCGCCCCCGGCCGCAGCGTTACCAGCCCATTCGGCGTGCGCACCGACCCCATCCTCGGCACGGCCGCCTTGCATTCCGGCATGGATTTCAGGGCGCCGGTCGGTATGCCGGCCAAGGTCACGGCAGGGGGCGTCGTCGTCAAGGCCGGCTGGAACGGCGGCTACGGCCGCATGATCGAGGTCGACCACGGCAACGGTTTTGTAACGCGTTACGGGCATCTCAGCGAAATCGACGTCGCCGTCGGCCAGAAGCTCGATGCCGGAGACATCATCGGCAAGACCGGCAACAGCGGCCGCTCGACCGGCCCGCACCTGCACTATGAGGTTCGCCACAACGGCGAGGCGATCGACCCGCTGCGGTTTTTGACCGTCGGCAAGAAAGTCGAGCGGTACCTGTAGAGCCGGCGATTCACTCGGCGTGAAGCCTGGCGCGCGGCCAACCGCCCGCCAGGCAATAAACGGATGGATCGCCTCAGCCCTCAGCAGCAGCCATGAACGCGCCGAGCCGCCGGTTGAACGGCTCACCGGTCTGCTGAACGCTGTGCCCCGCGCCGGCGATCACGGCACGATCGGCACCAAGCACGTTTTCGAGCACGTCGCAGACGGCGTCGAATGCTGCGCTGTGCCCGCCGGATACCACCAGTTTCGGGAACGGCGCATCGGCAAGTTGCCGAAGCGGAATTTCGGCCTCCCATGGCCCGCGTTCGACGACGAGCATGGCCGCGCCTTGCGCGAGCGGGGGCGGCAGCGGGTCTGGCAATTGTGTCACCGAGCCGACCAGATGGAGGAACTGGCGCAAGAAAAGCGCGGGATCGTCGCGGGGTCCGCTTTGCCAGTGGGCCTTCAGGCGCGTCACGAGTTCATTGACGGCAACATCCCCGCGCGCAAGGTCAAAGGCCGGCGGCTCGATCACCGTGAGCGAACGGATTGCTCGCGGGCGCATCGCTGCTGCAAGAAGAGAGATGACGCCGCCATAGGAATGCCCGACCAGATGGACGCGGCTTTCGTCCCAGAGGTCATGCGTCCGATCGAGGAATCCGGCGACCAGTCTGGCGTCGACGACGAAATCCTCGCGTTCGGCAGGGGAACTTGATCCGTATCCGGGCCGGTCGACCACAACCAGCTTCCAGCGCTCCGCAAGCGGTTGCTGCGCGGACCATGTCATCATGCCGTTCGTGACGCTGCCGTGGACGAACAGAACCGGCGGCCCGTCGCCCCGCACCTCATAGCCGAGATCAATCCCGTCGAGGGTCAGCTTCGGCATCGCATCTCCTCCCGCAGACCGGCGAGAGCAAGTATGCTCCCTGCAACGGAAAGGTCAACGAACTCCGATCCTTGGCCGGCTCACAACCGGTTCCGAAATGGGCTTCAGGGCGCTGATCGGAATGCCGGCCAAGGTCATGCCTGGCGTCCGTCCAGCCGCTGGCGCTTCATGCTGGAAAATTGCCTGAGTTGGCCCATCCGCCGGCGGGCGCGAATTCGCCGGCGTTAGAAGGACCTTGGCCACAGGCGAATTATTTTTGAATTCCATTTGACTTAATAAATATTCGGTGCGAACCTCTGCTCTCTCGAGAGGGCGCCAGACATGGCATTGCGCGGGACCAATCAGGAGTTCGGGCGGCCGTATAACCGGCGTATCGTGCTCGAATCCATCCGCCTTCACGGACCGATCGCCCGCGGCGACATTGCCAGGCGGGTCGGACTCACCGTGCAGACGGTGTCGACCATCGTTCGCGAGCTGGAAGAGCACGGTTACGTGTTGTCGCTGCGCGAAGAGCCCAAGGGGCGCGGCCTGCCACCGGCAACGCTGCGCATCAATCCGGAAGGCGGCTATGCCGTCGGCATCCACGTCACCCCGCTGGGCATCAATGCCGCCCTGATCAACCTAAGCGGCGATGTTATCGAGAGCACCTACCGCGAAGCCCCAAATGCAACGCCCGACCACGCTTTCGAGCTGATCGGCGCCATGGTGCTCGAATTGACGGCATTGCGGCCCGGTGGCCGCGTTCTCGGCATTGGCATGGCGCTGCCCGGACCGTTCGGCGTGGAGTCCATGAGCTTTGTCGGGCCGACCACCATGACCGGCTGGAAGGATGTGGCGCTGCGCGAGCGGCTGGCCGCCTCGACCGGACTGCCGGCCTTTTTCGAAACCGATATGGCGGCGGCTGCCATCGGCGAGCGCCTCTACGGCCTCGGAACGGCATATTCCGAGTATTACTATCTTTATTTCGGCGTCGGTCTCGGAGGCGTCATGGTGCATGACGGGGCGGCATTGCGCGGCGCGTGGGGAAACGCCGGTGAAATCGGCCACATTCCCGCGGTGCCGGGCGGCGAGCCCTGCCCGTGCGGCAATCGCGGCTGCCTCGAACGGTATCTCTCGCTCGAGGCGCTGCGGCGGCGCAACATCGCCGACGCCGAGTGGGTGAGCGAGATTGCGCCGATCTTCCGCAACGCCGTCACCATCATCGAAAACCTGTTCGACCCCGAAACCATCATCCTCGGCGGGCTGGCGTCCACCGACCTGCTCGAAAGGCTTGCCGGCGCGGCCGCGCACCTGCCCAATTCGGTCTCGGCGCGAAGCGATCGCACGACGCCCCGCGTCAGCGTCGCACGCGGCGGCCAGCATGCGGTGTTGCGCGGCGCCGCCGCACTTGCCGTTTCGGGGGTGCTTTCGCCGCGCTTCGGCCAGATCTTCACCGCCGAGCGCGAACGCGGACGAGATCTCTTGCATAACAAGGGGATCGCGGCATGAGCGAACCGCTGCTGGTGCTCGACAACGTCGCCAAGAATTACGGCGCCATCGAAGCGCTGAAAGGCATCAGCTTTTCGATCGGCAAGGGCGAAGTGGTGGCGCTTCTGGGCGACAACGGCGCCGGCAAATCGACGCTGGTCAAGATCATTGCCGGCGGCCTCGAGCCGACCTCCGGCCGCATGCTGTTCGAAGGCAAGGAATTCCTCGCCAAATCTCCCGCCGAGGCCAAGGCCGCGGGGATCGAGACGGTCTACCAGGACCTGTCGCTTTGCACCAATGTCGACGTGGTCGCCAATTTCTTCATGGGCCGCGAGATCACCAGGAAGGTTCTCGGCATTCCAGTGCTCGACGAGCGCGCCATGGAGCAGGTGGTGCAAAAAGCCTTGGCAAGCGCCGGCACCCGCATTCCCTCGCTTCGCACCAATGTCGAGCACCTCTCGGGCGGTCAGCGACAGGCCATCGAGCTCAACCGATTCGTGCATTTCGGCGGCAAGCTGGTGCTTCTCGACGAGCCGTTCGCGGCACTCGGCGTCGAACAGACGCGGCGCGGCCTCGACATGATCCGCCAGGTGGCGAGCCAGGGCATCGGCGTCGTCATCATCACCCATATCATGCAACAGGCCTTCCAGGTCGCCGACCGGATCGTGGTGATCCGGCAAGGCGTCGTGGCGGGCGACGTCGCACGCAACAAAACAAGTCCCGACGCGGTGATCAACATGATCACCGGAGAGACGCTCGCCGGTGCCGGACCGGCAAGCTGAGGGACAGATGAGGGGTCCGGCGCAAGAGGAGCGAACGACATGAAGAAAATACTTCTTTCCGTCTTCGGTATCCTGGCACTGGCCTTTGCCACGCTCACGCCGGCATTCGCCCAGTCCAAGGGCACCGTCTACTACATGGTGCCGACATTGCTCGATGAGTTCCAGACCGGCTCGGTGAGCGCGCTGGAATTGTTCCTGAAGCAGGTCGGCTACGAGATGAAGACGCTGAACGCCGACAACAAGACCGACGCTCAGCAATCGCAGATGAACGACGTCATCGCGCTGAAGCCTTCGGCGATCATTCTTGCCGCCGTCGATTTCAATGCGCTGAAACCGTCGATCGAGGCCGCCCGCGCCGCCGGCATCCCGGTCGTCGAGTTCGACCGCCAGATCACCTCGACCCCGTCCGACTTCACCTCGGTGGCCGGAACCGTCGAGATCGGCTACGTCGCCGCCGACCAGGCACAAAAGCTCCTGACCGCGAAGAACGGCTCGGTGAAGGGCAAGATCCTGCAGGTGCTCGGCGATCCGGGCGATCCCTACACGCTCGACATCCAGAAGGGTTTCGAGGAGAAAATGAAGGCGTTCCCGGACGTCAAGATCATCTCGCTGCCGGCCATGCAATGGGAGGCCAGCAACGCCGGCACCATCGTTGCCGACCAGATGCTCGCCAACCCCGACATCGACCTGATCTTCAGCCATGCCGCGCACCTTTCGGTCGCCGCCGTCGCCTCGCTCGAGGCCGCCGGCAAGAAACCGGGCGACGTCATGCTGATGAGCTCGAACGGCGCTCCGGTCGGCCTCGACCTGATCCGCAAGGGCTGGCTCAATGTCGAAGTCGAGCAGCCGCTCTACGCCCAGGCTGCGGCGGTCGCGATGTTCATGGACAAGGTGGTCAACAAGCAGGAGATCAAGCCAGGCGAATACGACGTGCTCGGCCTGAAGTCGACGGTGACCAAGGAAGCATGGGGACCGAACATCAAGATCCCCGGCGCTGCGATCACCAAGGAAAATGTCGATAACCCGGCCTTCTGGGGCAACATGAAGCCGCCGACCGAAACCATAAAGCCGGTCGAATAGCGAACTCGCCAGAAGCTCCGGGCCATGCCGGCCCGGAGCCCAGCCCTGCAGCCCTGGTGCGTTCAAACGGACGCGCGCGGGTATGCTGCAGCAATTTTCAGCCGCGCCTGATCTTTCCGAAGAACGAATGGTTTTCGGGGTCGGCGCCAACCGGATCCTGAGATGAACCCCCGCACGCGCCAAACCCTCGAGTTCATCCTCGACAATCTCGTCTGGTTCATGCTGGTCTTCGTGCTGGTGGTCTTTTCCATCCTCATCCCCAACTATTTTCAGCTCGGCATCTTCGCCAACATTATCGAGGCCTCGAGCGTGCTCGGCGTCATGTCGATCGGCCTGGCGCTGGTCATCATCGCCGGCCACATGGACCTGTCGGTCGAATCGGTGGCGGCGCTCAGCGCCATGGCGGTCGGCATCCTGTTCTGCTCGTCGGGCATCGGCCTTGGCATCCAGTTGCAGCCGCAATGGCTGATGGTTCCCGTTTCGCTGCTCATCGCGCTTGCCGTCGGCGGCCTCATCGGCGCCATCAACGGCTACCTGGTGGTCAAGGTGAAGATGAGCGCCTTCATCATCACGCTGGCCTCCTACATCTGGGTGCGCGGCCTCGTGCTGGTCATCTCCGGCGGCCGCTCGGCGCAGGACCTTGCGCCGGCAATCCGCTGGTTCGGCATCCAGCGTCTGGGCGGCCTGCCGCTGACTGCCTGGATCGCCATTGCGTGCTTCGTGGTGTTCTCGCTGATCATGGCCAAGACGCCCTTCGGCAGGCACCTGGTCATGATCGGCGGCAACGAGACGGCGACCTTTCGCGCCGGCATCCGCGTCAACCGCAACCTGGTCATAGCCTTCGTTCTCGCCGGCGCCATCGCCGGCCTTGCCGGCTGGCTGCTGGCGATCCGCACCTCCGGCGCGACGGCTAATCTCGGCGTCGGCCTGTTGTTCAATGCCTTCGCGGCGGTCGTCATCGGCGGCGTCAGCCTGAAGGGCGGCGTCGGCACCTTGCCCGGCGTCTATGCCGGCGTGCTGCTGCTCTCGGCCATCAACACGGCGATCAATTTGATGGGCCTGCCGGCCAACTTCACCCAGGTGATCCACGGCCTGCTGGTGCTTGCCGCCGTGCTGCTCGACGCCTTCAAGCAAACCATCCGCCAGAGGCTGGCATGAACAGCGATCTCGGAAGGCTTGCCGGCAAGGTGGCGCTGATCGTCGGTGCTGCCCGCGGCATTGGCAAGGCGATCGCGCAGCGCTTTGCCGAGGAAGGCGCAAAGCTCGTGCTGGCCGATACCGAGACCGAAGCCGGACGAGCAACGGCAGATGAGGTCGGCGCCCACTTCATTCATACCGACATTTCGCAGATGGCCGATGCGGAAGCCGCCGTGGCGCTGGCCCTCGACCGTCACGGCCGGCTCGACATCATGGTGCAGAATGCCGGCATCTATCCCTGGCAATTGCTGGAAAACACCAGTCCCGACGATTGGGACCGGGTCATGGCGGTGAACTTGCGCGGCAGCTTCATCGCCGCACGCGCGGCGCTGGTGCCGATGAAGTCACAGCATTTTGGCCGCATGCTGTTCACCTCCTCGATCACCGGCCCGCATGTCACCAGCCCCGGCCACGGCCATTATTCAGCGACCAAGGCCGGCATCAACGGGCTGATCCGTTCGGCTGCCCTCGAATTCTCGGGCTACGGCATTACGGTCAACGGCGTCGAGCCCGGCAACATCCTGACCGAAGGCATAGAGCAGCATCGCGGTGCGGCCTTCATCAAGAACATGGAAGACGCCATCCCGCTCGGCCGGCTCGGCAGCCCGCGCGACGTGGCCAACGCCTTCCTGTTCCTGGCCTCTGACGATGCCAGCTACATCACGGGCACGACCATCATCGTCGACGGCGGGCAGCTTTTGCCCGAGGGCAAGGATTTCCGGCTGCTGCCGCCATGATCCTCGATTTCGGCGGCGGTTTCTTCCTGCGCCGGGCGACCACCGCCGATCATGCAGCGCTTGCGATGATCTGTCTCAAGACCGGCGATGCCGGCAAGGACGCCAGCGGCCGCGAGGACGACCCGGACCTGCTCGGCCTCCTCTACACCATTCCCTACCAGGTGCTCGAACCCTATCTGGCCTTCATTATCGATAGTCCCGCAGGTGCGGCCGGCTACCTGCTTGGCGCGGCCGATACGGGCGCTTTCAATGCCAGCCTGGCATCAGACTGGTATCCGGACCTGCAGCGGCGCATGGCAGACCCGGGACCCGACAGCTCGCGCTGGCGCGGCAGCGACTGGGCGCGGCATCGGGTCCATCATCCCGATTTCGCTGTTCCGCCTGCGCTGGCGGCCTACCCGTCGCATGGCCATATCGACCTGTTGCCGCAAGCGCGCGGGAAAGGCATCGGCAGGCGCGCGATGGCCTTCCTCGAGCAGGGGCTTGCCGCGAGCGGCTCGACCGGCATCCACCTCGAAGTCATGCCGGAGAACGATGGTGCGCTGAAGTTCTATAAGGCGATTGGATTTGAGGTGGTGCAGGACGCTGATTCATCGAAGCGTTGTGTTTATGTGGCGAAACGGACTGCGCACGCTCCGGCGATTGCAGGCTGATCTGCGACAAGCCAATCGCCCAAGTTGCAAAGAACCGGGAGGCCTATGGAAAAGCTGCCGTTCTGCAGCAGCCAGTTGCCCCGCGTGAACACCTTTGCCGCGGGAACGAAACCTTCGTCGCGTGCTCCACCGCAGACACGAAAGTCACTAGCATCAACACGGTGCGGGCTAATCCGAGTGTTGGCGGAGCGTCTACTAGTTCAGTATGGGCGGCAGGGGAACATCCGCGACCGTTCCCCCGGCCACAATCGAGAGCACATAAAGCAGATAAATGGCTAATACCAACAGGGCGAGGAATGAACCGCTGGCAAAGACTCCTGCAACCGCGGCGTCGGGATAAGCTTCGACTTGTTCTTTCTTGAAGGTGTCTTCTTCGTTACGGGTAGTCTTCACAACCCGTTCGCCTGGAAGCCGGTTTTTTTCAGCTTCCTTCGATATCTTATCCGCGAGATCTCCTGCGATCACGGGATCGTCCGGAAGATGACTCGTAAGCCATCCAGGAATATTTTCGCGCCCGCCCATGCCCATGTGCAAGTAAGATTTAACTTTCTTTTGTGCTCCCTTAAATTACTGCAAGTTTTAGCTTTCGGCAATCGTTTGCCACCTAAGGAGGCAGCAGATCAGACTTAGGTCCAACGGGAAAGACCGTTTGATCAGACCAAAGTCCTAGTACTTATCCGCTCCACCCCGGACCGTGAAGCGTTTGGGAGCGAAATTACCGCAACAACGACGAAACCATTGGTTGCGATCGGAGGTTGCGCCGGGACAGTCAGCTTGAGGGGTGTAGCCCGGTGCACGCCGATTGGCACAAATGATGGGGAGGAAAGTGGTGGGCGATGACGGGCTCGAACCGCCGACATCTTCGGTGTAAACGAAGCGCTCTACCAACTGAGCTAATCGCCCCCGGGCCGGACCTTTAAGCAGTTAGGACCGGCTTCGCAAGGCCAAATGAGCGGCGAGTGGCTTGGCCGGGAGCCGGTTTCGGCAACAAAGTTCGGCTTGTCAAAAAACCTTCTCCTGTTTGCTGTTATGCTGTCCGGGTCCGCTTGACACCCGGTGGCTTACCCCTTATCCACCGCCCCAACGACGAACACGGCTGACACGTGCTCGTCCATGCGCGGGTGTAGCTCAGTTGGTTAGAGTGCCGGCCTGTCACGCCGGAGGTCGCGGGTTCGAGCCCCGTCACTCGCGCCATTTCTCCTTCGGGGTCACGTCCCCTTGATGTCGGAGAAATGTCGACGTTGATTGTCAAAAATCATCTTCTTTCGTGACCCAGTCTAGGTCCATTCCTTTCGAATTCTGGCATTGATCCTCATCCATCGACCTGCCCGCCTGTTTGTGGTCGAGCCAGAAGACAATAGCTTCTCGGACAAGAGTCGGGTCTAACCCATTCGCTCCCGCTTACAGTCTCATCCCGCAGTGCCGGGCTTCACCTCTCGGCGAGCAGCGCCTCGACCTCCTGCAGCGTCGGCATGGACGGCGCGGTGCCCGGGCGCGTCACCGAAATGCCGGCGACGGCGCAAGCGAAGCGCACCGCCTGCAGGGGTTCCATCCCCCTCGACAGCGCCGCAGCCAGGCCGCCATTGAAGGCGTCGCCCGCACCCGTGGTCTCGATGACGGGGCCGGCGGCGACCGCTGCGACATGCTCGGAACGGTCGGCCGTGTGCAGCAGCGCGCCGTTTTCGCCGAGCGTCACGATGACAGCGCCCACGCCCTTCTCGAGCAGGCTGTCGGCGGCACGGCGGGCATCGTCGATGGAGGATACCTTGATGCCGGTCAGTTCCTCGGCCTCAGTCTCGTTCGGCGTGACATAGTCGCAAAGCGTGTAGATACGGTCCGGAAGCTTGGCCGCCGGCGCCGGGTTGAGGATGGTGGTCACCCCTGCCCCGCGCGCGATCTCCAGCGCCCGCAGCGCCGCCTCGATCGGCTGTTCGAGCTGGGTGACGAAAACGCCGGCCGCGCGGATCAGGCCGGCATTTGCCTCGATATCGGCGGGCGAGATCAGCATCGCCGCACCAGGGCTGACGATGATCGCGTTGTTGCCGCTCGTCTCCTCGATGAAGATATAGGCGGCACCGGTGTAGCTTTCCGGCGTGTCGATGACGGCGCTCTTCACGCCGGCGTGCGACCAGGTCTGTCTCGCCATATCGGCAAAGGGATCGACGCCGAGGCGGGTAAGGAAGGTGACATCGGCGCCGAGCCGGCCGGCTGCCACCGCCTGGTTCGAGCCCTTGCCGCCTGGGCCGAGCGTGAAGGACGTGCCCAGGATCGTCTCGCCCATGCGCGGCTGGCGGGCGGCGCGGTAGGCCGTATCGGCGACGAAGACGCCCAATATGACAACCGGCTTCATGACGATCGGTTTCGCCGGCATGCCCCTACTCCGCGTCCGGTGGTACGACGCCCTTGCGGAACGCAAAACAGCCATAGAAGCGGCGCTCGCCGGTCTGGATGACGCAATAGGCCTTCTTGGCGCGTTCGTAGAAGGCGTAGCGCTCGACCGAGATCATCGGCCAGGCCTTGCTCTCGGCGGCATCGATCTCTTTTTGCACTTCCTGCTGCACGGCGGGAATATCGTCCGGCTTGCCGACGATCTCCATGCGCGCGGCCGCGTCGTCGACGAAGGTGTCCAGCGGATAAAGCGACAGTACCGCCTTGACCACGTCGGCCGCCGACGCATCGATGCGCAGCAGCCGGCCAAGCACGGTCTGGCGCGCCACCGAATCGGACGGGAAATTGGTGTCGGCGATAATCAGATCGTCACCGTGGCCCATCGCCCGCAGCGCCTGCAGCACATCGGCATTGAGCAGCGGATTGATTCCTTTGAGCATGGCATTCCTCGCGAAGTTTGCTGGGGCGAAATCAGAGACGCTTGCCGGTCTCTGCGTCGAAGAGATGCACCTGGTCGAGCCGCGGTTTCAGGTGCAGTGTGTCGCCCGGCTTGAAGTCGTGGCGCTCACGGAACAGCGCCACCATCTCGCCCTCGCCGAAGCGCAGGAACACCAAAGTCTCGGAACCGGTCGGCTCGACCACCGAAATCTTCGCCGGAACACCATCGGGATGGATTTCGAGATGCTCGGGCCGCACGCCGTAGACGACATTACGGCCATCCTCGACGGCACTGGTCGCCGCAATCGGGAACGGCGTCCCGGCGATCTCGACGACGGGCTTGTCGCCCTTGCGCACGACGCCCTTGAGCAGGTTCATCGAGGGCGAGCCGATGAAGCCGGCGACAAACAGGTTGGCCGGCCGGTCGAATAATTCCAGCGGCGCGCCGACCTGTTCGATGCGACCGTCGCGCATCACCACGATCTTGTCGGCCATGGTCATGGCCTCGATCTGGTCGTGGGTGACGTAGATGGTGGTGGTCTTCAGCCGCTGGTGCAGTTCCTTGATCTCGGTGCGCATCTGGACACGCAGCTTGGCGTCGAGATTGGAGAGCGGCTCGTCGAAGAGGAACACCTGCGGGTTGCGCACGATGGCGCGGCCCATGGCGACGCGCTGACGCTGGCCGCCAGAGAGCTGGCGCGGATAGCGCTTGAGGTAGGGATTGAGGTCGAGGATGTCGGCGGCGCGCTTGACCCGCTCAGTGACCACCGCCGGGTCGGTTTTGCGCAGCTTGAGAGCAAAGGCCATGTTCTGCTCGACCGTCTTGTGCGGATAGAGCGCGTAGTTCTGGAACACCATGGCGATGTCGCGCTTGGCCGGCGGCAGATGGTTGACGACGCGCTCGCCGATGGCGATGGTGCCGCCGGAGACCGTTTCCAGCCCGGCCACCATCCTCAGCAGCGTGGACTTGCCGCAGCCGGAAGGCCCGACCAGCACCACGAACTGCCCGTCGGCGATGTCGACGCTGACATCGTGCAGAACCTTGACGGTTCCGAACGCCTTGGCCACATTGCGGATCGCGACTTGAGCCATCATTCCCCCTTCAGTTGCCGTGAAGCTAAACAACGCAAACGGCGAGGGCAAGTCAGTCTCTTATAGATAAAAAACCCATTCACGTTGACACCGCACTTCGTTGTGCGAATAGTGACAGTGTCCGGCTTATGACCCTGTTCCGGGCGCACCGGTACGCTTGTCCGGCACTGAATGCCAAGCGTCGCGGGAGGGAGAATTCGGGCCGCTATTTACGGGAGTGGCTGTCGTTGGGGAACATTATCGGCGCTCCACCATCTGAACCAATTCACAATTGACCTTCTGGGAGGAACGAAATGAAAGTCAGCCTTTATAACCAACTTGTCCGCGCCGGGGCCACCCGCCGCGACGTGCTGAAGGGAGCGGCCAGCATGGCCGCCCTCGCGGCGGCCTCAAGCGCCGGACTTGGTGCGCTGACGCGCACGGCTGCGGCCGCCGACGACCTGCGTGCGCAGATCCTGCAGATCCCGGGTGTCGGCAAGGGTCAGCCGACCGATGCCGACTTCCAGCAGGTCGGCGAGCTTTGCCTTGGCGCCACCAAGGCCAATGTCAAGGAAGGCGAATTCGCCGGTGTCGAACTCACCTTCATGGGCCTCAACAACCAGAACCTGCACAATGTGCTGTTTCGCGGCTTCCTGAAGCCGTGGGAGACCTATACCGGCGCCAAGATCAATTGGATCGACCTGGCGCAGGCTGACTACAACGCCCGCCTGCAGCAGTCGATCGCGACCGGCACCGTCGATTTCGACATCATCGAAATGGGGGCACCGTTCGAAGGCGACGTCTGCGGCAAGGGTCTCACCTCCGAGATGCCGGACTGGGTCAAGGACCAGATCGACATGAAGGATGTCGTGGCCTATCTGCAGCCGCCGGTGGGCACATGGGACGGCAAGCAATATCGCGTGACCGTTGATGGCGACGCACATAATTTCAACTACCGCACCGACGTGTTTGCCGATGCCGACCTCGCCAAGGCCTGGAAGGACGGCGGCGGAGAAGGCGAATGGGGCGTGCCGAAGACCTGGCAGCAGGTGCAGACGGTGACGAAATTCCTCAAGGGCAAGCAGGTGAAGGGCCAGGATGTCTTTGGCTACCTCGATGCGCCCAAGCCCTGGGGCGGTTTCGGCTTCTATTTCCTCGGCAGCCGCGCCAGCGCCTACGCCAAGCATCCCGATGACAAGGCCTGGCTGTTCGATGCCGACACGATGAAGCCGCGCGTCAACAATCCGGCATGGGTGCGGGCGATCCAGGACGTCATCGATGCCCTGCCCTCCGAACCCGCCGACCAGATCAATGCCGACCCGAACACCACCGCCTTCCAGCAATTCTTGGCAGGCACCGGTTCGATGGTTACCTGGTGGGGCGACGTCGGTTCGAACGTCAAGACCAACGATTCCTCGGTCGTCGGCGACATCACCGGCTTTTCGATCCTGCCGGGCTCGGACGACGTCTACAACTCGAAGACCGGGCAGTGGGACAAGCTCGCCAGCGGGCCGAACCATGCGCCAAACTGCGCCTATCTCGGCTGGGGCGTTTATGTCATGGCCCGTGTCGACAGCGACGAAAAGAAGAAGAAGGCGGCATGGTCGGCCGCCGCCCATCTCGGCGGCAAGGACCTGTCGCTCTGGTGCGCGGCCTATCCGTCGGGTTTCCAGCCCTATCGCAACTCCCATTTCAACATTCCGGAATGGGTGGCGGCGGGCTACGACGAGGCGTTCATCACCTCGTATCTGAAGTCGGAAGCCGACAGCTACAACCATCCCAACGCGGCGATCGAGCCGCGCATCCCCGGCATCTTCCAGTACTACAGCGCTGCCGAGGACATTTTGGCCAACACCTTTGCCGGCAAGATGAAGGCGCAGGAAGGCGCCGACGCCATCGCAGCCGCCTGGGAGAAGCTGACCGACCAGATCGGCCGCGACAACCAGGTCAAGCTCTACAAGGCCTCGCTCGGCATGTAGGCTGAGATCGTGAAACCTGGTCCGGCGGCGCACAGCCGCCGGACATCCGCTTGACCGGCCTAGCCTCGATCGGCTCGGCCGGTCATCGAGCCTCCTGTGAACAGGCAAGACGCGTGGCTGACCGGACCCTGGCTGACCAGACTTTGTCGACAAGTGAATGGCCGGCAGGCGCCGTGCCATCCGACCTGATACCGCGGAGCCGCAAACGGCTTGGCTGGGCGCTGATGGCTGCTGCAACGCTCGGCCTTCTGGCGGTGATTGCGCTGCAGATCCTTTACAAGAGCGATGTCGACGCTATCGGCTTCGAAACCTGGCGGCCGGTGGTCTACGCCTATGTGCTGTGGGGTGTCGCACTCGGCATCGGCCAGGTACTGACGCGCGGCGAGGACGGCCAGCGCGCGCTGTTCCTGCTGCCGGCGCTGCTGTTTACCATTGCCATGGTGATCTTCCCGACGCTGTTCGGCTTCTACATCGCGCTGACCGACTGGAACCTCAGTTCCTTCAGCGGACGGCAGTTCAACGGGCTCGACAATTTCTGGCAGATGCTGAACGACGCCTATTATCGCAACGCGCTGTTCAACATGGTGCTCTACGTGCTGGCGGTGTTCGTCGAATATGTCATCGCCTTTGGCCTGGCGCTGCTGCTCAACGCGCAGATCCGGGCGCGAAAATTCTTCCGCGTCGTGTTTCTCATGCCGCTGATGCTGTCGCCGGTGGCGGTGTCGTGGATGATCGGCAAGTCGCTGATGGAATACCGCTTCGGGCCGGCCGCGACGCTGGCGCGGCATCTCGGCTGGGAAAATCCGGCCTTCTTCTCCAACCCGATCACCGCCCGCATCTCGATCATGGTGCTCGACGCGTGGACGTTCATCCCGTTCATGATGATCATGCTGCTCGCCGGCCTGCAGGCGATGTCGCGAGAGGTGCTCGAGGCAGCGCGTGTCGATGGCGCCACCGCCTGGCAGACCTTCTGGCAGGTCACCTTCCCGCTGATGCTGCCGGTGTCGGTGACAGCGGTCATCCTGCGCATCATCTTCAAGCTGAAGCTCGCCGACATCATCATCACCGTCACCTCCGGCGGGCCGGGCGGCGCGACCGATTCGGTGTCCAGTTTCATCTACCGCGAATATCGCGACCGCTCGAACGTCGGCTACGGCACGATGCTGGCGATGGCCTATTTGATCATCATCATCGTGTTCGTGACCTGGCTGCTGAAATTCGCCAGCCGCTTCGTGCGCAACGTCAACTGATCGGGCTGGCAAGATGAGCGTTCAAACCACCGACTATGCCGCCTCCGAAATCCGCTCGCCGGCGAGCTTCGTCGCCAACCGCGTGTTCATCTACGGCGCGCTCATCTTCTGGGCTTTCATCTGCCTGTTCCCGATCTATTGGACGATAACCACTTCGTTCAAGACCGCGGTCGACGTCACCCAGGGCCATCTGATCCCGTTCGTCGACTTCCAGCCCGACTGGAAAGGCTGGCGGTCGCTCGGCCTGTCGCCGGACTCGATCTTTCGGACGTCGACGGTGCGCGACGAATTCATCAAGCGTTTCATGAATTCGGTCATCACTTCGGTCGGCGCGTCGACCCTCGCCATCGTCATCGGCAGCCTCGCCGCCTACGGGCTGACCCGCTATCGTTACAAGTTCGCCTGGTTCAGGAACGAGGATATTTCCTTCTTCTTCCTGTCACAGCTGATCCTGCCGCCGGTGGTTTTGGCCCTGCCCTTCCTCGTGCTTTACCGGGAGGTCGGCCTGCTCGACACGCGCGTCGGGCTGATCCTGCTCTACACGCTGATGGTGCTGCCGATCGTCATCTGGATCATGCGCGACCAGTTCAACTCCATCCCGGTGGAGTTGGAGGAGGCAGCACTCGTCGACGGCCTGTCGATCTGGGGCGCCTTCTTGCGCATCGTCATGCCAATCGCGCTGCCGGGCATGGTCGCCGCCTTCATCCTGGCGATGGTGCTGTGCTGGAACGAGTATTTCTTCGCCGCGCTTTTGACCTCGACCGACGCAAAGACCATTCCTGTCATGGTGGCCAGCCAGACCGGCTCACAAGGCATCAACTGGTGGTCGATGGCAGCGCTTGCCACCGCCGCCATCACACCGCTCGCCGTCATCGGCATCGCGCTCGAGCGTTACCTGATCATGGGCATGACGGCGGGCGCGGTGAAATAACTGCGCCGGCTCTCCCTTCTCCCCTTGTTGTGGGAGAAGGGAAAAGCGCGCTAACCCGAAAGTGTTGCCCGCAAATGCTCGAGGATCATGGCCACCCCTTTTTGCCCCAATTCCGCCGAGGCTTCGGGCGCACTTGCCGTGTACCAGCCGGTGTTGTCGGCGAAGCGGCCGGCATCGACCGCTTCCGGGCACAGCGCCAGCATCAGTGACGTCTCGCCGGTGCCGGCATGGTCGAACGGGTACCGGCTGTGCATTGAAGCCGGCATCAGCGGATGCACCTGCACCCAGTTGAAGAAATTGCTGCCCTCGGCGTGCTCGGCATAATAGTCGGCCATCGCCGGAGAGCCCCACCAGCCTTCGCCACGTTCTTTCTCCAGGAAGCGGAAGATCGCCTGCCGGCCGGCGGCCTTGAAGGCGAGATCGGTCGGCATGCCGGCGGCAAAATTTTCGGTCTGGTGGTGAATGATGGCGTGGATGTTGCGGAAGCCGATGCGCAGCAGGCTGTAGAACAGTTCTTCCGCAAATGGCGCCAGCACATTCCCACCGACCTGCACCGAACCACTGCCTTCCGGTGCTGCAACAGCATAGCTCGCCGCGCCGTAATGGAAGGGTGGCAGAATGACGATCTCGGCTTCTTTTTCGAACAGTTCCAGGCTCTTGACCACCGCCAGCGTGTCCATTCCGACGGCCATGTGCTCGCCGTGATATTCGAGCACACCGAGCGGCAACACGACCGGCCGGTTCTCGGCGATCGCCTTGCGGATCTGGTGCGGCAGCATCAATTCGTAGCGCATGACACCTACTCCATATTGGTGTGGCGGGCGCGCATCGCTTCCGCCGAGACGCCGGTCAGATCCCTGAGCTTCAGCACCATCACTTCGAAGAGGACGAACAGCGCGCCTTCGAAAACCGAGCCCATCGGCAGGACGGATGTCTTTTCGGGGCCCTGGTCGTCGGCCATGGTCTGAGCCGGGATAAGCAGTGTGAAATCGGCCAGCTTCGCGGCAGTGCTGTCGGCTTGCGCGGTGAGCAGCAGGACTGTGGCACCGGCCTCGCGCGCGACCTGCATCAAGGTCAGCACCGTCGACGTCTCACCCGGGCCGGAACTGGCGAGGAAGACATCGCCCTCGCCCTGCGGCGGCGTGGTCATGTCGCCGACGACCGACACCGGCAGACCGAGATGGTAGAGCCGCATGGCAAAACCCTTGACCTGCAGCGCCTCGCGGCCGCAGCCATAGGTGACGATCTTTTTCGCGCCGGCCAAGATGGCGCAAGCGGCGTCGATGCGGCTTTCGTCGATGCGCTCCAGCACGGTGCCAAGCTCGCTCAGCGCAATCCCAAACAGGGTTTCGCCGGCAGCCGTCATGACATTTGCACCAGCTTGCAGGTGCCGGAGAACCATTTGAATATCTCAGTCACATCTGCCCCGAACAGCTTGTTTTCACTCATGCTATCACCGCGAAAATCGGTGTCCAACGACACGCAGTGCTTTTGATGCGCTACAGCCGTGATAGTGTCACGGCAAATCCAAATGAGGAAACGACAGCATATGAAGACACGGCATTTCGACCGCATCGGTAATGGCGGCATCACCTTCACCGAGCTCGGCTTCGGCACTGCGCCGCTCGGCAATCTCTACCGCGCCGTCTCCGACGAGGATGCCAATGCTACGCTGGAGGCGGCATGGCGGGTCGGCTGCCGCTACTACGACACCGCGCCGCTCTATGGGCTGGGCCTTGCCGAAACGCGGCTCAATCCGTTCCTGCGTTCGAAGAAGCGTGACGACTACGTGCTGTCCAGCAAAGTCGGGCGCATCATGCGCGCCTGCCCGCCGGAACAGCGCACCGGCATCGGCAAATTCTTCGACACGCCATCGCGCCGCGAGGTCTACGATTACAGCTATGACGGGGTCATGCGCTCCTTCGAAGCCTCGCTGGAACGGCTCGGCGTCGACCGCATCGACATCCTCTTCGTGCATGATGTCGACATCTTCACCCATGGCAGCAAGGAAGCCTCGGACCAGCGCATCCAGGAATTCATGAGCTCCGGCTACTACGGATTGCTGGCATTGCGCGACCAAGGCGTGATCAAGGCGTTCGGCGGCGGCATCAACGAGTGGCCGGTTGCCCAGACGCTGGCCGAGCGCGGCGATTTCGATCTGTTCCTGCTTGCCGGGCGTTACACGCTGCTGGAGCAGGAAGCGCTGCAGTCTTTCCTGCCGCTATGCCAGCAACGCGGCATCGGCATCGTTCTCGGCGGGCCTTACAATTCCGGCATCCTGGCAACCGGGCCGAAGCCCGGCGCCTACTACAATTATTCGGAGGCGCCGCAGGACATCATCGACCGCGTCACCCGCATCGAGGCCGTCTGCAAGCGCCACGGCGTGCGCCTGATCGAGGCGGCGCTGCAGTTCCCGCTGCTGCATCCTTCCGTCGTCTCGGTAATCCCCGGCGGCCAGCGGCCGGGCGAAGTCGAAAGCAATCGCTCGCTGCTCGACGCGAAACCGCCATCGGCGCTGTGGGCCGATCTCAAGAAGGAAGGCTTGATGCGCACTGACGCGCCGACGGCATAGCGCCGCCTTTCCAACGACGCTGCGGGCACAGAAAAGAAAAACCGGATATACCGGCTTTTCTTTTCTCTGAAAGACTTAAGGAGGCGCTTAGTTGACCGCGTCCTTGAGGCCCTTGCCGGCCGAAAACTTCGGCACGGTGCGCGCCGGGATCTTCACTTCCGCACCGGTCTGCGGATTGCGGCCGGTCGACGCAGCGCGTTGTGACACGGTGAAATTTCCGAAGCCGACAAGCCGGACATCGCCGCCCTTTTTCAGTTCGCCGGTGATGACGGAAAACACCGCATCAACCGCCGACTGCGCGTCACCCTTCGAAATACTCGCGGCATCGGCGACAGCGGACACCAGTTCGTTCTTGTTCATAAAAATTCCCTTCCATGAGAAAACCGGAACGCTCGACTCATCCGGCAGGAAACGGACTTTAGAAAGAAGCGCTCCGGCAACCAAGTCGAAAAGCGCCGGGAAAGTCGAAAAAAGCCCGGAAATCCGGGGTTCTTCACATGAAAAAGCCGGGCTCAAGGCCCGGCTCTCTCTTTGTGCATTGCAACTTTAGCAAGAGCTAATGCGCCAGCGATTTACCAGCTTCGTCCCCGACATCGACCACGGCCGGCGCATTGACGGGTTCAACCCACTGGATCGGTTCCGGCATGCGCACCAGCGCATGGCGCAACACTTCGCCAACCCGTGAGACCGGAATGATCTCCATGCCGCTCTTCACGTTCTCCGGAATCTCCGCCAGATCCTTGGCGTTCTCTTCCGGGATCAGCACCTTCTTGATGCCGCCGCGAAGTGCGGCAAGCAGCTTCTCCTTGAGGCCGCCGATCGGCAGCACCCTGCCGCGCAGCGTGATCTCGCCGGTCATCGCCACATCGGCCTTGACCGGGATTCCGGTCAGCACCGAGACGATCGCCGTCGCCATCGCCACGCCAGCCGACGGTCCGTCCTTGGGCGTTGCGCCTTCCGGCACGTGGACGTGGATATCGCGCTTGTCGAACAGCGGCGGCTCGACGCCGAAATCGATGGCCCGCGAGCGGACGTAGGACGCCGCCGCCGAAATCGATTCCTTCATCACGTCGCGCAGATTGCCGGTCACGGTCATGCGGCCCTTGCCGGGCATCATGACACCTTCCACCGTCAACAGCTCGCCGCCGACTTCCGTCCAGGCGAGCCCGGTGACCACGCCGACCTGATCGTCGCTCTCGACCTGGCCGAAGCGGAAGCGCGGAACACCAAGATAATCGGCAAGATTATCCGCCGTGATGTTGATCGTCTTCTTCTTCGTCTTCAGGATCTCGGTCACGGCCTTGCGCCCGAGCTTCATCAGCTCGCGCTCCAGGCTCCTGACGCCCGCTTCACGGGTGTAGGTCTGGATGATGCCGCGGATCGCGTCCTCACCGACGGAGAATTCCTTCGGCTGCAACGCGTGGTCGCGGATCACCTTGGGCATCAGGTGACGCTTGGCGATCTCGATCTTCTCGTCCTCGGTGTAACCGGCGATACGGATGATCTCCATGCGATCCATCAAGGGCGCAGGGATGTTCAGCGTGTTCGCCGTCGTCACGAACATCACGCTCGACAGGTCGTATTCGACCTCGAGGTAATGGTCCATGAACGTCGAGTTCTGCTCGGGATCGAGCACCTCGAGCAAAGCCGATGACGGATCGCCGCGGAAATCCTGGCCCATCTTGTCGATCTCGTCGAGCAGGAAGAGCGGGTTGGATTTCTTCGCCTTCTTCATCGACTGGATGACCTTGCCGGGCATCGAGCCGATATAGGTGCGGCGGTGACCACGGATCTCGGCCTCGTCGCGCACGCCGCCCAGCGCCATGCGGATGAACTCGCGGCCGGTCGCCTTGGCGATCGACTTGCCGAGCGAGGTCTTGCCGACGCCGGGAGGTCCGACGAGGCACAGGATCGGCCCCTTCAGCTTCTTCTGACGGCTCTGCACGGCGAGGTATTCGACGATGCGGTCCTTGACCTTGTCGAGGCCGAAATGGTCGGTATCGAGCACGTTCTGGGCAAAGGCCAGATCCTGCTTGACCTTGGAGTTCCTGCCCCACGGTATCGACAGCAGCCAGTCGAGATAGTTGCGCACGACGGTCGATTCAGCCGACATCGGCGACATCGTCCGCAGCTTCTTCAGTTCGGCTTCCGCTTTTTCGCGGGCCTCCTTGGAAAGCTTGGTCTTCTTGATGCGCGCCTCGATCTCGGCGGCCTCGTCGCGGCCGTCCTCGCCCTCGCCGAGCTCCTTCTGGATCGCCTTCATCTGCTCGTTGAGGTAGTATTCGCGCTGCGTCTTCTCCATCTGGCGCTTGACGCGCGAGCGGATACGCTTCTCCACCTGCAGCACCGAGATTTCGGCTTCCATGAAGCCCATCGCCTTTTCCAGCCGTTCCTTGACGGACAGCGTGGCGAGCATCTCCTGCTTCTCGGGGATCTTGATGGCAAGGTGCGAAGCGACCGTGTCGGCGAGCTTGGAATAGTCGTCGATCTGGCTGGCGGCACCCACCACTTCGGGCGAGATCTTCTTGTTCAGCTTGACGTAGTTCTCGAAGTCGGTGACCACGGAACGCGCCAGCGCCTCGACCTCGACCTCTTCCTCATCCGGTTCGACCAGCGCCGCAGCACGGGCTTCATGGAAATCGGGACGGTCGGTGAACGCGACGATTTTCGCGCGCGAGGCGCCTTCGACCAGCACCTTCACGGTGCCGTCCGGCAGTTTCAGCAATTGCAGCACATTGGCAAGCGTGCCGATGTCAAAGATGGCATCGGGCTCCGGATCGTCGTCGGCGGCATTCATCTGGGTCGCAAGCAGGATCTGCTTTTCCTGACCCATCACTTCTTCCAGCGCCTTGATCGACTTTTCACGCCCGACGAAGAGCGGAACGATCATGTGCGGGAACACCACGATGTCGCGCAGTGGGAGGACTGCGAAGACGCCGTCGCTGGGAGCCTTGGATAATTTGGCCATTGTCCAACCTTTCATGTCGCGGCCGCCAATCGGCCAACCGCGAATCTCATATTAACGACCGGGGATCGTTCCGCCTACCACCGTTTGTGACGGGAGTTTTACAGCACAGAATTCGGCACCACGGCCTTCTGCCTTTAGTTGGAGGCACGGCGGGTAAAGATCAAGGGTCAACACGGTCCGTCCCTCCAATCCGCAGCCATTAGGCGGCGCCGTACGCGGTGTGCGACAGCAAAACGGCGCCCTGCGGCGCCGTTTCGGAAAAATCCATTGCCGGCTCACGTCAGGCGCTGACGTTGCCCTTCTTTTCCTTCTGCTCGGAATAGATGTAGAGCGGCCTGGCGTTGCCTGACACCACCTCTTCCGAAATAACGACTTCGCGCACGCCTTCCAGCGCCGGCAGCTCGAACATGGTGTCGAGCAGGATCGCTTCCATGATCGAACGCAGGCCGCGCGCGCCGGTCTTGCGCTCGATGGCGCGCTTGGCGATCGCCGACAGCGCGTTCTCGTGGAAGGTCAGGTCGACATTCTCCATCTCGAACAGCCGCTGATACTGCTTGACCAGCGCGTTCTTCGGCTCGGTCAGGATCTGGATCAGCGCCGGCTCGTCGAGGTCCTCCAGCGTCGCCAGAACAGGCAGACGGCCGACGAACTCTGGAATGAGGCCGAACTTCAAGAGATCCTCAGGCTCGACCAGGCGGAAAACATCGCCGGTGCGGCGATCCTCGGGCGAAGCGACGATGGCGCCGAAACCGATCGAGGTCTTCCTGCCGCGATCCGAGATGATCTTGTCCAGGCCGGCGAAAGCGCCACCGCAGATGAACAGGATGTTGGCGGTGTCGACCTGCAGGAATTCCTGCTGCGGATGCTTCCTGCCGCCCTGCGGCGGCACGGAGGCGACAGTGCCTTCCATGATCTTCAAAAGTGCCTGCTGCACGCCCTCGCCCGAGACGTCGCGGGTGATCGAGGGATTGTCCGACTTGCGCGAGATCTTGTCGATCTCGTCGATATAGACGATGCCGCGCTGGGCGCGCTCGACATTGTAGTCGGCCGACTGCAACAGCTTCAGAATGATGTTCTCGACATCCTCGCCGACATAGCCGGCCTCGGTCAACGTCGTCGCGTCGGCCATGGTGAAGGGGACGTCGATGATGCGGGCCAGCGTCTGCGCCAGCAGCGTCTTGCCGCAACCGGTCGGGCCGATCAGCAGGATGTTAGACTTCGCCAGTTCGACGTCGTTGTTCTTGCCGGCATGGGCGAGGCGCTTGTAGTGGTTGTGGACGGCCACCGACAGCACGCGCTTGGCGTAGGGCTGGCCGATGACGTAGTCGTCGAGAACCTTGAGGATTTCCTGCGGGGTCGGCACGCCCTCGCGCGACTTCACCATCGAGGTCTTGTTCTCCTCGCGGATGATGTCCATGCACAGTTCGACGCATTCGTCGCAGATGAACACCGTCGGCCCGGCGATCAGCTTGCGCACTTCGTGCTGGCTTTTGCCGCAAAACGAGCAATAAAGCGTGTTCTTGGAATCACCGCTGTTGTTGCCGACCTTGCTCATTTTCCTGTCCTTTCATGGCCGCCCGCCGATGGTCTGGTTGAAAGGGCGCATATTCAATCTATCGCGGGAATCCGCTGCCGCCAGTGCCCCGGCTCCCGCAACGCATTCCGTACGAAACACAAATCGGAAAACGGGGCAATGATTCGAACAACCCCACGCAAAGCTAAGCCGTCGAAAATCAACATAGCCTTAACGTAGGCAATTGCACCCGTCGAGGGAACAGCCAATTGTGGCCGAAATGCCGCAAGCTGCGCCAAAAGCGCGTGATCCCGCCACTCATTGCCACCGCAGGGCCACCGCGGGCCTATAAGGCAATACCTTCGACCGGCTCACGTGACGAAATGACCTTGTCGATGAGGCCGAAATCCCTGGCCTCGTCGGCAGTCATGAAATGGTCACGGTCGAGGGTTTTTTCAATCTCATCGTAGCTCTTGCCGGTGTGCTTGACGTAAACCTCGTTGAGGCGACGCTTCAGCTTGATGATGTCCTGGGCATGGCGCTCGATGTCGGAAGCCTGGCCCTGGAAGCCGCCGGAAGGCTGGTGGACCATGATGCGGGCGTTCGGCGTGGCAAAGCGCATGTCCTTGTGGCCCGCCGTCAAGAGCAGCGAGCCCATCGAGGCGGCCTGACCGATGCAGAGCGTCGACACGGCAGGCTTGATGAACTGCATGGTGTCGTAGATCGCCATGCCGGAGGTGACGACGCCGCCGGGCGAGTTGATATAGAGGTTGATTTCCTTCTTCGGATTCTCCGCCTCGAGGAACAGCAGCTGCGCGCAGACCAGCGTCGCCATGCCATCCTCGACCGGGCCGGTGATGAAAATGATGCGCTCCTTGAGGAGCCGCGAGAAAATATCGTAGGCCCGCTCGCCGCGATTGGTCTGTTCGACCACCATCGGAACGAGGTTCATGTAGGTTTCGACGGGGTTCTTCATGGACTATCCCTTTTTGAGGATGGGATTCCGGCGCCGGAGATTTGCAATCGGGCAGAATCGGTTCTGGATCGTTATTGTGTAAATAGGATGCCGGCTCACCCTAGCGCAAGGCCGCCTCTCCTAGCCATCCGGTTAAGTCGAATCAAGGTTTCCAAACCAGTTTCGCCTGTCGCCGTGCCGGCAGCCCCTCTCCTGCCGTGGGAAGGGGCGCTCATGCTTGGCCGTTGTTTAGCAGTTTCTTAACGCCATCGCTTAACGAAAAGTGGTGAAACCGCTTTTTCCGGCCACGGCTTACCCTACAATTCAACGTTGAACTCGCTTCACGCAGTTCAAACAGGGGGAGTGCGATGATCAAGAAAGTTGCTTCCTTGGCCCTTACCGGCATCAGCGTTCTCGGCATGGCGTCCGAAACGGCTGCCGGCGGACGCGCGGTCGAATGCTACGAGCAGGTCAATCGGCCGGCCGTCTACGACACCGTCTACGAGGATGTGCTCGTCAGCCCAGCCGGCCAGCAGGTGCAGTATGAAGCGCCGATCTACGGGACCCGCGAGCGCGTGGTGCAGATCGCGCCGGCGCGCGTCAGCTACGAGATCGTGCCCGCCATCACCCGCACCATCTACCGGTCCGTGAGGGTCGATGACGGCGGCTATTCCTGGGAATGGCGCATCATCGATGGCCGCAAGGTGCTGTGCAAGGTCAGGCACAAGGCGCGCTATGAACGCGTGGCCGAGATCGTCGTGGTTGAGCCGGAACGCCGGCGGCGCGTTGTCCTCCCCGCCGAATACGAGAGCGTCGCCGAAGAGGTTCTCGTGCGGCCGGAGCAACGGCGCATCATCGACATTCCGGCGTCTTATCAGACAGTGGCCCGCCGCGTGGTGGTCAGGGAGGGCTCATCCAGCTGGCGGCGCGTGCATATTCCGAGGCATTGCCGATACTAGGCGCTCAGGCCGCCTCGGCCCTGAGCCATTTCTTCAGGCCGTCGACATCGCCATTGCCGACGCAGGCCGCAACCCTTCTGCCAACTGCCGCGCCGAACTTGTAGCCGTGGCCGGAGCAGGCCGAGACGACCAGGCATCTGCCTTTCCGGTGGGCCAGAAATTTCTCGTCGGCGGTGAAGGTGTAGGCGCAGGTGACCACTTCGGTGACCTTGTACTCCTCGATACGGGCAATCGGCGGCGAAAACAGGTTGCGGATCGCCTCACCCTCGCCCGGCACCGGCTGGCGGTTCCAGTCGGCATCGCTGGTCGGCACCCTGTGCAGGCCTGAGCCGAATTTCATGCCGGCCCCGCCCGAGGGCGGAATGGCGTAGCCATCGACAGTGCCGCCGATGTTGAGGACGACCGGTGCTGCCTGCCAGACCGCTTTCAGGTCCGCCGGCGGTTCGACATAGGCGAGCGCGGTGCGCCAGGTTTTCAGCTCGCCATCCAGCTCCGGGAACAGTTTTAGCACCCAGGCGCCGGCAGCGACGACGATCCGGTCGGCCTGCATCGTTTCGCCGCCCGCCAGCACGACATGCCCGGCCTCGGCGTCGATCTCGACCACCTTGCTGTTCTCATAGACATTGGCGCCGTTCGCGCGCAGCCACCTGGCGAGGCCCGCAGCGATCTTGCGGCAGTGCAGCGCGCCGCCGTCCGGCGAAAAATACGCATAGCGGAATGAACCAGGTTCTAGGAACGGCCAGCGTTCGACCGCGGCGTCCGGCTCGAACAATTCGAACGGGTAGTTCCCGGCTTCCATGCCTTCGCGGTATTCCTCGGCCTCGTCTCCCGGCTGGCGCGAAATGCAGATGAAGCCGCGCGGATCGAGATGGGTTTCACCGAGATCGGCCCACATCTCATCCCAAGCTTCATAGGCTTCGGTGATCAGCCGGCCGTAGCCCGTTCCGGCCCGGTAGGCGCGGCGGATGATGCGATGATGGTCGCCGGAGGCGGCGAGCGGATTGGGGATCGGTCCCTGCTCGACGATCGAGACGAGGTGCCCGGCCTTGACCAGCGACCACGCCGTGGAAAGCCCGGCAATGCCTGCACCGACCACGATCACATTCATAAAAACCGTCCTTCCGCAGCCGCTTCGGCGGCTCGCCTCACGGGAGGGCCAACATACGGTCTGGCACCAGACAGGCAAGCCGCGCTAATGATCTGGCATGACCGAATTGAAGCCGCCCTACCTTGCCTTTGATCCAGCCACGCGTCGCCTGCGGCTCGATCCGCACGAGCCGGCTTTTTTCCAAGACCCTTACGAAGCTTACGCCTTCCTGCACGGCGCATCGAACGCCTTCGTCTGGGAAGAATTTGGTTTCTGGTGCTTTGGCGGCCTCGACGACGTCAACCGTCTGCTGCGCGATCGCCGCTTCGGCCGGCAGAACCCGGCCGGCATTCCGGACAGCCGAGGCATCGGCCAGGACCGCGCGCACCTCAGCGCCTTCGACGGCATCGAGGCCAATTCGATGCTGGAGCTGGAGCCGCCCGTCCACACACGGCTCAGAACGCTGGTCAACCGCGCCTTCGTCTCGCGTCAGGTCGAGCGGCTCAGGCCGCGTGTCGAAGCGCTGGCCAACGAGCTGATCGACCGTTTCGAGCCGGACCGGGTCGACTTGCTGTCGGCTTTCGCCGCTCCCTTGCCGATCACCATCATTGCCGAGATGCTCGGCGTGCCGGTCGACATGGGGCCGCAGCTGCTCGACTGGTCGCATCGGATCGTCGCCATGTACATGCATGGCCGCACCCGCGAGACGGAGGACACGGCCAATCGCGCCGCGCGCGACTTTTCGAGTTTTTTGCGCGGCTATGTCGCCGAGCGGCGAAAGAGGCCGGGCGAGGATCTTCTGTCGCTGCTGATTGGGGCACAGGAGGACGGTCAGAAACTGTCGGAGGACGAGCTGGTATCCTCGGCCATCCTTTTGCTCAATGCCGGCCATGAGGCAACTGTCCACCAGACCGGCAATGCGGTGCGCTCGATCCTTGCGCAAGGCGGCGACCCGCGCCGCTTCTTCGCCTCGCCGGAAGCGACAGCCGCGACGGTCGAAGAGTGCCTGCGCTACGACGCGCCGCTGCACATGTTCACGCGCTACGCCTATCAGGAGGTCGAGGCCGGGCCCGGGATCATCGTCCAGCCGGGCGAGACGATCGGGCTGTTGCTCGGCATGGCCAATCGCGACCCTACTGCGTTTGCCGAGCCCCTCGCCTTCAGGCCGGACCGTGCCGACCAAAAGAACGTATCGTTCGGCGCCGGCATCCATTTCTGCATCGGCGCGCCGCTCGCCCGGCTCGAACTGCAGGTGTCGCTGAAAACCTTGTTCGAACGCCTGCCGCGGCTCCAAATGGTCGAACAGCCGCGCTTCCGTGACACGTATCATTTCCACGGGCTGGAAACGCTTGCCGTAAGCTTCTGAAGGCGTCCTACGACAAGGCTTCGGAACCTGCGTTGGAGATTGGCCGAAGCCTCCTCGAGTTCGTCATCCTCGGGCGAAGCAGGAGCGAAGCGAACGGCGCAGACCCGAGGATGACGAAGCCGTGGAGACCTTAGAATGATCAAAGCTTGATCACATACTCCTTGCGCGTCGTTTCAAGCACTTCCCAGCTTCCTCTAAAGCCCGGCCTGAGCACGAAGCTGTCGCCTGCCCTGACGGTGCGCGCATCGCCGCCGTCTTCGGCGATCACCGAAACCCCTGACAGGATGCGGCAGAACTCCCACTCATCATATTCGATGCGCCATTTGCCTGGCGTCGCTTCCCAGACGCCGGCATAAAGGCCGCCGTCCTGTTCCTCGACATTCCAGGTGCGGAATTTCGGATCGCCTGAAATCAGGCGATCCGGCGCCGGTGCGCCAAGTTCCGGTTCGACGGTGTCGACGCCGACGGAAAGAAATTTCGGCGTGGTCATGGCGATCAAACCTTGGCGAGAGCCTGTTCCAGATCGGCGACGATGTCGTTGACGTCCTCGATGCCGACCGAAAGCCTGACCGTGTCCGGCCCCGCCCCGGCGTTGATCTTCTGCTCGTCGGAAAGCTGGCGATGCGTGGTCGATGCCGGGTGGATGACCAGCGACTTGGTGTCGCCGACATTGGCCAGGTGCGAGAACAGCTCGAGCGCCTCGACGAACTTGATGCCCGCCGCATAGCCGCCCTTCAGCCCGAAGGTGAACACCGCGCCGGCGCCGAGCGGCGAGTACTTCTTCTGCAGCGCATTGTTCTTGTCGCTGGGCAGGCCGGGATAGGACACCCAGGCGACCTTGGGATGGTTGGAAAGCCATCCGGCGACCGCCGCCGCATTGTCGCAGTGGCGCTGCATCCTGAGCGGCAAGGTTTCCAGACCGGTCAGGATCAGGAAAGCGTTGAACGGCGAAATCGCCGCGCCGATATCGCGCAGGCCGAGCACGCGAGCAGCGATGGCGAAGGCGAAATTGCCGAAGGTCTCGTGCAGGACGAGGCCGCCATATTCGGGGCGCGGCTCCGACAGCATCGGATATTTGCCCGACTTCGACCAATCGAAGGTGCCGCCGTCGACAATGGCGCCGCCGATCGAGTTGCCGTGACCGCCGATGAACTTGGTCAGCGAATGCACGACGATGTCGGCGCCATGTTCGATCGGCCGCAGCAGATAGGGCGAGGCCAGCGTGTTGTCGACGATCAGCGGCAGGCCGTGCTTGCGGGCAATGTCGCCGATCTTCTCGATATCGACGAAGACGCCGCCCGGATTGGCCAGGCTCTCGATGAAGATTGCCTTGGTCCTGTCGTCGATCTGGCTCTCGAAGGTCGAGATGTCATTGGTGTCGGCCCAGCGCACCTGCCAACCGAAATTCTTGAAGGCGTGGCCGAATTGGTTGATCGAGCCGCCGTAAAGCTTTGTCGCTGAAACGAAATTGTCGCCGGGCTGCATCAGATTGTGGAAGACCAGCACCTGCGCGGCATGGCCGGAGGCGACGGCAAGGCCTGCCGTGCCGCCTTCGAGTGCCGCGATGCGCTCTTCCAGCACCGCCTGGGTCGGGTTCATGATGCGGGTGTAGATGTTGCCGAACGCCTTCAGCCCGAACAGCGAGGCGGCATGGTCGGCATCGTCGAAGACGAAGGAGGTGGTCTGGTAGATCGGCGTCGCTCGGGCGCCGGTCGCCGGATCCGGCTTGGCGCCGGCATGGACGGCGAGCGTGTTGAAACCGGGCGTGCGGGCCATCGAAAACCTCCCTCAATGGTGAATAGTGAATGGTGAATGGTGAATGGTGAATGGCAAAGTCGGCCAGCCCCACCCTGATTGCAAGCGGCTCATATGCCGCCTTGCCCGCCTTCCAGAAAAATCCTTCTATTCACCATTCACTATTCACTACCTACTTCTGGCGAACGCCGAAACTCTGGAATCCCGGCCGCATCAGCGGCTTCTTCGACGACAGCACGCCTGAATTGACGCCGGTCCAGCCGATCTCGCCGGACAGCTTGCCATATTCGATCTTGGGGCAACGGTTCATCACCACCTTGATGCCGGCGGCTTCGGCGCGTGCGGCCGCCTCGTCATGGCGTATGCCAAGCTGCATCCAGATGACCTTCGGCAGCGGATCGAGCCGCAGCACCTCGTCGACAATGCCCGGCACGGCAGCGGAAGCGCGAAACACGTCGACCATATCGACAGGTCCTGGAACGTCGGCGAGTCTGGCATAAGTCATCTGGCCTAGAATCGTCTTGCCAGCCTGGCCGGGATTGATCGGGAACACCGAAAACCCTTTGCCGAGCAGATATTTCAGCACGAAATAGCTCGGCCGCACGTCATTGGCCGATGCGCCGACCATGGCGATGGTCTTCACCGAATTGAGGATGCCGGCGATATAGGCGTTGTCGTAGGCGTCGTGGTTCATGCCTCGTCATACAGCGCTTCGGAGTGAGGTGCCAACAGCCGCGTCAGTGACTTGCAATGGGCCACGGAAGGCCGTCAGCCGGGCAGCGAAATCGATCCGTCTTCCGCGATCGGAAAAGCCGGATTGTGCGCCACTTCCCAGATGTGCCCGTCGGCATCGGCGAAATAGCCGTACCAACCGCCCCAGAATGCGCGGCCAGCCGGCTTGACGATACGGCCGCCGGCTTTCTCGGCCATCGCCAGCACTGCATCGACCTCGGCGTCAGAGCGGGTGTTGTAGGCGAGGTAGACGGCCGACGGCGCCTTCGAGAAGCTGACGCCCGAATCCTCTTCGGCGCTTGGGCGCGGAAACAAGCCAAGAATAGCGCCGCCCATCTGGAAGAAGGCAACGCCGTCGGTGATCCCGGCATGGCGGGTCAGCCCCATCGCCTCATAGAAGCGGGTCGCACGGTCGAGATCGTCGGTGGCGATGGTGATGATGGAGATGCGCGGTTCCATATCCGCCTCCTATTCCTCCGGCCATTCCGGCTTGCGCTTTCCGATGAAGGCGCCAATGCCCTCTTCCGCATCGCGCGCCAGCATGTTCTCGACCATGACGCGCCCGGTGTAATCATAGGCCTCGGCCAGCCCCATTTCTGCCTGTTCGTAGAAGGCTTCCTTGCCGATCTTGACGACCAGGGAGGATTTGGACGCAATGGTTTGCGCGTATTTGGTGACAATCTGATTCAGATATTCGCGCGGCACGACCCGGTTGACCAAGCCGAATTCCTTGGCGGTTGCCGCATCGATCGTCTCGCCGGTCAAAAGCATCTCCATGGCGTGCTTGCGCGAGACGTTGCGCGACAGCGCCACCATCGGCGTCGAGCAGAACAGTCCGATGTTAACACCCGGCGTGCAGAAGGTCGCCTCGTGCGAGGCGATGGCGAGATCGCAGCTGGCGACCAACTGCAATCCGGCCGCCGTCGCCAGGCCGTCGACTTCGGCGATCACCGGCTTAGGATGGCGAACGATCGCCTGCATCAGCGCGGCGCAGGCGGAAAAGGTCTTTTCGAAAAAGGCCCTGCCGCGATCGGCATCAGCACGGTGCGTGCTCAACTCCTTGAGGTCGTGCCCGGCGCAGAACACTTTGCCGGCCGCCCCAAGGATGATGACGCGGACGGATTTGTCGGCCTTGGCGCGGTCGAGTTCCGCCATCAGCGCCGCCATCACTGCAAGCGAAAGAGCATTGGCCGGCGGATTGGCGAGCGTCAGGCGCAGCACGCCGTTGTTCAGCCTGGAGACGACCGGCCCTTCGGCAACGGCAGGTTTGATGGCAACGATTTCGGCCATGGGGTCATTCCTCCGCGATTCCGGATCGGTGATCGACTAATCTAGTATGCCGGTCTCGCTTCGTCCAACACCCCGCTTCTGCCATAATGAATGGCTGTTGCCAGAAACGGCACGCTACGCTCATACCGGCAGGCGCAAACGAGGGACCGACATGCCTGCCCAAAGCAACCTCAAGCCGGTGCTGACGGCTGCTGATGTCAACGCGCTGATGGCGACCGTTTTCCCGCAACTCAACGACCAGTTCACCTTCTATGAGGCGTTGGAGGTGTTTCCAGGCGGCTGTGTCGTGCGACTCAATGCCGACGAGCGCCATTTGCGTCCCGGCGGCACCGTGTCGGGTTCGGCGCTGTTCACGCTGGCCGACATAGGCGGCTATGTCTGCGTGCTCTCGCATGCCGGACCGGATGCACTTTCGGTCACCACCAGTCTCAACATCAATTTCGTCCGCAAGGCCGAGAGTGGTCCTATCGACGGCCATTGCCGCATCCTCAAGCTCGGCAAGAGCCTGATGGTGTTCGATATCGACATCGTCGCCGGCCCGGAGGGACACACGGTAGCGCACGCAACGGGCACCTATTCGATCCCGCCAAAGCGGATTGGAGATGCGGTAAAATAATACCTTATGGTCAAATCATTGTTTTTGTTTGATTTTACCCCAGAGATGGTTTTTCCCGCGCCTTGACGCAGTCGCCGTCCTCTCCTATAAGCCCTCACGGAACAGCGGCCCGCAAAGGCCGCCGTTTTGTTATTGGCGGCGGGCAAGCGCCTTTCGCCAATCCAAGCAACAAGAAACGCCTTCTTTTGAAGGTCCGAACCGAAAGCAACAATCCATGGCAACCTTTTCGCAGAAGCCTGCGGATGTGGTGAAGAAGTGGGTGCTGATCGACGCCGAGGGTCTCGTCGTCGGCCGTCTCGCCACTGTCATCGCCAATCATCTTCGCGGCAAGCACAAGCCCACCTTCACCCCGCACGTCGACGACGGCGACAACGTCATCGTCATCAATGCCGACAAGGTGGTGTTCACCGGCAAGAAGTTCACCGACAAGGTCTATTACTGGCACACCGGCCACCCCGGCGGCGTCAAGGAGCGCACCGCGCGCCAGCTGCTCGAGGGTCGTTTCCCCGAACGTGTCGTCGAGAAGGCCGTCGAACGCATGATCCCGCGTGGCCCGCTCGGCCGTCGCCAGATGAAGAACCTCCGCGTCTATGCAGGCACGGAACATCCGCATGTCGCCCAGCAGCCCGTCGTCCTCGACGTGGCAAAGCTGAACGCCAAGAACAAGAAGGTTTCGTAAGATGGCTGAGCTTTCCTCGCTCGCAGAACTCGGAGCTGCCACCGGCAACACCAACACCCAGCCGGCCGCACCCGTCCACGTCCAGAAACTCGATAAGTCGGGCCGCGCCTATGCCACCGGCAAGCGCAAGAACGCCATCGCCCGCGTCTGGGTGAAGCCCGGCTCCGGCAAGATCGTCGTCAACGACAAGGTGTTCGCCGAATATTTCGCGCGCCCGGTGCTGCAGATGATCCTCAACCAGCCGATCATCGCCGCCAATCGCGCCGGCCAGTACGACATCGTTGCCACCGTCATCGGCGGCGGCCTGTCCGGCCAGGCCGGTGCCGTGCGCCACGGCATCTCCAAGGCGCTGACCTATTACGAGCCGGCGCTGCGCGCCGTACTCAAGAAGGGCGGCTTCCTGACCCGCGACAGCCGCGTCGTCGAGCGCAAGAAGTATGGCAAGGCGAAGGCCCGCCGCTCCTTCCAGTTCTCGAAGCGTTAAACAGATACCTGTTTTCTATCGATTTTTTCAAAGGGGCTGCGTATTTCGCAGCCCCTTTTCTTTGTCGACATAGCAGTCCCGCATCTTCAGGTGACCTATCGTAATATTAGTAGTATCTTAATTACCGGCGCGTTCTATATCCCAGGGCAGCAGCCAACTCCACAGAGCGGGAGCTGTGCACGTTGCGACGCGCCGGTAACCCGACGCTCGCGAAGGAGGAGGCAATGCGCATCCATTCCAGCAGTGTGTTTCTGGCAGCTGTCGCCGCCACTTGGGCATTCGCCGCGCCTGCGGCCGACAAAAGCGACGAGCAGCTGATCGAGAATGCGATTACAGCGGCACCGGCGGCTGTCGGCAAAAACGCCGCCGTCGTGAATTGGGAGATGAAAACGTTGAGGAAGGGCACCAACGGTTTCACTTGCATCCCGGACGACCCGGGCACTCCCGCCGACGACCCAATGTGCACGGATGAGAACGGGATGGCGTGGATGCACGCGATCATGTCCAAGAAGGAGCCGCCGGCAGGAAAAGTTGGTTTCGCCTACATGCTAAAAGGAGGCGATGCGGCCAGCAATACCGACCCCTTTGCAACCAAGCCGCCGGAGGGGGCCGAATGGCTGCATGATGGTCCGCACGTGATGGTCATGAACGCACCAGACATGATGGCCTTGTATCCCCACGAGCCGAACCCCACACAGCCATACGTCATGTTCCCCGACACGCCCTACGCGCACCTGATGATCCCAGTCAAATAGATCAAGCAAGACCTGCCGCGAAGCGTAGTGGCGGGTCACCCTGAGGGAAGGGAGCCGCGCTTATTTTCGGGCGCGGCTCTTCCGGGTGTCAGGGCTGGCCGGCGGACGCCTTGATGAAGTCAATGAACGCCCGCAACGGCGCCGGCACGAGGCGCCGGCCGGGATAGTAAAGGAACGGCCCGGAGAAGCTCTGCCACCAGGGTTCAAGCAGCGGTTCGAGCGCCCCGCTCTCGAAGTGAGGGCGTAGCCAATCCTCGAACAGGCTGATGATGCCGGTGCCGGCGATGGCTGCATCGACTTTGAGGTCAGTCGCCCCGCCCAGGGTCACGAGAAGCGGCCCCGTCGGGTCGACCCGCACCACCTCGCCGTCGCGCTCGAATTCCCACGGCGGCATCGCACGGCTGGCAAAGCGGCCGCGCAGGCAGGCGTGGCCGAGCAGGTCGCGCGGGTGTTGCGGCCGGCCATGACGATCCAGGTAGGCCGGGCTGGCGGCGGTGGCGAAGCGCTGCACGCGCGGTCCGATCGGCACAGCGATCATGTCCTGCTCCAGCCGCTCCTCATAGCGAATGCCGGCGTCGCACCCTGCCGCCAGCACATCGACGAAGCTCTCCTCCGAGATCACCTCCAACCGGATGCCTGGATAGGCGGCGAGAAAAGGCGGAACGATGCTGGGCAGCACCAGCCGCGCCGCGCTGACCGGCACATTGAGGCGCAACGTACCTGCCGGCCTGTCGCGAAAGCCGTTCACTACGTCGAGGGCCGACTCCACCTCGGTCAAGGCAGGACCGAGCCGCGCCAGCAGGCCTTCGCCGGCTTCCGTCAGGACAACGCTGCGGGTCGTCCGGTTGAGCAGCCTGACACCGAGCTGCGTCTCCAGGCGCCGCACCGCCTCGCTCAAGCCGGACGCACTGCCGCCGCTGGCGCGTGCCGCATCCCGAAAACCTTTGGCGCGCGCTACGGCCACGAAGGCGTTCAAATCCCCGAGATCAATCTGCATTGTTCGCCATTCCGCACAGCCCGTGCGAATTGTACCCAATTATCATGAGATCGGACAGCGTCTATCTGTGCACCGTTCCTGAAGGAGAAAGACCATGTCCAGCGTCGACCAGTCCGGCACATTCATCCTCGGCGACCGCAAGGTGAGACGGCTCGGCTACGGCGCCATGCAGCTCGCAGGGCCAGGCGTCTTCGGCCCACCAAAGGACCACGACGCGGCATTGGGCGTACTGCGCGAAGCCGTTGCACAAGGCGTCAACCACATCGACACCAGCGACTTCTATGGCCCGCACGTGACCAACCTGTTGATCCGCGAAGCGCTCGCACCCTATCCCGACGACCTCGTTATTGTCACCAAGATCGGTGCCCGACGCGGCACGGATGGCTCATGGCTGCCGGGCTTCTCGGCAGAAGAGCTGACACAGGCGGTGCACGACAATCTGCACAATCTCGGACTCGACGTGCTGGAGGTGGTCAACCTTCGGGTCATGTTCGACGCGCATGGCCCCGCCGAAGGGTCGATCGAGGCGCCGCTTGCGACGCTTGCCGAGCTCCAGCGACAGGGCCTCGTGCGGCACATCGGGCTGAGCAACGTCACCGCTGCACAGATCGCCGAAGGCCGCAGGATGTGCAAGATCGTCTGCGTGCAGAACGAGTACAATCTGGCGCATCGGGGCGACGATGCCTCGATCGACGATCTGGCCCGCGACGGCACCGCCTATGTGCCGTTCTTCCCACTTGGCGGCTTCAACCCGTTGCAGTCGTCGACCTTGTCCAAGGTCGCCGCACGCCTCGGCGCCACGCCCATGCAGGTCGCGCTCGCCTGGCTGCTTCGCCGCGCGCCCAACATTCTTCTGATTCCCGGCACGTCTTCCGTCGCGCATCTGCGGGAGAACCTCGCCGCTGCCGACCTCGAACTGTCGGACGATGTCATCAAGGAGCTGGATGGTGTGGCAATGGCGGCCTGCGGGTAGATTACCGAAGGCAGTGATGAGCCAATCTCCCCCAAGTGGGTTCCCTTGCGGGGGAGATTGCCGGCAGGACAGCGAAGGCGCGCGACCTTGCAGGCGGGACAGCCGAGACGCTGAAGGATCGTCGCATTTTTCTGCCACTACGCCACATTTTGTTCTTGCTTTGTGCCGGCAGCTATGCTACTAATTTGGGTATGGTGCTAATTGGTTCCAACGACCCGCCCACAGAGGCGGGTTTTCTGTTCCTGGGTTCCTTCGAAAGTTTGGCGCTGCCGCCCTGGGGTCGGCGGGACAGCGCCCTTCTGCCCTGCCGGGCATCGTCCCCACAAGAGGGAGATCCAATTCTCGCCGCGCCGGTCTAGTTGATGCTGGCCGTGTTGGCCGGCTCGGCCGGGCGCTTCTCACCGGCATAGGGCACGCGAAAACCGTTCGCCGCCAGCCAACCGATGGCGGCCTTCGGTTCGTCGGTCTGGATGATGGTGGCGCCGCGCTCGACCCAGAAGCCATAAGTCTCGCGCGGCAGGCTGGCCGCAACCGCCAGCTCGTCGCCGCGACCGCCGGCGAGGAAGCCGCCCGGCTTGTTGACGATGGCATAGGTGTCGGCCCAGATGTGCCAGTCGCCCCTCACGGCGATCGCGCGCATGCGCGGGCTGAACAGCGGGCCGCCGGTCTCGGTCAGTGTCTCTGATCCCATGCGCCAGTTGATCATCTCAACCGCGCGCATCGGGAAGGCCCGGCTCACTTTCTCGGCAAACATGGCGTCGCGAACCGCGTCATCGGCGATAATCGGCATGAACTGGAAGCCGCTGCCGATCGCGTCCATGGCGGCCTTGACACTGGCAATCCGCTCCGCATTCCACAGGTTCTCCTTGACGATCACCTGTTCGGCCATGCCGAGGTCGCGCGCAACCGCGACCATGCCGACGAGGCTTTCGGTATCGAGCTTGTTGTCGAGATTGATCAGGATCCTGTCCCTGGTCGCCATCAACATCTCGCGCAACGTCGAGACCGTCTCGCCCGTAACGGCGCCGGTGCCTTCGATCACCAACCGGCAAGTCTTGAGTTCGGCCATCGTGCGGTTGACCACCTCACCCTTGCAATTCGTCGTGCGGTCGAGCCAACTGTCATGCATGACGACGAACTGTCCGTCCTTCGAGCGCCTGATATCGACCTCGACGATTTCGGCGCCCATTGCGATCGACGCCTCGACGGCGGCGATCGAATTTTCGGGATAGAGCGTCTTGTCGGATTGCATGCCGCCGGCGCGGTGCGCGGCCACTATCACATGGTCGCGCCATTGGTTGGCGTGCTCGAAGCGGTCGAGAATCTGCCTGGCGTGCGTTTCGCCTGCCGATGCCTGGCCAAGGGAGAGCGCCAGCGCCGCGGAAAGCAGAAGGCTCAGCCAAATCGTTCGCATGAGAATCGCTCCGTACCGGGATCGCACCCCGGTTAAGCGATGCCCGTGACAGGCAGGTGAACGAAGCCGGCTTGCAAAATGCCGGAAAATCAGGTCAGCGCCGGCCGAAGCAGTCGTCCGCGGCTACTTTCGGTTGCTTGCCAGGCAATCTCCTGGCGGGCCATGCCGGGTTCGCCTGGCGAGCAAGGATTTGTGACCGGATCGAATGGCCATGATCCTCCGCAGGGGTCGCAATTCTGAGAATTATGTCCAATAAGGTTGCGCGTCGACGCACAGGAGATCGCTTCATGCCGCCAAGAACCATCGATCACGCCTTCACCACCCGCTCCAGGACGGGTGCGTCGTTCGAGCCGACCTATGCCGGCGCCCTGTCGTTCATGCGGCGCAAATATTCGAAGGACGTGAAGGACGCCGATGCGGTGGTGTGGGGCATTCCCTTCGACGCTGCGGTCACCAATCGGCCGGGCGCCCGTTTCGGACCGCAGGCAATCCGCCGCGCCTCGGCCATCCTCGACAACGATCCGCAATATCCGTTTTCGCGCGACCTGTTCGAACAGCTTGCTGTGATCGATTATGGCGACTGCCTGCTCGACAGCGGCAATCACCAGAAGACGCCTGCCACGATCGAACGCGAAGCGGCGAAGATCCTGAAATCCGGCGCCTTTCTGCTGTCACTCGGTGGCGATCACTTCGTCACCTGGCCGCTGCTCAAGGCGCATGCCGCCATCCATGGCCCGCTGGCTCTGGTGCAGTTCGACGCACACCAGGACACCTGGCCCGACGACGGCAAGCGCATCGATCACGGCTCCTTCGTCGGCCGTGCAGTCAAGGAGGGCATCATCGACCCCGACCGGTCGATCCAGATCGGCATCCGCACCCATGCGCCCGACACGTTCGGTATCAAGATCCTGTATGGCCATGAAGTGGAGGAAATGCGTGCGTCCGACATCGCCTATGCCATCGTCGACCGTACGGGCGGCAAGAAGACCTACGTCACTTTCGACATCGATTGCCTGGACCCGGCTTTTGCGCCCGGCACCGGAACGCCGGTCGCGGGAGGCCCGTCTTCGGCAAAGATCCTGTCGGTGCTGCGCCAGATCAACCAGCTCGATATCGTCGGCGCCGACGTCGTCGAGGTTGCGCCAGCCTATGATCACGCCGATATAACGGCAATTGCCGGGTCGATGGTGGCCATGCATTATCTTGGACTGTTGGCGGAACGAAAGGCCCGACTCGAAGAAATGAACCAGGGCAATCACGGCGTTGCCGGATTGAATCAGGCAAGCGGCATATAGCTTCGAGATAACAGGAATTTTGGCAAGCAATGAAACCGAAAATCTTCATCGACGGCGAGCACGGCACCACCGGTCTGCAGATAAGGGCGCTGCTTGCCGAGCGTGGCGACCTGGAAATCATCTCCATCCCGACCGAGCGCCGCAAGGAAACGGCAGCGCGCGCCGAGTTCCTCAACGCTGCCGATGTCGCGATCCTCTGTCTGCCGGACGCAGCCGCCAAGGAAAGCGTTTCGCTGATCGCCAATGACACCACCAAGGTGATCGACGCCTCGACGGCGCATCGAGTCGCCGATGGGTGGGAATATGGTTTCGCCGAAATGGACAAGGACCAGGCGAAAAAGATCGCTTCGGCGAAGCGCGTCGCCAATCCGGGCTGCTGGCCGCAAGGACCGATCGCGACGCTGCGGCCGCTGGTTGCGGCGGGGCTGCTGCCGGCCGATTTTCCGGTCACCGTCAACGGCATTTCCGGCTATTCCGGCGGCGGCCGGCCAATGATCGAGGATTATGTCGGCAAGGGCGAGGATGCGCCGGAATTCCTGCCCTACGGACTGACGCTGCAGCACAAGCACGTGCCGGAGCTCAGGACCTATGCCAGGCTTTCGCACGATCCGATCATGCAGCCGGCAGTCGGCAATTTCGCGCAAGGCATGATCACGGTGGTGCCGCTGCAACTCGGCGGCCTCGACCATGTGCCGACCGGCGCCGAGCTTCACGCGGCGATCGCCGATCATTTCGCTTCCATCGATGGCGGCGTGGTCGAGGTGGCGCCGTATCTGCATCAGGAACGCATGCCCGACATCGATCCGGAGATCTATAATGGCACCAACCGGATGAAGCTCTACGTCTTCGCCAATGACGATCGAGCGCAGGCGCTGCTGCTTGCGGTCTATGACAATCTCGGCAAGGGCGCCTCGGGCGCCGCCGTGCAGAACATGGATCTGATGCTCGGCCTCTGAATGGATGCGCCAGCATTTCCGAAGCGCTGGAAGGTCGGCGCGCCCAAACTCATCGCCGAAACGTTCAGCAGCCGCATCTGGAAGGTTGCTCGCGAAGACGGCTCACCGGCAATCGTCAAGGATCTAAAGCCTTTCGACGATGTCGAGGACGAGTTGCGCGGCGAGCATTTCCTCGCCTGGCGACGCGGCGAAGGCGCGGTGCGGCTGCTGGGCCGCGATGGCCACTGCATGCTGCTCGAATATGCTGGCGACAGGATGCTGTCACACCATCTTGCCGAACACGGCGACAATGCCGCCACCGCGATCGCGGCGGAGGTGATGGCCAAGCTGTTCTCGCCGTCGAAGCACCCTGCCCCGCCGGACCTTCAGCCGTTGCGGACCCGGTTTTCCAGCCTGTTCAAAAAGGCGAAGGCCGATCGCGCCGCCGGCGAAAAGAGCCTGTATGTCGAAGCTGCCGAAATCGCGGAACGGCTGTTGTCCAATCCGCACGACGTACGGCCGCTGCATGGCGACCTGCATCACGACAACATCATGCACGGTCCGCGCGGCTGGCTGGCGATCGATCCGAAGGGCGTTCTCGGCGACCCCGGCTTCGATGCCGCCAATGTGTTCTACAACCCACTCGACCGAGACGATCTTTGCATCGATCCGCGGCGGATCGCGCATATGGCGCATGTCTTTGCCGCAACGCTCGGCCAGTCGCCGCCCGCCATACTGGACCACGCCATCGCCTATGGCTGCCTGTCGGCTGCATGGCACCATGAAGATCGCAATGCCGTCGACGAAAACCGCGAGCTGGCGATTGCCGCGGCAATCCGGCGGGTGCGGCTCAGCCTCTGAGAGCGATCTCGTGGGGCAGCGGGTAAGCGCCCTTGGTACCGCGCCAATGCGCGGCGGCGAAGCCCAGCAGAACCAGCGCGAATGCCTGATGCGTCAGGGCCATGTGCAGAGGCACCTGCATCAATAGCGTGCCGATGCCGATCGACGCCTGCACCACGACAATCAGGAACAGCAGCGTCGCACGTCGGGCATGCGTCGTGCCCGGCAGGCGCCGGCGTGTCGCAATCATGTGCCAGAGCGCGACCGCGAAGATCGTGTAGGCGCCGACCCGGTGGACGAATTGCACCGTCTTCGGGTTTTCGAAGAAATTGCGCCATGCCGGCTCGAGCAGCAGCAGGTCGCCGGGAACCAGTTTGCCGTCCATCAGCGGCCAGGTGTTGTAGCTCAAGCCGGCGTCTAGCCCTGCGACCAGCCCGCCGAGATAGATCTGGACCAGCGCCAGCAGCACCAGAAAGCCGGCCAGACGTTGCGTCGAGCGGTCGGCGGCAGGTTCCGAGTGCGGCGCCAGCCCACGCGCGACCACCATGGTCGCCGTGAAGATCAGCGCCGCCAGCGTCAGATGCGTCGCCAGCCGATATTGGCTGACCGAAACCCGGTCAACCAACCCGGACGCCACCATCCACCAGCCTATCGCGCCCTGCAGAGCGCCGAGAAGGAGGATGCCCGACAACTTCGTGCCGAGGCCCCGCTCGATGCGGCGCGTCGCCCAGAAGAACAGCAGCGGCAGGGCGAAGACCACGCCGACACTACGCGCCAGGATGCGGTGCACCCATTCCCACCAGAAGATCGATTTGAACGCCTCGATGCTCATGCCGTTGTTGAGTTCGGCATATTGCGGGGTCTGCTGGTAGCGCAGGAACTCCTCCTGCCACTCGGCATCATTGAGCGGCGGGATGACGCCGTGTATCGGCTGCCATTCGGTGATCGACAGGCCGGAATTGGTGAGCCTTGTAGCGCCGCCGACTAGTACCAGCGCAAACAGCACCAGGAGCACGACGTAGAGCCAACCGCGTACCAGCGCGCGGTTGCGAAGGTCGCGATCGCGGGCGGCGAAAGGCGCGGCATCGGATATGGCAGCAGCCATGGATTTGTCCCGGCGGTTCAAGTCGCGGATTGGTGAACCATCGCAACCCGGCTTGCAAGACCGGACAGCGCGGCACGCCGTCGCGCCGTTTCTGGCGGGTTGCGCGTATTGGCTGTTCGGCCTAAGCGATAGCGATCAACGAGATCGCGCCATGCCCATTCGCCTGAAAAAGCTGATCGGAAGCTTCCTGCTGGTAGTGCTGGTCATAGTCTATGCGCTGGTCGCCTCGATCGTGGCGGTCGCCCAATTGTCGCAGTCCGGGCCGCTGGCGCACTTCATCTTCTTCCTGCTCAGCGGGCTTTTGTGGGTGCTGCCGGCGATGGGCATCATCAAATGGCTGATCCTGGAGCCGCGGCCGAAGGGGCGAGGCAACAGTTAGATCGTCACCACCGTCTTGCCGGCATTGGCCAGCGGCGTCGTCACGCCCGACAACATTGTTCGGATGTGGGCGACGCTCTGATAGCGGCCATTGACCGAAATGCGCGGCAGGGCGTGCAGGAAGCCGGCATGCTCGGCGCGGAGTATGCCGTGGCGGGTCGTCACCGCCGAGGCGTAGCCGGCATCGCGGACTAGGCCTACTTCGCGGCGGCCGACGGCACTGGCATAACCGTAGGGATAGGCGAAATGGCGCGGCTCCTCGCCGAGTTTGGCCTGCAATATGCGCTTGACGTCGTCGATCTCATGTCGCGCATCGCTCTCGGAAAGCCGCTTCAGATTGCAGTGATTGATGCTATGCGCGCCGATCGTCACCAGCGGGTGCGCGGCCGTGGTGCGGATCTCGTCCCAGTTCATCAGCGTGCTCGGGCGCGGACCACCCAATTCGATGCCGTTCGAGCGCGCCAGATCCCGCAACACCGCACGCTGGTCCTGCTCGCGCACCTTCAGCGTCAGATGAGCGTGCAGGCGCGCATTGGCCTGGACCTTTTTTCCCGGACTCGAGCAGTCGATTGTCACCGGGCCATCCGGCGTCGTCAGCGTCAGGCGATCGCGCGCATTGACGATGTCCTCGACCACGTCCCACCACAAATCGGCAGCGCCGTCGATCAGCCCCGGCGCGACGTAGATGGTGATCGGCGCGCCGTGTTTCTCCAGCACCGGCAGCGCCTCGGTCATGTTGTCTCGATAGGCGTCGTCGGCGGTGATCGTCGCAAACTGGCCGTCCTTGTCGCCAGCCTTGATGCGCTCGATCGCCTCGTCAAGCGTGACGAAACTGTAACCGTTCGCCTTCATGTCGGCGATCACGGTGTCGAGAAACCCGGGCGCGATGTTCAAGTGGCGGTTGACGCCGTTCGGCTTTTCCGGCGTCGCGGTAACCCGATGCAGCATCAGGATGGCGCCAAGGCCGCCGATAAACGGCTTGGCCAGCGGCGCGAGACCGGAATAGCGGGCGAGATTGAGCGCCAGTTTGCGGATTGCCTCGCCCCCGTCGATCATTCATTCACCTTTTGCGCCTAAGCTCATCAAGCATGGAATGCGCCTGCGCGGGACCCCCAATCGCGACGAATACGCCCTAAGGATTGAGGTATGGTTGACGCCACCGCGTCATTTGACGGCAATCGGCTGGCAAGCAGCCAGGCGTCGCCGTGTGCCTTGCCGGCCGGCAAGGCCGGCCTGTCAACCTCGGTCGCCGATAGTGCGGCGTTGGCGGCGTACGCAGAATTCTGCCATTCGGCGCTTTTTGCCCCTGCGCAAAGCGCAGGCTGGATCCTGAACTGGGCCACACATACCGGCGCCGACGTTGTCGTTGCGACGCTGCGCGCCGAGGACAGGCCGGTTTTCTCACTGGCGCTGGAGGTCACTCGCAGTGGAGCGTTCCGCGTCGCCCGGTTCATGGGCGGCCGCCATGCAAACGGCAATTTTGCCGCCGTCGACCCGCAATGGCTGGCGAATGCCGATAGCGCGGCGATCCGCTCGATGCTGGCTGCGATTGCCAAGGCGCGGCGCGACATCGATCTTGTTGCGCTGGAGCGGCTGCTGCCCGATCTCGACGGCGTTGCCAACCCGCTCTCCGCCTTGCCGCATTTTTCGAGCCCCAATCTGTCGCTGGCCGCCGGTCTTGTGGGAGGATTTGACGCACTGCTCGCCCGCGTGAGCGGCAAGCGCAGGCGCAAGAAGCATCGCTCGCAGGCGCGCAAGTTCGAGGCCGTCGGCAGCTATCGTCGCATCGAGGCGAGGACTGCGGACGAGGTGCACATGCTGCTCGATGCCTTTTTCGAGATGAAGGAATTCCGCTTCCGCAAGATGGGGATCGCCAACGTTTTCGGTGTGGCGGAGGTGCGCGCTTTTTTCCGCTCGCTGTTTGCCGACGCGCTTCAAGAGGAAGATCCGTCCTTCGTCCTGCATGGGCTGGAAGTCGCCGGCAAACTTCGTGCAGTCACCGGGTCGAGCCGCTCGGGCAAGCGGCTGATCTGCGAGTTCGGGGCGATTGCCGAGGACGACCTCGCACACACCAGCCCGGGCGACTTCCTGTTCTTCGAGAACATCCAGGAAGCCTGCGAGGCGGGTTTCGAAATCTATGATTTCTCGGTCGGCGACGAACCCTACAAGCGATTGTGGTGCGATGTCGAAACGCAGCATTTCGAGGTGCTGGTTCCGCTGACGCCGAAAGGTCGTGCGCTGGCGCTTGCGCTCAGGCACGGCGCAAGCCTGAAGGCATTCATCAAGCACAGCCCAATGGTCTGGAAGCTGACCAAGCTGCTGCGCCGTAAAGCCGTGGGGCGGACAGCACCGGCCGCAGGCGAAGACGACAGCTGATTTCGAGTTGAGAGAAAACTGCCTCAGGCGGCCGAGCGCCGTCCCGGCATTGGGCCCGGCGCCACATGGCCGATGGGCGTGACCAGCGTCAGGTCGGGATAGCCACTCTCGATGAGCGCGACCGCGGCCTGCGTCACCTCGTCGTCCGGCTCAAGCATGGAGAGCAAAACCTCGGTCCCCTCGCCCACCAGGCGGCTGATGCCTTGCGCGTCGGCCGGTCCGCATTCGACCACGACCAAATCATAGGCGGTGGTCAGCGACTGCATGATGATCGGCAGCCGGTCGGCGGCGCGCATGGCGCGGACCGGATCGGCTGTGCCGACGGGAATAACGTGGCAGTCCGAATAGAGATCGGGGTGGATCACATCGCTGAACTGCGCTTGTGAGGCGAGCAGATCGGTGATGCCCGGAAACAGCCCGCTGTCCAGCATCGGCCGCGAGGCAGCACCCGAAGCGGTGAGATCAAGCAGCAGCACGCGTAGCCCGGCGTCGGAGACTGCGCGCGCCACCAGCACTGCCGAGGCGGCCGCCTCGTCGCCTTCTGGCGACACGAATATGGCGCGGGCGGCACCGGTGGCGATCAGTTTTTCCGCGGCCTTGTCGATGTCGACCTCGCCGAGGATAGAACGTGCCGGTTCAATGTCTCCAGCGGCCATTTCAGAGTACTCCGGTTCGATTTTCTCGGCAGCCGCTTCCGCCACCGCGACGGGTTCCGGCTCCACTTTGCTTTCAATGATATTGTCGTCGTCGGCCTCATCGATCTCGACGACTGCCGGTTCGGACCGGCCAACCGACGGGTCGGGCTCGGCCATCACGCGTTCGGCCTGGACAGCCGGCATCGCAACCTGCTCGATGCGCTCGAAATGGGCACCGGCGGCCGGACGCATGGCGCGGCCGGAAAACAGTTCCTGCAGCAGCGTGACGATCGCCATGATGAGCAACGAGCCGACAAAGGCCGCACTGACAATCGGACCAATCTTGGGGAAATAAGGTTCGGCCGGCACCTGGGCGTCCGAAAATACGCGAGCGTCGACGGGCAGATAGTTGCGATCCTTGCGTGCGGCCGCCTGGAGATAGCTGGATGAATAGAGATCGAGCTGCTGACGCTTGGTCGCGGCATCACGCTGCAGCGCATCGAGTTCCACCTGCTCTTCGCCGGCGCGGGCGGACGCCGCCTTCAGCGTGTTGACGTCTGCCACGAGTTGAGCCTCTCGCGCCTTCGCCGTCTCGGCCTGCGCCATCAGACCTTTCATGATCTTTTCCGCTTCGTTGCGGATCTGGCGGTCGAGATCCGCGAGCTGCGACTTCAGCGCGCGGATGCGCGGATGGTTGTCGAGCAAGGTGGTGGAAAGGTCGGCGATGTTGTTCTTGAGTTCGACTTGCCGCTCGCGCAGGCGCTGGATCAGTTCGGAAGACAACACCTCCGGAACGGCATCCAGCGAGCCGCCATTGCGCAACGCCCTGCGCACGCTGTCAGCGGTCGCTTCCGCCGAAGCGCGATTGGCGCGCACGCGTGACAGTTCGCTCGACAATTCGGACAGCTGCTGGGTGGCAAGCACCGAATTGTTGCCGCCCATCAAAAGATCGGACTGCGCACGGAATGCGGCAACCTTGGCTTCCGCCTCCTTCACCCGGTTCTGCAGATCCGCGATTTCCGGCGCCAGAAAGTCGGTGGCGGCGGAATTCGATTCGAGCTTGGCATTGCCCTTGGAGGCGATATAGGCGTTTGCAATGGCGTTCGGGATCGCGGCGGCAAGCTTTGGATCCTCTGACGAGAACTCGATTGCGATCGCGCGGGTTTTTTCAACGCCATAGACGTTGAGCTTCTCATGCATTGCGTCCAGCACGCGCTCTTCCAGCGGAATCTCGAACGGATCGCTTTTCAAGCCAACAAGGACAAGGGCGCGGCTCAGCGCCGACATCTTCAGCCCCTCGTCGAATTCGGGCAATTTCGCCAGGTTGAGCTTCGCCGCCACCTGCTTGAGGATGTCGGGGGACGAGATGATCTGGACCTCGGTGGCCACAGCCTCTTCGTCGGGAATCGACCGCTCGTTGCCGTTGGCCCCGGCTGGCCGCGTGAACTCCGATTCTCGAGGCCCGATCTCCAGCTTGGCTGCCGCCTTGTATTCGGGCGTTGCAAGCCAGGCGAGCGCAAAGGCCAGGCCGGTTACAACCAGTGCGACGACAAGGATGCGCAACCAGTTTCGCGCCAGGCTGGCGAAAAGCTGCCTGAGATCGACGTCGACATCTGCGGCCGCGGATTGAACGGACATGCATCCCTGCTCCGGTACTGAGTCAGCATGCACCGTAAACAACTATGGTAACTCAGCCGTTAATATCGCGGTAAGAACCTGTCAGGCTCTACTAACAAGCCGCAAACAAGAGGCTGAAAACCATCTGCATTTGTCGATCCGGCCCGCATCGGCCGCGCGCCTTTACCGGCCATTAACCCTAACAGGATGATAACCGAGCTCGATCGTTAAGGTTTGCCGCAGAGTCGCCGGCTATTCAAAGGTACGTGTCCGCTCATGAAAAGCACTGCTCCCCTTTTCCGCGCGCTGCTTGCCGTATCGATGCTTTCGGGCTGCTCCAGCTACCGGCCGACGCCGGCCGCATTCCATGAAGTTCTCGACCAGCCCTATCGCCTCGGCGCCGGCGACCGCGTCCGCGTAACCGTGTTCGAGCAGGAAGGACTGACCAATACCTACAGCGTCGACCAGTCCGGCTATCTCTCGCTGCCGCTCGTCGGCAACGTGCCGGCGCGCGGCCACACCGCCCAGCAGCTCGAGGGCGAGATCGCCGAGAAACTGCGCCAGGGTTATTTGCGGGATCCCGATGTTTCGGTCGAAATCGATCGCTACCGGCCGATCTTCGTCATGGGTGAAGTGGGTGCGGCGGGGCAGTATTCCTACGTTCCAGGCCTGACCGTGCAGAAAGCCGTCGCCATCGCCGGCGGGTTCACGCCACGCGCCAACCAGGAAAGCGTCGACATTACCCGCGACATCAACGGCAAGGTGATAACCGGACGCGTGGTGACCTCCGACCCGCTACTGCCCGGCGATACAGTCTATGTTCGCGAACGCCTGTTTTGATGTGCTGACAAAGTGGCGGACACACTCAGGATCGTCCACTGCTTTCGCTCACCGGTCGGAGGCATCTTCCGGCATGTGCGCGACCTGACCGAGGCTCAGGTCGCCGCCGGCCATGCCGTCGGCATCGTCTGCGATTCGACGACGGGCGGCGATTTCGAGGAACGGCTGTTCGAACAGATGAAAGGCAGCCTGGCGCTCGGCATTCACCGCACCCCGATGCAGCGGCATGTCGGGCCAGGCGATCTCGCCTCGGCCCGGCGCACCTATAGGATCATAAAAGAATTGCGGCCGGACGTGCTGCACGGGCATGGCGCCAAAGGTGGCGCCTATGCCCGTCTGTTCGGCTCATTGTTGCGGGTATCCAGGTCTCGCGTAGCCCGCCTTTATTCGCCGCATGGCGGCTCGCTTCACTATGACGAGACCACCGCCATGGGGAAGCTGTTCTTCGCGCTCGAGCGCTTCATGGCTCGCTTCACCGATTGCCTGCTGTTTGTTTCCGATTATGAGCGGCGGACTTATCGCAGGAAGGTCGGCGAGCCGCCCATTCCGAACGCTCTCGTCCACAACGGCCTGCGCGGCGCCGAGTTCGAGCCGGTGCGGGCCGAGCACAATGCGGTTGACCTCCTCTATATCGGCATGATGCGAGACCTCAAAGGCCCGGACATCTTCATCGATGCGCTGGGGCTAGCCGCGACACGGCTCGGCCGCCCATTGAAAGCGCTGATGGTCGGCGACGGCGACGACCTGCCGCGCTATCGCGCCCAGGTGAATCAGCTCGGCCTCGAGGTCAGCTTCCTGGCGCCGATGCCGGCCAGGCTCGCCTTCAGGCTGGCCGAACTGGTCGTCGTTCCCTCGCGCGCGGAAGCCATGCCCTATATAGTTCTGGAAGCGCTCGCCGCCGGCAAGCCGATCATCGCGACGGCGGTCGGCGGCATACCGGAAATCTTCGACACCGGCTCACCTGTCCTGATCCGGCCCGACCCGCGCGAACTTGGCGACAAGATAAGCGCCGCATTGGCCGATCTCGACACCTACAAAGGCCTGATGCCCGGCCTCGCCGACCTCAAGGCACGCTTCGGCGCCGATGTAATGGCCGCCGAAATCGAAAAGGCCTATTTCGCCGCGCTCAAAAAATAGAGCAACGGGTTTCCACCGGGCTGCTCCTGGTGAAAGCGTCTCCAAAGCCATCTGTTGTTTCAAGGGTTTCTTAGCTCTCTTTTGCTATTCACCTGAGGGAAACCTGCGGACGCCCCATGAACGAAATCGACCCAGCGCGCCGTTTTTCGCTAGACGCGGTGCGCAAATTCGACGCCCCTGCCGAGAACAATACGGCCGGCGGCATGAACGATGTTGCCCGCCAGGTCGCCTCGCAATACCGGCGCGATACGATGTCGCCGATCATGGTGAGCGGGGTCCTGCGCATGGTGGAATTCGCGCTGCTGTTGGTGTCAGGTCTTGCCGTCTATTTCTATTATGTCGGCTTTTTCAACTATCTTGCCTGGCAATACTCACTGACGATCGCCGCCACTTCGTTCCTCGCGGTCGTTCTGTTCGACGTCACCGACCGCTACCAGATCGTCGCGCTGATGCGGCCGATCGCCAATTTCGGCCGTCTCCTGCTGGTCTGGGCCGGAACATTCGCCTTGATGGCGCTCACCGCCTTCACCATGAAAATGTCGGAAGACTATTCGCGCCTGCTCTTCGGCACGTGGTTCGTCGTCGGTTTCGTGTTGATCCTGGGTCTCCGCCTGGTGATCTCGAAGCTGATCCGGCGCTGGGCGCGCGACGGGCGGATGGAGCGCCGCGCCGTCATCGTGGGCGGCGGCAAGGCCGCGGAGGTATTGATCCGCTCGGTCGAAAGGCAGCCCTACAACGACATCCGCATCTGCGGCATCTTCGACGACCGTGGTGACAAGCGTTCACCGCCGGTTGTCGCCGGCTATCCCAAGCTCGGCACGATTTCCGAGCTCATCGAATTTGCCCGCATCGCGCGCATCGACATGCTGATCGTTTCGCTGCCGCTGACCGCCGAATCGCGCGTGCTGCAGTTATTGAAGAAGCTGTGGGTGCTGCCGGTCGACATCCGGCTATCGGCGCATTCGAACGCGCTGCAGTTCAGGCCGCGCGCCTATTCCTACATCGGCTCGGTGCCGATGCTCGATATCTTCGACAAGCCGATCAACGACTGGGATTCGGTCGCCAAGCGCGCCTTCGACATCGTCTTTTCGATCATCGGCATCATCGTGTTCTCGCCGGTGATGCTGGCGACCGCAATCGCGATCAAACTCGACAGCAAGGGGCCGGTGCTGTTCCATCAGAAGCGGCACGGCTTCAACAACGAGATCATCGACGTCTACAAGTTCCGTTCGATGTATACCGACAAGGCGGACCCGACGGCCAAACAGACCGTGACCAAGAACGATCCGCGCGTCACCCGCGTCGGCCGCTTCATCCGCAAGACCTCGATCGACGAACTGCCGCAGTTCTTCAATTCGCTGTTCGGTTCGCTGTCGCTGGTCGGGCCGCGCCCGCACGCCATTGCCGCGCAGTCGCACAACCTCCTCTACAATGAAGTGGTCGACGGCTATTTCGCCCGCCACAAGGTCAAACCCGGTGTGACCGGCTGGGCGCAGATCAATGGCTGGCGCGGCGAGATGGACACCAACGAGAAGATCCGCATGCGGACGGAATACGACCTCTATTACATCGAGAACTGGTCGCTGTTGTTCGACCTGAGGATCCTGTTCCTGACGCCGATCCGCCTGCTCAACACGGAAAACGCGTATTGAGCGCGACGGCCTACGAATTGCCGGCGGCGGCGGTCAACGCCAAGCTCATCGCACTGATTGCGTCGGGGGCGGTTTTCCTCGGCGTCTTCCTGTCCGGTTTCGTCATTGCCGAGCCGGCGCCATACGACCTCTATATGATCGGGCTGATCGTGGTGTGGCCCTTGTTCGGCATGCGTATACAGCGCGCGGCGGTGCCACTTCTGGTGCTGCTGGTAATCATGAACATCGGCGGTATGATCTCGATGACGCAGATGTCGGACCTCGCCGGCACGCCGCTCTATCTCGCCGTCTCGCTGTTCCTGGCCTTAACCGCGGTTTTCTTCGCTTCGGTAACGGCGGTCCAGCCCAGTCTCTACCGGGTGATCTTCGTCGCCTATGTGGCGTCGGCAGTGCTGACTTCGCTGGTCGGCATAGCCGGCTATTTCCATGCCTTTCCAGGAGCGGAGATCTTCACCAAATACGACCGTGCCGCCGGCGCCTTCCAGGACCCGAACGTGTTCGGTCCGTTCCTGGTGCTGCCCGGCATCTACCTGCTCTACCTGCTGCTTACCGGCTCGGTCGCGCGCATGCCGCTATTGGCGGTGCCGTTGCTGATAATCACCGCCGGCATCTTCTTTTCCTTTTCGCGCGGCGCCTGGGGCATGTTCGCCGTTTCGGCGATCCTGCTGACCGGTGCCTTGTTCCTGCAGAGCGCCAGCGGCAAGTTCAAGCTGCGCGTCGTCGTCATGACCATCGCCGCCGTCGGACTGCTGGTCATCGCAATGATCGTCATCCTGCAACTGCCAGGCGTCGCCGAGATGTTCTCGAACCGCGCACAGCTCGAACAAAGCTACGACACCGCCCGGCTCGGCCGCTTCGCCCGCTATACGATCGGCTTTCAGATGGCACTGGAGCATCCGTTCGGCATCGGCCCGCTCGTCTTCGGCAAGATGTTCGGCGAGGACACGCACGACATCTGGCTGAAGATGCTGATGGATTACGGCTGGCTCGGCTTCGTGTCGTTCCTGACGCTGACGTGCTGGACGATCGCCGCCGGCTTCCGCATTCTGCTGCGCGACCGGCCGTGGCAGCCTTATCTTCTATGCGCCTACGTCGCCTTCATCGGCAATATCGGGCTCGGCACCTTCATCGACATCGACCACTGGCGCCATGTCTACCTGCTGCTTGGCTTGATCTGGGGTGCCATCGCGCTCGAATACCGCCACCAGTGGCAGCTGCGGGCGGCGCAGCGACCGGCAATCCCCGTCGCGGTTGCTTCAGGCAGGACAGCAACCGAATTCGGTTGACCGGACCCGGTCTATCACGATACATCGCGACCGGTCCGGAGTGTAGCGCAGCCCGGTAGCGCACTTGACTGGGGGTCAAGGGGTCGTCGGTTCGAATCCGGCCACTCCGACCATTAAAATCCAAAGGCCTAGCCAGTTTTCCCCCAAACTGGCTGTACAGACAATAGCCGCACTGCAGCCGGCGCAACATACGCAGGCGCGTGATCTCATCGAGGAATCGATCACGCATCACTCGTGCGCGAGGCACGGAGGCTGGCGTCTAGCCAGAAGCCCACCGAGAAACCGCGCGGTAATGGCTAGGCAAGCTTTGCTGCGTACGCCAACCTTTATCGTGAGCCCGTATTCCAGCTTCAACAAGAAAAGGTCCCGCCGCACATGCCAGAACGGCGGGACTCGATCAGGCGCCTTGCATCAGGCAGGGGTGACTCGGGGGTTGGGCATGCCCGGTGCGCGCGGATCGTAGTGAACCCTAGGCGCATCAGCTGCAATGCGTCCACCAACCGTCGGTTGGAAAGAACTAATTCAATCCCGACGGCTGGCCTGGCCTGAACATGCGCGCGCTCAAGGCTCAGTTTCTTCCCGGGGAGGAGCCTTTTGGTCAGGACAATCAGGATAGGGCAATTCTTCACACGGAGAGGGCCTGTCGCCAACGCTGCCATAATGTTCCGCGAGTTTTGCGAAACCGTAGGCGAAGGCGAAAAGAAGCGCGAGGACAACCGCTATTCGGACGGCCATACCGTATTGTAGCAGGATCCTCCCATTGGAGCGCGCGGCGTTTTGGTACGTTTGAATGTTGAGTTCGAAAAAGGTTGGCTGTAGTTGAATTGCCGTCGTCCGCAGTTGTAAGGGCGAGCGGACGCTTCGAAGATGCCACGCGCTTTCGCCCTTTCCGGGAGAGATGCAATGTCGCTTCAAGGGGTTGCCTGTCCTGCCGATCTGACCATGTTGACCAAGGCACTCGATGCCCGATGCCGTGAACTAGGCCTCGCTGATGGAGATCCAGGCAGAGAACTGCTCGGCCGCAGGGTGATGGATTTATTTGAAAGTGGTCAGCTCAGCGCCGAAGATTTGAGACTGGCTCTGAGCGGCGAGATCTTTAACGCCAAAAATCCTCCGGCCGGAGCCAGTGGGCTTTGATACGGCAAGCGGCTATCCGCGCAACCATTTGAATTACTGGCCCAGCGTCGGCTTCCGTGTGCGCAGGAGCGCGTTGTGAACAAATGTGATTTTGCGGTCGGTGCCAGGCGGGCTAACTTTACCCATCGAACGAAAGAGGAGAATGATCATGAAGACATTCCTCGCAATAGCCGCGGCACTGACCATGTCCATATCAGCTGCCTCTGCAGATTGCCCCGCGCATTCCAAGGTCCAGGCATCGGTCGACACGCAGACGAAGACAGCAAGCGTCGAGAAGGCCGATATGTCGACTGTCACGGACGCTCAGACGATCAAGAAAGAAGAGCCACAGAAGACCGAGTAGCGGTAACGCTCAGCGGATCCCACGACCCGGATAAATGGCTACTGGCACACATCCACCCACTCGGCGTCGACGAGGTCGGCCAGGCGTTGCGGGCTGAGCCGTACGGCGGCATTCGTCGCGCCTGCCGCCGGGACGACCTCGTCAAAGGCGCGCAGCGAGATGTCGCAGTAGACCGGGAGCGGCGCCGGTAGGCCGAACGGGCACACCCCACCGACGGGATGATCGGTCGCGGCGAGCACCTGCTCGGCGTCCAGCATTCGCGCCTTGCCACCAAACCGGTCCTTGAATTTGCGATTGTCCAGCCTGGAGATCCCGCTGGCCACGATCAGCATCGTCTGGTCGCCGGCGCGCAAGCAGATCGTCTTGGCAATCTGCGCCGGCGCTACGCCATGCGCTTCGGCGGCCAGAGGCACCGTCGCCGAGCTTGCCTCCGTGACGATGACTTCAATGTCGGGCGCGTGTGCGGCGAAAAAGGCGCGAACGGATTCGAGGCTCATCTCCAGCAATTTCCGTCTGGCGTCGCCGTGGCGGCCGGCAAGTCCACTACGTGGCCGAAAAAACGAAGCCCGCCAGGGCAACCCATGGCGAGCTCGTGGAATAAAAGCATGGCAGGTCGCTACGACACGGATCGCCTTTTGGCAGGCAACACGGCTTCGTCAAACAGAGCGCTTTCCGGAAGTTGAAGCGCGGAGGCAATACGCCGACGTTTCGAGGGATCGGCATCCTTGCCGCTTTCAATGTCGGCAATCTCATAGGCTGCCAGCCCGCACGCCAGGGACAGCTCTTCGATGCTGTATCCACGGGCTTCCCGGGCGGTTCGGACGGCACTGCGTTCAGGCGTAACCGCGCTCGCCGCCAGTTCGGAGTAAGGTTCGCGTTTTGCTATTTGGGGCATTGGCAACTCCGTGGGATGAAAGAGTTAGATCAAATCATGTTGTTGCCTGAGACGATCGGGAGAATGCCCGCTCGCCGGTGATTTGCCAAGCATCAAAGATAGCGTCACGGCATCGTGAACCGACGCCGGAATGAATGGCGGATGCCGGCGCGCCGACATCTGGCCGGATCGTCAGCAGACACACTTCGGAAACAAAATTCTACAGGCCGGAAAAACTGCCGAAAAACTCCAAGGCGATAGTCCCAACCGCAGCGCTCGAGTCACCGACCTGAATCAGTGACGCTCAAATTCCGCCTGCGCAAAAAGGAAACGATGTCATGAAGAAGCCTCTTCTCTCCGCCCTTGGACTTGCAATCGCACTTGCCCTCTCGATGCCGATCATCGGCGCAAGCAGCGCGAATGCAACGACGATGCACACCACCGTCAAGAAGCATCACCGCCATCACTACCATCACCGCGTCCACCACTACCGCCACCATCACAAGAAGGTTGTCGCGAAGAAGTACTGAAAACACCCTCGGGCGAACAACCCGCAATCAGGCGTTCTGGTGCTTGATCAAGGGCGGCGCGCTTGCCGGGCTTTCCGTGTCGGCGAAAAATGGCGGCGGTCCGCTGACCACCGCCATTTGCTTATCTCAACGTGCCGATCTTGAACGCGCTCGCGGTGCTTGTTGCTGCCGGCCGCCGAGGAACAGACTGGCGACGAGCCCGACCAGAACCAGCCCGACAGCGGCCGCCGTCGCCGGGTGATCTCGGGCGGTCTTCTCGATCGCCCGGCCTTGCCTTCTGATTGCCGGCAAGGCGTCGCCGAGGCGCTCAGTGATATCCGAATAATAATCCGACGCGGTATCGCGCCCGTCTTCGTAAAGGGCGCCGCCCTGCTTCAACACGGCTTTCTTCAAGGTGGCCAGTTCCCTGGCCAAGGCCGCGACCTGCTTGTTCAGATCGGTGTCGGAGATGCTCGAAAGCGATGCCATGACGTGCTTCCTTCATCTGTAGAAGGAAGCCTAACGCATGACCCTGAAGACCGTTCCGGTCAGCCCGGCGGGCTCTAGCGAACCTGATCGAGCAGGCGCTTGCATTCCAGGAGGTCGAACAGCGCCTCCTGCAGCAATGCGCGATTGTCACGGGAAAGTTTTGACGTGTCCGGCGGAACCGGACCTTCCTCGTCGGTCTTGCCTATACCGAAAAAACGACGGCTGGGTTTCACCCTCGGCTGGCCAACCAGCATTTCGTCGTCCGGGCCGCGCGGCTGCGCCGCTTGCGTCAGCGGTACCGTGTCGGCCTGTCGGCGCTGCGAGATCGCCTCGACCGCTGCCATGTCGCCACTGCCGACGGCGATCAGAAACTGGTTGCCGTTCTCGCGCAACAGCTTCTGCACGCCCTTGATCGTATAGCCCTGGTCGTAGAGCATATGACGAATACCCTTGATCAGTTCTACGTCCTGCGGACGGTAGTAGCGGCGGCCGCCGCCGCGCTTCATCGGCTTGATCTGGTTGAAACGCGTCTCCCAGAAGCGCAGCACGTGCTGCGGCAAATCCAGATCCTCCGCGACCTCGCTGATGGTGCGGAAAGCATCAGGGCTCTTGTCCATGGGCGAATCCTCACGCTAGAGCATGATCGCGAAAGGCGGGAACCGGGTTCGGGCGACATCACACTTAACAAGGAGAGCAGCTTTCCGTCCCGCCGGAACGGATCACAGCCAAATACCGATCCGGCGTACCGAATCGCATCTTATTTCAGCGGTTTATGAAACAATATTCAAGCCCGGCGCAAAAGCAGGGTTCGCTTTTCAACCGAAGCCTGGAGCATGATTCTTGGCAAAGGGGGATTGGACGGCTACTTGCTGCCCTTGGCTTTGCTGGTTTGATGGGAGCGCAGGATACGGTTCTTCAGCACGTTCGACGACTTGAAGGTCATCACCCGGCGCGGCAGGATCGGCACTTCCTCACCGGTCTTGGGATTGCGCCCGATGCGCTCGTTCTTGGAGCGGACGTGGAAGGTCGCGAAGGACGACAGCTTCACCGTCTCGCCGCGAACGATCGCCTCGCAGATCTCATTCAGCACCGCCTCGACAAGCTCGGCCGATTCAGTACGTGACAGCCCAACCTTGCGGTAAACGGCTTCGGCGAGGTCGGCGCGCGTAAGTGTCTTTCCCCCCATACGAACCGTCCCATCAGCTCAAAAACATAAATCATACAAGCAACGGCAGAACCTAAGTAATTGATCCGTCAAGGTCAAGGACCCGAACCCGATAGTTCGGCACTTACCAGCGGAGCAGGACGGCACCCCAGGTGAAGCCGCCGCCCATCGCCTCGAGCAGTACCAGGTCACCCTTTTTGATGCGACCGTCGGCGACGGCTGCGGACAGTGCCAGCGGCACGGAAGCCGCCGAGGTATTACCGTGCAAATCGACGGTCACCACCACCTTCCGCTCCTCTATCCCGAGCTTTTTGGCCGAAGCGTCAATAATTCGTTTATTGGCTTGATGCGGCACGAACCAGTCGAGATCGGCGGCGCCGATGCCGGCCTGTGCGAACGTCGCCTCGATGACGTCGGTGATCATGCCGACCGCATGCTTGAACACTTCGCGGCCTTCCATCCTGAGGTGCCCGACGGTTCCGGTGGTCGACGGCCCACCGTCGACGAAAAGCTTGTCCTTGTGGATGCCGTCGGAGCGCAGGCTGGCCGCCAGAACGCCTCGGTCGGCGATGCCGCCTGCCCCCGTGCCTGCTTCCAGCACCATCGCGCCGGCGCCGTCGCCGAACAAAACGCAGGTCGAGCGGTCGTTCCAGTCGAGAATACGCGAAAACGTTTCCGAGCCGATCACCAGTACCCGTCTGGCCAAGCCGCCGCGGATATAGAGGTCGGCGGTCGTCACTGCATAGACGAAGCCGGAGCAGACCGCCTGCAGGTCGAAGGCAAAACCGTGGTGCATGCCGAGCCGGTTCTGGATCTCGACCGCGGTCGCGGGAAAGGTGTTGTTGGGCGTCGAGGTCGCCAGCACGATCAGGTCGATGTCGTCAGCCGTCAGGCCGGCGCTGTCGAGGGCTGCGCGCGCTGCCGCCTCGCCCAGCGAGGCCGTCGTCTCGTCGTCGGCCGCAATGTGGCGCTGGCGAATGCCGGTGCGCTGGACGATCCACTCGTCCGACGTCTCGACCATGCCTTCGAAATCGGCATTCTTCATAATGCGGCGGGGCAGCGCGGCGCCCGTGCCGCGCACGACTGATCTGATCAATGCTCTTTCCTATTCCTTTGCGTCGATGACGACGTCGGATTTCCGGATTGTCTGGGCATTCGGATTGCGGGCATGGAACAGGTCGAGATCGGCTTCGATGCGGTCAAGCAGATTGTTGCGCACCATATCGTAGCCAAGCTCGATCGCCGCCGCGAAGCCATCCGAATCAGCCCCGCCATGGCTTTTCACCACGATGCCGTTCAATCCGAGGAAGACGCCGCCATTGGAGCGGCCGACATCCATCTTCTCGCGCAGGCGATCGAAGGCGGTCTTGGCGAAGATATAGCCGATCCTGGCCATCAGCGTCCGGTTCATCGCCGCGCGCAGATAGCCGGCGATCTGTCTGACGGTGCCTTCCGCCGTCTTCAGCGCGATGTTGCCGGCAAATCCTTCGGTAACGACGACGTCGACACTGCCCTTGCCGATGTCGTCACCCTCGACAAAGCCATGGTAGTTCATCGAGGCCATGTTGGCCTCGCGCAACATACGACCCGCCTCCTTGACCTCTTCCTGGCCCTTGATCTCCTCGACGCCGACATTGAGCAGGCCGACGCTCGGCCGTTCGATGCCGAAAACCGAGCGCGCCATGCCGGTGCCCAGAATGGCAAAATCAACCAGTTGATGCGCATCCGCGCCAATGGTGGCGCCGACGTCCAGCACCACGCTCTCGCCGCGCAATGTCGGCCAGAGCGCCGCGATTGCCGGGCGATCGATGGTCGCCATGGTGCGAAGGCAGAATCTGGACATTGCCATCAGCGCGCCGGTATTGCCGGCCGAGATGCAGGCGTCGGCAGTGCCTGCCTTGACCGCCTCGACGGCCTTCCACATCGATGACTTCCAGCGGCCATGGCGCAGCGCCTGGCTCGGCTTGTCGTCCATCCGCACTGCGATCTCGCAGTGGATGAACTCGCTCACTTCCGCCAGCTTGGGGAATTTGGCGAGTTCGGGCCGTACCACTTCTTCGCGCCCATAAATGACGAAGCGTATATCCGGACGGCGGGTGGCGACAGTCATGAGCGCCGGGATGACCACGCTTGGCCCGTGATCGCCGCCCATGGCATCGATGGAAATCCTGATCACGCGGTGTTCATCTCACGGTTGCTTGGCCAGCGGGCTTGCCAAGGTGCGGGGCTCGCGAAGGTTCGGCGAAAATAACGGTTTTGGGCTGCCGCACAACCAACTTTTCTCAAATTGGGTCAGCTATCAGGATTTTCCCAACAGTGATCTGAGCTTTTGCTGGAATTCATTCTCCACAGGCTCGGCATCGCGGGCGGCCTCCAGCGATACACCCGGCTTGCGCGGATATGGATCGATCGCCAAGCCAAAGAACTGCTCGGCAAGCGCCCCGACGTCGATCGCATCGCCGGAAAAGGTTTCCGGGCTGTCCGGGCCTTCGGCGTCGAGCAGGATCTCACCGCCGCCGTCGAAACCTTGCCGCCCGAGCTTGGATTGCTCCGGCAGGAACAGCGCTTCGACCGGCTCATCGATATGCGCCTCGACCGGGTCGAGGGTGACGATGCAGGCCTGCGTTATATCGGCCTCGACATGGCCGCTGACTTTCACCCCGTTGCGCTTCCAGGGCTCGACCAGGAGTTCGGCGCGATAGTTCTCGACCGAAAGCAGCTCGTGCTCGACGGCCAGCAGGGCGCGCTGCCCAGCGTCGGCATCGATCACCACCGGCAGCCCCTTTTGCGGCAGCCGGGCGACATTTGCCAGGAATGACACCGGGCTGTGGGTATCAGGGTGTTTCATCTTCGCCTCCACTTCGCCACCTTCATCGGCCTGCCGTCGCTCAAGCGTTGGCCACCGGAAATGCCACCGTTCCGGAAACGATCGATTCGGTCGGCTGTTCCGCGAGTTGCCTTGATGCATCGGCGGCATAGAGTGCCAGTTGCGACGCTTGCGGCCAGGCGCCGGCATCCGGCCTGACATTGCGGGCAAGGGCGGCGGCGAGTGCATCATGGTCATTTCGTTGCAGCGCATCATCATAGGCGGCGGTACGGCCATAGAACATCTTCGCCAGTTTCCGCATTCGCTTCGGCACGCCGACGTCGCCAATGCCCAATTCACGCAACGAATGTTCGACATCCATGAAGAACTCGTCGATCAGCACCTGCGCAACCTCTGCCGCAGCACCGCCCTCGCCGCGCAACCGGTGCTGGAACAGGAACATGTGCAACGACAGCATCTCGAAGCGGCCGAGCGGCGTGTCCGGGACGTTCCAGGCGGAATAAAACACCGTTTGCCGCGCCGCCGCCACGATTTGTGCGTAAAGCGCCTCGGTGATGGCGCGGTTGGCATGTCGTTCGCGGCCAAAGAGGCGCTGGAACATTTGAGGGTGGTCTCCCGGGACCGTTTGTTGAAGTGGCCTTGTTGCATCGGCAAGCAAGCTGGTTTACCGGTTTTGCGGCCCAGCGCAAGTTGCGGCCAGCTTATGGAGTTGTAGTTGCGCGCGCTGAAATTCAAGTCGACTTTCCTGCCCAGGCCCGGCGGTGCGGTTTCGCTGCTGGTGATCGCTGCGGCACTTTCCGCCTGCAATTCGTCCAAGATGATCGGCGATCTCAATCCGAGCGAGACGCTGACGCAAGGCTACGTCATCGACCAGCAGGCGATCGACCTGGTGCCGGTCGGCTCAAGCCGCGAACAGGTGCTGCTGGCGCTCGGCACTCCCTCGACGAAGGCGACCTTCGATAACGAGGCCTTTTATTACATTTCTCAGACGCGCAAGCGCTATGTCGCCTTCGACAAGCCGCGGCTGGTCGACCAACATGTGCTGGCGGTCTATTTTGGCGATGACGGGCGCGTCACCCAGATCGCCAATTACGGCTTGAAGGACGGCAAGGTGTTCGACTTCATCTCGCGCACCACGCCGACCGGCGGCAAGGACCAGAACTTCCTCAGCCAGATCATCAGTGGCGCCAGCAAGCTGGCGCCTGGTGTTCCCGGCGCCAGCGGCGGCAGCACGCTCGGCGGCACCTGATCCACCCGAGGGTGTCGGCTTCCTTCCGTTCCTTTCGCTTCCCTGTAAGCGGCATATCTCAGGCAATGAAAAACCCGCGGGAGCGATCCCGCGGGTTTTTGTCTTAAGGCCATAGCGACCGAGCTTAGCCGTGCGCGAGAACGGCCAGCAACAGCAGCGCGACGATGTTGGTGATCTTGATCGCCGGGTTGACCGCTGGGCCGGCAGTATCCTTGTAGGGATCGCCGACCGTGTCGCCGGTCACCGAGGCCTTGTGCGCTTCGGAGCCCTTGAGGTGCTTGAGGCCGTCCTTGTCGACGAAACCGTCTTCGAACGACTTCTTGGCGTTGTCCCAGGCGCCGCCGCCGGAGGTCATCGAGATGGCAACGAACAGGCCGTTGACGATGACGCCGAGCAGCGAGGCGCCGAGCGCGGCAAAGGCGGATGCCTTCGAACCGGAGATCAGGAGGACGCCGAAATAGACCACCAGCGGCGCCAGCACCGGCAGCAATGACGGAACGATCATCTCCCGGATCGCTGCCTTGGTCAGAAGGTCGACGGCGCGCGCATAGTTCGGCTTCGAGGTGCCGGCCATGATGCCCGGATCCTCGCGGAACTGCTTGCGCACCTCCTGGACGATAGCACCCGCGGCGCGGCCGACGGCGGTCATGGCGATGCCGCCGAACAGATACGGGATCAGGCCACCGAAGATCAGGCCGGCGACGACGTAAGGATTGGAGAGGTCGAAGGAGACGTCGCCCATGCCCTGGAAGTACGGGTATTTGTCGCCATTGGCGGCAAAGAACTTCAGGTCGTTAGAGTAGGCCGCGAACAGCACCAGCGCGCCGAGGCCGGCCGAGCCGATGGCGTAGCCCTTGGTTACCGCCTTGGTGGTGTTGCCGACAGCGTCAAGCGCGTCTGTGGACTGGCGCACTTCTTTGGGCAGGCCGGCCATTTCGGCAATGCCGCCGGCATTGTCGGTGACCGGGCCGAAGGCATCGAGCGCGACGATCATGCCGGCGAGGCCAAGCATCGTCGTCACCGCGATCGCCGTGCCATAGAGACCGGCGAGCTGGTATGTCGAGATGATGCCGCCGACGATGACGATCGCCGGCAACGCCGTCGCTTCCAGCGAGACCGCGAGGCCCTGGATGACGTTGGTGCCGTGACCGGTGACCGAGGCCTGGGCGATGGAGTTCACCGGACGCTTGCTGGTGCCGGTATAGTATTCGGTGATCACCACGATGAGGCCGGTCACCACAAGGCCGACCAGGCCGCAGATGAACAGGTTCGTGCCGGTGATGGCCATGCCGGCGACAGTACCGATCTCACCCCAGCCGATGCATGCCGAGGTGGCCACGGCAAGGCCGACAATCGACAGCAAGCCGGTGACGATAAGGCCCTTGTAGAGCGCGCCCATGATCGAGCCGCTGGAACCGAGCTTGACGAAGAAGGTGCCGACGATCGAGGTGAGAATGCAGGCGCCGCAGATGGCCAGCGGATAGAGCATGGCCGCGCCGAGAACGGCGGTGCCACCGAAGAAGATGGCGGCGAGGACCATGGTGGCGACGACGGTCACCGCATAGGTCTCGAACAGGTCGGCGGCCATGCCGGCGCAATCGCCGACATTGTCGCCGACATTGTCGGCGATGGTGGCCGGATTGCGTGGATCGTCTTCGGGAATGCCGGCTTCAACCTTGCCGACGAGATCGCCGCCGACGTCGGCGCCCTTGGTGAAGATCCCGCCGCCGAGACGGGCGAAGATCGAGATCAGCGAGGCGCCGAAGCCGAGCGAAACAAGCGAGTCGATGACGACGCGATCGTCGGGCTGCAGACCCATGAACTGGGTCAGGATCAGGTAGTAGATCGAGACGCCGAGCAGGGCCAGGCCAGCAACCAGCATGCCAGTGATGGCGCCCGACTTGAAGGCGATCTCGAGGCCGGCAGCGAGGCTGTTGGAAGCCGCCTGCGCAGTGCGCACATTGGCGCGCACCGAGACGTGCATACCGATGAAGCCAGCGGCGCCCGATAGAACGGCGCCGATCAGGAAGCCGATGGCGGCGGTGATCGAAAGCAGCCACCAGGCGAGCAGCAGGACCACGACGCCGACGATGGCGATAGTGGTGTACTGGCGCGCCAGATAGGCCTGCGCGCCTTCGCGGATGGCCGCGGAAATTTCCTGCATGCGTGCATTGCCCTGATCGGCCGCGAGGACCGAACGTGTCGCCCAGATGGCGTAAAGGACTGAAAGCAGACCGCAGGCGATGACAGCTGAAATTATGGTCATTGCCGAATTTTCCTCGATTGGTGGCCCAAAAGAACCCCTCCCCGGGCCGTTGAGACAGGGACGAATTTTCCGCAACCGGAATCCGTCCCTTCGCAGCGGCTTATGCGAAACAGGGCTCGGAACGTCAAGATATTGTTCCGTTCCTGTCCGGCTTTCGCCCAAAAGATCCCGGGTTTCGTCCAAAAGGCTGGACGGCAGTGTGCGCCTGTCGACACTGCCATCCGGTTAGATCGGTTGAAATCGACGAACGGCGGTCAGGCTTTACGCGGGTCGCCGTCCGGCTGGACGACGAAGACCAGCACCACCAGCATGGTCATGTAGAATTTGAACGCCGCCTCCTGACCATTCCAAATCGAAGACTGCCACATGGCGAACCACTCGCCGCCAATGACCATGAAGCCGAAATACCAAACAAGGAAACCCATGGTGGCGGCTATGATGACGAACTTCTTGGCATCGTTGAATGCCTGTCCGCTGGCTTTGCGCGCCTGCCAGAGTTGCCAGGCGGCGATTAGGTAAAGCAGGCAGGTCAGCGCCTCGCCAATGATGATCAGCCAGTAGCCAGCCGTCCACAGCGACGGGTTGGTGATCGAGCGGTACATCAGTGCATTGCCGGGAAAGGTCGTGTCCATGCTCAGCACATGCTGGACAAAGGCGAAGTTTGAGCCGTAATCGGTGATGTTGCCGAAGGCGACGAGGAAGGCGAAAGCCGCCAGACACAAACACATGACGATCTTGGAGAAACGCGCGGTCATGGCAAGAACTCCTGCTGAAAGATCGGGGCATCGCACTCATCAATCGCCGAGTCCCGAAGATCGCGCAACGGGTGGGCCAGTGATCATCGTGCTCACAGCCATTGCGAGACATTATGCCGGCAAGCAAGACATTGCCGAGACTGTCGAAGCCCTCGATCTCGACAGTGATTGCGCGGTGGGCGACTTGGTCTCTGTGGTTAGAGCCGACACACACCACGATTTCGCCATCATCCGCCGCCGCTGGATCACCGGCGAGACGGGCACAACGCTGGAACTGACGCTCGATCATCCGACGCGGTCGACCGGCCACTGAAAAAAGAGCGAACTTCGCCCCGAGACGCTACTCGGGCTCGCGTCCCATGCGCCGGGCGGTATAGCGCTCGACCGCCGACAGCCCGTCATAGATCAGCACGGCAAGGGCGGCGACGATCAGGCCACCCTGCAGGATGAAGGCGAGGTTGTTCGACAGCAGGCCTGCGATGATCACCTCGCCCAGTGTCCTCGCCGCTACCGTCGAGCCGATGGTCGCGGTGGCGAGGCTGATCACCACCGACAGCCGGATACCACCGAGAATGATCGGCGCGCTGAGCGGCAGCTCGACCTTGATCAGTCTTTGCCAGCCAGTCATGCCGGCGCCACGCGCCGCCTCGACGACGTTGGCCGGCAGCGTCGTCAGGCCGGTCAGCGCATTCTCAAAGATCGGCAGCAGTCCGTAGAGAAACAGCGCAATCAGCGTCGGCTTTTCGCCGAAGCCGACTGCCGGCACGGCAAGCGCCAGCACCGCCACCGGCGGAAACGTTTGGCCGATATTGACCAGGCTGCGCGACAGCGGCAGGAATTCGGCGCCGGCTGGCCTGGTGACCAGAATGGCGAGCGCGACCGCAACGATCGTCGCGGCAACCGTCGCGATCAGCACGGTCCGCAGATGCAGCAGCGTCAACGTCAAAAGGCTGCCCTGATTGTAGATTACCGGCGCGTTGTTCTCTGTCAGCGGCTTCAGCAGCGGTTCGAACCAGCCGGGATTGGTGACGAAGGCAATAAGCACTACTACCAAGGCCAGCCTGAGCAGCGACGGAAGCCAGGCTTTCATGCCGGCCTCGCCGCACGCTTAACCAGCCCGTCCACAGTGACGCGGCCAAGCGATTTGCCGTCAGAATCTTTCACCGGAAGTGCCGGGCGGCCCGACCACAGGAGTTCGGCCAACGCGTCGCGTTGGCTGGCGTCACCGGGGATCGCCTCGCCTTCGGCCGTGCCTTTTTCCACCGCGTCGCGCACCCGGCCAAGCGACAACAGCCGGAACGGTTTTTCACTGGCGCCAACCAGGGTCTCGACAAACGCGCTGGCCGGTTTCGCCAGTATCTCGGCCGGCGCGGCATATTGCACTACTTTGCCGCCATCCATCACCGCGATCTTATCGCCCATGTGAACGGCCTCTTCCATGTCATGGGTGACGAGGATGATGGTGGTGCCGAAGCGTTTCTGGATCGCCAGCAGATCCTCCTGCGCCTTGTTGCGGATGATCGGGTCGAGCGCGCCGAACGGCTCATCCATCAACAGCACGTTGGGTTCCGCGGCAAGCGCCCGGGCGACGCCGACGCGTTGCTGCTGGCCGCCGGAAAGCTCATGCGGATAGCGTGGCCCGTAGGCTTGCGGGTCGAGCTGGTATAGCGTCATCAGCTCGTCGACGCGGGCCTTGATGCGGTTGGCGCCCCAGCCGAGCAATACCGGCACAGTGGCGATGTTCTGCGCCACCGTGCGATGCGGAAACAGGCCGTGGCCCTGGATGGCATAGCCGATGCTGCGACGCAGCTCATAATCCGGGACCGAGCGGTTGTCGACGCCGTCGAGCTTGATCACGCCCGATGTCGGCTCGACCAGCCGGTTGATCATGCGAAGCAGCGTCGTCTTGCCGGAGCCGGAGGTGCCGACGATGACGGCGATGCTGCGCGGCTCGATTACTATCGACACGTCGTCGACGACTGTCGTCTCGCCGTAGCGCTTGGTGATGCCTTCGATCTCGATCATGCCGTTTCAACCCTGCGCTTGCTGGCGCTCATTTCGATCACTGCATCGAGGATGATGGCAGCGGCGAAGGCCAGCACCACCGTGGGAACAGCACCGAGCAGCACCAGGTCCATCGCCGTCTGGCCGACCCCCTGGAATACGAACACGCCAAAGCCGCCGCCGCCGATCAACGCGGCAATTGTGGCGAGGCCGATATTCTGCACCAGCACGATGCGGATGCCGGTGAGGATCACCGGGAAAGCCAGCGGAAACTCGACGCCGAACAGCCGCTGGCGGTCGGTCATGCCCATGCCGCGCGCTGCGTCGTTGGCGGCACGCGGCACACCGGCGAGGCCGACCACGGTGTTGGCCACTACCGGCAGCAGCGAATAGAGGAACAAAGCGACGAAAGCCGGCGCCGTGCCGATGCCGCGAATGCCGAGCGCGGCAGCTCCCGGCACATGCGAAGCGACCCAGCCGAGCGGTGCGATCAAGAGGCCGAACAGCGCAATCGAAGGAATGGTCTGGATGATGTTCAGCACGTTGAGCACACCGGCCCGCAATTTCGCGACGCGGTGGCAGAGGATGCCGAGCGGCAGGCCGATGATCACCGCTGCCGCCAGCGAACCCAGCGCCAGCGTCACATGCTTGGAGCCTTCCGCCCAAAAACTATCGGAGCGATTGAAATATTCCTTGAGGATCGACAGGCTGTTCCAGCTTCCCGAGACGAGCAGCAGGCCGATCGCCGCGGCGGCGACAACAAGCACGCCGATCCGTGCCTGCGGCGACAGGTTCAGCCGCGTAAGCACGTCGGCGAGCAGAAGCGTGAAGGCGAAGATAAGCAGCCAAAAGCCCGAAGCCGGCGAGATACGGGCGAAGGTGTTGCCGGCAGGTGTCAGGAAACTGCCGGCGACGCCGATCAGCAGCGCCAGCGCTGCAAGCGCAACCACACTGGCGGCGAGGCGCAGAACAAGCGGCGTTTTCAGCAGCGCAATGAGCGCCGCTGCGACAACAATCGCCATCAACAGCGGACCGACCGTCGCAGGCAAAGATTCGAGGATCGAGCGCGCCTCGCCGGGTACAATGCGATTGGCGCGGAAGGTGGCGAATGGTGCCGCAAAAGCCGCATAGGCTGATATCGCCGCGATGACCACGCCGAGCTTGTCGAACCGGATGCGCACGCCCTCCCCCATCGGCCGATCCGGCGCACCTCGAAAGCGGCGCGCCGGAATCGCCTTACTTGAGGAAGCCGTTCTTTTTCAAAAAGTCCTCGGCGACGCCCTTGACCGGCTCGCCGCCAACCTGCACGCGGCCATTCAACTCCTGCAGCGTGACGAGATCGAGCTTGGCGAAGACCGGCTTCAGCAGCGTCTCGATTTCGGGATGCTCCTTCAGCACCGCCTCGCGGATGATCGGCGCCGGCTGGTAGACCGGCTGCACACCCTTGTCGTCCTCAAGCACGACGAGGCCGGAGGGCGCGATGCCGCCGTCGGTGCCATAGACCATGGCGGCGTTGGCGCCGTTGGTCTGGTTGGCTGCGGCGGCAATGGTGGCCGCCGTGTCGCCGCCGGACAGCGTGATCAACTGGTCCGGCTTCAGCGTGAAGCCATACGTCTTCTGGAAAGCGGGCAGCGCGGCCGCCGAATTGACGAACTCGGCGGAGGCCGCCAGCACCACCTTGCCGGCGCCCGAGACATATTTGCCGAAGTCGGAAAGGGTGACGAGCTTATTGGTATCGGCGACCTCCTTGCGTAGGGCGATCGCCCAGGTGTTGTTGGCCGGTGACGGTGACAGCCAGACGATCTTGTTGGCGTCGTAGTCGAGCTTCTTGGCAGTCTCGTAGGCCTTGGCGGCGTCTTTCCACACCGGATCGTCGGCCTTCTCGAAGAAGAAGGCGGCGTTGCCGGTGTATTCCGGATAGATGTCGATCTCGCCGGCTGTAATCGCCTTGCGCACCACAGGTGTGCCGCCGAGTTGGATCCGGTCGGTGGTCTGGATATTATTGGCGTTCAGCACCAGCTGGATGATATTGCCGAGCACGCCGCCCTCGGTGTCGATCTTCGACGACACCACCACCTGGGCACTCGCCGAGGCCAACCCAATTCCGAGCGCTAGTACAGCGCCGGCCAGAACCTTGATTGAAAACATCTCACAAATCCCTTGCTGTGAACCGGAATACGGCTGCCGCATATGAGCATGGCTTCGATGCCCCGTCGGGGTACACGGTTTCATAAGAAGGGGGATGGGCGCAATAATTTTGTTCGGATGCGAGTGACTCCGCCGTTGCCTCGTCCCGACCGCGTGACGTCAGTTGGCCGCGCGCAAACCCGAGTTGGCCGCGCGCAAACCCGTTATCTTCAACACGCCCAGTGCCACGAAGCACAGCACGACGACCGGGAAAATCATCCAGTTCAACATCTCCCAGCCCCAGGCATTGTAGACCGCCCCCGACATCAGCGAGGCGAAGGCGACGGAGCCGAACAGGACGAAATCGTGAAAACCCTGGACCTTGCCTTTTTCGGATGACTGGTAGCTGTCGGCCACCATGGCGGTGGCACCGATGAAGCTGAAGTTCCAGCCAAGGCCGAGCAGGATCAGCGCCGTCCAGAACTGCCACAGTGCCAACCCTGACAGCGCCACTATGGCGCAGCCAATCAGCAGCACCAGGCCGATGGCCACGATCCGCTCAGCGCCGAAGCGATAGATCAGCGACCCCGTGAAGAAGCTCGGCGCGAACATCGCCATCACGTGCCAGGAAATGCCGAGCGTGGCGTCGTCGGTCGAAAGGCCGCAGCCGACCATGGCCAGCGGCGCGCCGGTCATCACGAAGCTCATCAGCGCGTAGCTGCCGACGGCGCAAAACAGCGCCGCGACGAAGCGCGGCCTGGTGACGATTTCCGAGAGCGGCCGGGCGTCGCTGTCGGCGATTTCCACCTTGTCGGTTGCCTTGGCCGGGATGCGCAACAAAGAGAGAATGGCGGCGCCGACCGCCGCCAGCACCAGGATGGACGCAAACGAACCGGCAAACTTCACCGGCGAGAACAGATCGCCGGTGAAGATGACGATCTGCGGCCCGAGTATGGCGGTGACGATGCCGCCGGCCAGCACGAAGGAGATGGCACGCGCCTTGAATTCAGGCGGCGCATTGTCGGCGGCGGCAAAGCGGAATTGCTGGACGAAGGCGCCCCCGATCCCGATCACGGCCAAGCCGAAAGCGAACAGCCAGAAGCTGGCATGAAACAGCGCCAGCGTGGCGATCAGGCCGCCAAGCGCTGTCACCGCCGTGCCGGTCATGAAGCCGTCGCGCTGGCCGAGCCGGCGGATGATCGCCGCGGCCGGCAGGGAACCGAGCGCCACGCCGACATTGAAGCCGGTGATCGGCGCGGTTGCCAGCGACTTGTCAGCATCGAGCAGGTACTGCCCGGCCAATCCGCCCATGGAAATGGCGATGGGTGCGGCCGAGCCGATGATCGCCTGCGAGGCTGCGAGGATGAAGGCAGTGCGACGCGCTTCCTTGCCCGCCTCTACGGCGACGATAGCAGTCATGAGGCGTCCTTGCCGCGGCCCTCGCCACGCACCCGGCGCGACACGCGATCAAGCACCGCATTGACCAGTTTCGGCTCGTCTTCCTCGTAAAATGCCTTGGCGATGTCGACATATTCGGAGACGATGACCGCCACCGGCACGTCCTCGCGCTGCATCAGCTCGTAGACGCCGGCGCGCAATATGGCGCGCAATGTGGAATCGAGCCTCGACAGAGGCCAGTCCTCGGTCAGCGCCTGTCGGATGACTGGATCGATGGTCTTCTGGTGCTCGACGACGCCGGCAAGAATGGCGCGAAACCATTGCGCATCGGCTTCGCGATAGAGCGCGCCGTCGACTTCCTTGCCGAGCCTGAACGCCTCGTATTCGGCGGTGATCTCGAACACGCCGCTGCCGGCGACGTCCATCTGGTAGAGCGCCTGCACAGCGGCCAGACGGGCTGCACCGCGCTTGTTGGCATGGCGAACCGCAGGCTGGCCGGGCGAAGCGGGTTCGCTCACGTTCGCTCTCCCAGCTGTTCCTTTAGAGCGATCATGGTCAGCGCCGCACGCGCCGCAAAGCCGCCCTTGTCGCCTTCCGAACGCCTGGCCCGTGTCCAGGCCTGTTCGTCATTTTCGGTGGTCAGGATGCCGTTGCCGATGCAGACCGCATCCTGCACGGACAGGTCCATCAGGGCACGGCTGGATTCATTGGCGACGATATCGAAATGATAGGTGTCGCCGCGGACCACCGTGCCGAGGGCGACGAAGCCGTCATAGTTCGTCCCGCCTTCGGAGGCACCGTCGAGCGCGAAGGAAATCACCGCCGGGATTTCGAGCGAGCCCGGAACAGTGACGACATCGTATGTCGCGCCCGCTTCCTCGAGGGCCTTTGTCGCGCCTTCGAGCAACGCCTCGGCAAGGTCGTCGTGAAAGCGCGCCTCGATGACAAGAAGGTGGGCCTTCTTCTTCGGACGGATGAACGCTTTGCCGTGTTGGGATGTGCCTGCCATAGATGTCTCCGGGGATCGCCGGTGACTTAGGCCGAAGCCGGTTTGATCGCAAGCGGAAGATTGCCGAAGGAACTTTCAAGGCCAACTCGGCGGCGGTCGCATCAGGGAATGGGCTTTATGGACGAGCGCCTCAAAGCCCCTCTTTAGCCGCCTCCACCAGTCGCGCCGCGTAGCGGGCCATGGTGTCGATCTCGAGGTTGACGCGGTCGCCGACCTGTCGCTCGCCCCAGGTGGTGACGGTCAGCGAATGGTGGATCAACAGCACGTCGAAGCGGGTGCCCTCGACCTTGTTGACGGTGAGCGAAGTGCCGTCGAGCGCGACGGAACCCTTGGGGGCGATGAATTTGGCAAGGTCGCGCGGTGCTTCCAGGGTGAAGCGAACGGCGTCGCCTTCCTCCTTGCGCCCCACGATCTCGGCCATTCCGTCGATATGGCCTGAAACGATATGGCCGCCAAGCTCGTCGCCGATCTTCAGCGCCCGCTCCAGGTTGATGCGCGTGCCGGATTTCCAGCCCATCGCGGTCGTCAGCCTGAGGGCCTCTTCCCAGGCCTCGACCTCGAACCAACGTGCGTTGGCGCAGTCTTCCGGCAATCCCGTTACCGTCAGGCAGACGCCGCCGCACGAAATGGAAGCACCAATGGCAATGGTCTGCGGATCGTAGGCGGTGTCGATACGCAAACCGACGCCTTCCCTGAGCGGCTTCACGGCAGCGACGGTGCCGACATCGGTGACGATTCCAGTGAACATTAGTTTGGCCCCGTGAACATCAGTTCGGTCCTAGATGTCTCTTATCCATTCCGCATATGTATCTTCGCCGAAACGCATGTTGCGCAATTTGCGAAATCCCGGCGGGATATTGTTGGCATCGATCGGCGATACAATGCCGCCCCCGCTGATCGCGCCCGGCCCCTGAAACAGCACGATACGATCGACCAGTTGTTCGTCGAGGAACGCCTTGGCCACCCTCGCGCCGCCCTCGACCAGGACGCTGGCCATGCCGAGCGCCGCCAGGTCCTCGAGCAGTTCCGGCAACGCAATATCGCCTTCATAGGTCTCAGTACCGATGAAGCGAACGCCGGCGCGTTCGAGCGCGGCGCGCCGGTGCGGATCGGCCTCGGCGCAGGCAGCGACATAGAGCGGCACACGGTCGACGCCGGCGACCAGTTTCGAAGTCTCGGGTAGCCTGATCTGACGGTCGAGTACGATGCGCGCCGGCGAACGGCTCTCCAGTCCCGGAAGCCGAACCGTCAGCGCCGGATCGTCCTCCAATGCCGTGCCGATGCCGATCAATATGCCATCGGCTTCGGCGCGCATCAGATAGACTTCGCGCCGCGCAATATCGCCGGTGATGGAGACCTGTCCCTCGCCTTTCACGCCGATCTTGTTGTCGCTCGAAAGCGCAAGTTTCAGGATCACTTCCGGGCGTTTTTTCAGAGATCGAATTAAATAGCCGGCCATCTGCTCCGCAGCCTCGGCCGCCAACACTTTTTCCACCACTTCGACGCCGGCGGCACGCAAGATTGCATAGCCCTTGCCGGAAACACGAGGGTCCGGATCGCTGGCAGCGCCGACCACACGCGCCACGCCGGCACTGACCAGCGCATTGGCGCAAGGCGGCGTGCGGCCGTGATGGGCGCAGGGCTCCAGCGTTACATAGGCGGTGGCGCCGCGCGCCAGTTCGCCGGCCTCTGCCAAAGCCTCGGTCTCGGCATGCGGCCGGCCGCCGACGGCGGTGACGCCGCTGCCGACGATCATCGGCCCGTCGCCGTCATCGCGCACGATCAGCGTGCCGACGGAAGGGTTGGTCGAGGTCCGCCCGGCATTCTTGCGCGACAGCCTGAGGGCTGCCGCCATATAGCGGCGATCGAGGACCTCTCGCTCAGCCGTGCTGCGTTCGGACCCTGCCATGCTCAGCTGGCGTCCTCTTCGCTCTTCAGCTCTTCGCCCCTGGGCTCGTCGGTTTTGAGCTCGTCGCCTTTGAGTTCGCCCAACACGTCGTGGAAATCCTTGGCCTCGCGGAAATTGCGGTAGACGGAGGCAAAGCGCACATAGGCGACATCATCGAGCGACTTAAGCGCCTCCATGACCAGCCGGCCGACTTCCCCCGAGGCCACCTCGGTCTCGCCCGAGCTTTCGAGCTGGCGCACGATGCCGGTCACCGCGCGGTCGATGCGCTCCGGGTCGACGTTGCGCTTGCGTACCGCAATCTCGACCGAGCGCAGCAGCTTGTCGCGGTCGAACGGCACCTTGCGTCCCGACTTCTTCACTACGACGAGGTCGCGCAGTTGTACCCGCTCGAAAGTGGTGAAGCGGCCGCCGCAATCCGGGCAGACGCGCCGCCTGCGGATCGCTGCACCGTCTTCGGCAGGGCGCGAATCCTTCACCTGCGTATCTTCGGACTGACAGTAGGGACAGCGCATGGAGAGCCTTCGGTTCGCGATTCTCGTAGTGCGAACGGCTTAGAGGTTTTTGCCACGATGGCAAAGTATGGCCGATGACCGATTGCGCCTCAGAGATAGCGAGGCGCGAGGAAAATTGCGAGAGCGGCAATCAGTTGACAGCGGTCCGCCAATCAGGGCGCGACGTCGCCGGTCGGGAAGCCGCAAGACGTGCCGAGATAGCGATAGGCCTTGGTGAAGCCGTCCATCGATATGGTCGCGACCGGCTTGTCGGCGAAGCTGACATCGAGGGCGCTGGTGCGGCGCATGGCGCGCAGTACCGCGAGCGTGGTCTCGGACTTGTTGTCTATCATCCACTGTCCGTCGGCGATAACATGAAAACCGGCCTTGATCTTGTCGTTGACGTCGCGGAACACCGCCGGGATGTTGTCCCCCTTGGGCAAGTCACTGTTTCTCACGGCGATGATGAGGCTCGGATAGCCCTCGGGTGGCAGTACGTCGCCATTCGAGATGGCCAGCGTGAGGGTGCCGCTGGTGCCGTTTGCGTCGAAAAAGACCGTCGAGGCGGCGCAGGTCTTGCGCACATCCTCACCGGTGTTGACCTCGTCCATCGTGGTGGACCACCTGCCGAAGGTCTCTGTCTTGGGTGTTGCCGGGGTCGGCTCGGTCTGCGCCAAGGCTGCGCCGAGTAGCGGCGAGGTGGCTAAGGTGAGCAAGGCAGCGCCAACACCGGCGAAACGGAAAATTCGCATCATCATCAAGCGTCTCCGAGATGCAGCCGTGCGCCCAGTTGATCGGCGCCGTCACAGTTGGGGGAACGACGCCCTGCGTCAACCAAGATACGGGTAAAGCGGAAAACGATCCGTCAATGCCGCCACCTTGGCCTTCACGGTTGCCTCGACGGCCGCATTGCCCTCGTCGGAATTGGCGACCTTCAGTCCATCCAGCACTTCGGCGATCAGCTTGCCGATCTCGCGGAACTCGGCCTGACCGAAGCCGCGCGTGGTGCCGGCCGGCGTGCCGAGCCGAACGCCCGATGTCACGAAAGGCTTTTCCGGATCGAAGGGGATGCCGTTCTTGTTGCAGGTGATGTTGGCGCGGCCAAGGGCAGCCTCGGCGCGCTTGCCGGTGGCGTTCTTGGGACGCAGGTCGACCAACATCAGATGGTTGTCGGTGCCGCCGGAGACGATGTCGAGACCGGTTTCCTGCAGACTGGAGGCCAGCGCCTTGGCATTGGCGACGACGCTCTCCGCATAGATCTTGAAGCTCGGCTTCAGCGCCTCGCCCAGAGCCACCGCCTTGGCGGCGATCACATGCATCAGCGGTCCACCCTGCAGGCCGGGGAAGACGGCCGAATTCATCTTCTTGGCAATATCCTCGTCATTGCAAAGGATCATTCCGCCGCGCGGCCCGCGCAGCGATTTGTGCGTCGTGGTGGTGACCACATGGGCATGCGGCAGCGGCGACGGATGCATGCCGCCGGCGACCAGGCCGGCGATGTGAGCCATGTCGACCATCAGATAGGCACCGATCGAATCGGCGATCTCGCGAAAACGCTTCCAGTCCCAGACACGTGAATAGGCTGTGCCGCCGGCCAGGATCAATTTCGGCCTGGTCTCATGGGCGGTCTTCTCGATCGCATCCATGTCGAGCAGATGATCGTCCCGGCGCACGCCATAGGAGACGACCTTGAACCATTTGCCGCTCATATTGACCGGCGAGCCATGTGTCAGGTGTCCGCCGGAATTGAGGTCGAGGCCCATGAAGGTGTCGCCGGGCTGCAGCAACGCCAGGAACACCGCCTGGTTCATCTGGCTGCCGGAATTCGGCTGGACGTTGGCGAAGTTGCAGCCGAACAGCTTTTTCGCGCGTTCGATGGCCAGTTCCTCGGCGACATCGACGAATTGGCAGCCGCCATAGTAGCGCTTGCCCGGATAGCCCTCGGCATATTTGTTGGTCATGATCGACCCCTGTGCCTCGAGCACGGCACGCGAGACGATATTTTCCGAGGCAATCAGCTCGATCTCGTGGCGCTGGCGGCCGAGTTCGTTGCGGATTGCGCCGAAAATCTCGGGGTCGGCATCGGCAAGCGTGGTTTCGAAAAAGGATTCGAATTTGTTCGACACTGCCGCTGCTGTTGCCATGGGTTGAAATCCTCAAGGTTCGGGGTCTGTCGCGCCATTAACACAGTTGCTTTCGGCCCGCCACGTTTGCAGCGCGAAATTTGCTGGCCGGATTGCGCCAGAGAGACTGGCAGCCTCTATTTCCTTGCCTGCCGGCCCTTCAGCAGGGCCTCGGTGAGCGTGATCTCGGTGAACAGCGCCTGCATCGTATGGTCGTTAATCTGGCCGCTGCGAAACATTGCGCGAACCGCTGCGCGTTCGGCCTCAATGCCCGCCAGCCTCAATTCGAGCTCCAGCCGTCCGGCCTCGCGGGCCTCGGCGCGCGCCTCGTCGGCCTCGTCGGAGGCAGCGATGCGGCGACGGTAGCCGGCGACGATGCTGTCGGCGGCGGCAAGCCGGGCGCCGGGTATTTCCCCTTCATCGCCGTCGGTCGCGCCGGCCATGCTCTCGATGCGGGCGATGGCGGCCTTGGCCGCGCCCACGCGCGCAAGACGCTCCTCGGCAGCGCCAGGATCCTCGCCCGGCTCGACCAGCCCCCGTGCCACCTTGGGCAAGGCAAGGCTGGCAATGAGCAATGAGCAGATGATGACGCCTGCGGCGAGGAAGATCACCACGTCGCGCGCCGGAAAGGGCGAACCATTCGGCATGGCGAGCGGCAGCGACAGGATGCCGGCCAGCGTGATGGCGCCGCGCACGCCGGCAACAGAGCCGGCGATCCGGACGCGCAGCCCGAACGGCTCGGCCTTCTGCTCGCGTAATCGCGCCGAGACGCGCGTCGCGATGTCGCCGACCCAGATCCACAGGAAGCGCAGCCCGATCAGGCATAGTGTCAGCGCGACCACCGTGGCGATTGGCTGGATGACCGGATAGCGGCTGCCGAGCTCAGGCGGCACGTTGCCGATGATTTCGGGAAGCTGCAACCCGAGCAGGATGAACAGCGCGCCGTTGAAGACGAAGGATAGCGTCGTCCACAGCGATACGGTCTGTATGCGCGCCGAGACGCCGAGAAAGCGGAAAATCCCGGAGCCGCCGGTGAGCACTCCGGCCGTGACCGCCGCCAGAATGCCCGAGGCGCCGACATTCTCGGCGCCGAGATAGGCGATGAACGGCAGCAGGACCATGACCAGCACCTGCGCCTCGGCCGGCACGCCGCCGATACGGTTCAGCAATTGCAGCACCTTGGCGGCGACGAACAAGGCAGCCATGCCGGCCAGGATGCCGGCAACGACGGCATAGAGGAAAGTCACGGACGCCGCGACGAAGGAGAAGCTGCCGGTCAAGGCAGCTGCCACCGCAAAGCGGAACATCACGAGGCCCGACGCATCGTTGAGCAGCGCCTCGCCCTCCAGGATGTGCATCAGCCGGGCCGGGACCAGGCTCTTGTCGACGATCGAGGAGACGGCCACCGCATCCGTCGGGGACAGCACCGCAGCAAGTGCGAAAGCGACGACGAGCGGGATGCTCGGCACCAGCCAGTGCAAAGCGTAGCCGAAGCCGACAATGGTGAAGAAGACCAGCCCGATGGCGAGGTCGAGGATCGGCCCGCGCAGCGCGATCAGTTCGCGCTTGGGCGCACCATAGGCGTCGCTGAACAGCAGCGGTGGGATGAACACCAGCAGAAACAGCTCGGGATCGATCTCGACATGCATTCCGCGCACCGGCCAAGCCAGTGCCGCGCCGATGGCGATCTGCAGTACCGGCAGCGGCACCCGCACCGGCCGGACCAGCGCGCCCGAAACGGCGACGAAGATGAGCACGACCAGAATGAACATTGCGACATGCATGATGCGATTTCCGAATACGGCGCCGCGCGTTCTTTTGCCGGCGATCAGTCCAGCAAAGCTTGCCGCGAAAGACTCGGCAACGAAAAAGGCCGCCCTTCCGGCGGCCTTTTGCAAATGAGCTCAGCTGCTTAGAGCGCGGATGTGATCTGCAGCTCGTTGGCTCCGTCGAGGCCGTAAATGTCGTCACGGAACTGGACCACGCCCGGCCCTGTCGACCAAGCCGAGACGTAGAGAAAATAAACCGGCACCGGATTGGTGACCTGCACCGGCGTGTTCTCCCCGGTCTTGATCGCCGCCTCGAAATGCTGGCGATCCCAGCCCGGTGTGTCGCGCAGAATCCAGGTGACGAGGTCGCGCACGTTCTGAACCCGCACGCAGCCAGAGGAATCGAAGCGCATCAGCTTGCCGAACAGGCTCTGCTGCGGCGTGTCGTGCATGTAGACGCCGTCCGGGCTGGGGAAATTGATCTTGACCGAGGCCATCGCGTTGCCGGAACCGGGATCCTGGCGGAAGCGGTATTTGGCGGCATCGTCGGTCGACCAGTCGACCGTCATCGGGTCGACCTCGCTGCCGTCCGGCGCAAACAGGCGGATATGGCTATCCTTGAGATAGTTGGGGTCCTTCCGCATCAGCGGAATGATGTCCTTGCGCACGATCGAGACCGGCGCGTTCCAGTACGGATTGACGATGATTTCGTTGATCTTGGAATCGACGATCGGCGTCTGGCGATCGATCTTGCCGACGATTGCGGTGTGGCGCAGCACAACGCGGTCGTTCTCGACAGCCTCGATCTGCGCCGCCGGGATGTCGACCAGCACATAGCGGTTGCCAAGCGTGCCGGCCCGCTCACGCAGCCGTTGCAGATTGGTCTGGAGCTGACCGAGCCGAACCGGCGCCGACACGTTCATTGCCGCGAAAGTATATTTGCCCGTGGTTCCGTCGGCCGGCAAGCCGTGACGCAACTGGAAGCGCTTGAGCGCCGAGTCGACGTAAGAATCGAACGCTTCCGAGAGCCCGGCGCTCTGCGCCAGATCGCCCGATATCATCAAGCGCCTGCGCAGCGGCACCACATCGGGATCCTCGACGCCAAGCTGCAGCTTCTTGGTGTCTGGAACCTGCTCCCAGCCGCCTTGCGCGACGATATTCTGATACTGCATGATCGCCTGCTCGGTGAAGGACACCGTCTGCAGGCTGAAGATCGGCAGCGTCGAGGCAACCTTGCCGCCTTCGCTGGCACGCGCATCGAATTGGTCGTCCCAATTGCCGCGCGCCGAGGATTTCAGGATATCCCCGATCACATCCTGCGCACTGGCGCGGCCGGCGACCATTGCGGCTGCGAGCGCGGAGGCTCCTGAAAGGAAGAAACGGCGGCTGGTTCTCATGGACGTTCCAGACATTCTTGCTACAATTCAACCCACCGGGCGGTCTCGCCCGCACTCTAGAGTTGGCTTCTTAACAATTAGCCAACCATGGCCCGCATCACTTCGGTGTAAAACCACATGGGAAGTGACTTGAGCACAGGACAAATGCACGGCTTTGGCCCCAGCATCACCCGCATCTTCGGTTCCATTGGAATATGGCGGCAACGTGGCTGTTGCTCGAATTTGGATCGGCCGGCCTGACGAAACGGCAAGACCGGTGCTTTTCGGCACCGGCCTTTGGTCCACTCCGCGGCAGCACTTCCGTAGTCCAGCTTCAGATCTAGATGCGATTACATGCGGTAGGCGATGGTATCGTTCCAGAACCGATCCAGGCGCTGCAGGGCGCGGTTCATCTGCTTGAACTCCTCCGTGTTGATGCCGCCAACCTGCTCGATCGAACCGACATGGCGCTCGTAGAGGCCGGCGACGACTTCCGCCACCTCATTGCCCTTCGGCGTCAGCGAAACCCGCACCGAACGGCGGTCGATGCGCGAGCGCTGGTGGTTGATGAAGCCGAGATCGACCAGCTTCTTCAGATTGTAGGAGACATTCGAGCCGAGATAATAGCCGCGCGAGCGCAGTTCGCCGGCGGTCAGCTCCGAATTGCCGATGTTGAACAGGAGCAGCGCCTGGATGGCGTTGATGTCGGAGCGACCGTTGCGGTCGAATTCGTCCTTGATCACATCAAGCAGACGGCGATGCAGCCGCTCGACCAGCTGCAGCGATTCCATGTACAGCGAACGGATCGCCTCGCGGCGGTCATCGGATACGTTGGCGGTCTTCGCCGCCGGACGCGAATTGATCATTGTCTTTGCCTCTCGTTTGTCGCCCGGTGATTTTTTGTTCTTCACCTTGATCGCGACACTATCGAATACTCATAAAATTCGACTTAAACGCCAAGGCTAACAAGAGCTTACCGGTAAGGGGTTTCGAAAGAGGCTTAACGGACGGTCACCCGAGCAAGGATAATTAACCTAAAGATTTAGCCAACGATCCTGGCCGGAATTGCTATCGCCGGGCTTGCCGCTTCTGGATCCAGATCACCACGCGGAACACTATGTAGAGCAGCGCCACCGCAAGGTGCGAGGCGACGATCAGCGGCCGGTGGCCGAACAGCTCAGGGAAGCCGGCATACATGACGCTCTCGGTCACCGCGCAGATGAACCAGATCACCGGCCCCCAGGACGCCAGCATCCAGAGGCCGGCGGCAGCGAATGGAAAAAACACGGCCAGCACCACCGCCGCCACCTGCCAGTGCACCGGCATCAGGTCGAAGCGCCACAACGGGCCGGGGTAAAAGCCGATCAGCCGGATCCAGTACAAGATGCCGAACAGCAGACAGTAGCCGGCGATGACGCGCTGGAACCAGGCGAAGATGACCTCGATCGTCGAGGGCTGCAGCACTACGCGTCTCGAGGCCACGTCGCTCACAGCTTCAATTCCCGCTCGCCGAGCGGTGCGAAATAGGCGTCGACATCGACGGCGCGGACCTTATCGATACCTGCCGGCCGCCATTGCGGCGTCGAGCCCTTGTCGATGATGGCGGCGCGGATACCTTCATAGAAGTCGTGCCCGGCAAGCATGCGGTTGAGGATACGGAACTCCATTTTCATGCACTCGTCCATCGACAACGTCTGCCCGGCGCTGATCTGGCGCCATGCAACATGCAGGCTGGTCGGTGAACGTGTGCGGATGGTGGCCAGCGTCTTTGCCGCGAACTCGTCGGCAGCGGCTGCCCGCTCCAGGCTGGCGACGATATCGGCCAGCGACGGCTGCGCGAAATGCCGGGCGATGGCTTCCAGCGTCGGCCTGTCGGTCTCGCGCCTGGCCGGGACGAAGCAGCCGCGCAGCACCGATTCCGGGTCGCCGCTTTCCGCCAGACGGTCGAGGAGGCCGGCCTGGTCCTCCGCCTTGATCGTATGGGTGGCCAGGCCCGACCACAAAGCATCGCCATAGCGGATGCGGTTGCCGGTCAGCGCCAGATACATGCCGAAGCTGCCGCCGAGATCCGGCAACAGATGGCTGGCGCCGACATCCGGGAAAAAGCCGATGCCGACCTCGGGCATGGCAAACTGGGCGTTCTCGGTCAGCACTCGCTGCGAGCCATGGAAGGAGATACCTACGCCGCCGCCCATGACGATGCCGTCGATCACCGCGACATAGGGTTTCTTGAAGCGGGCGATGCGGGCATTCAGCCGGTATTCATCGGCGAAGAAATCGACCGGAGGCCTTCCTGCGCGGCCGGCTTCGTAGATGTGGAGGATGTCGCCGCCCGCCGAAAATGCCCTGCCCTCGGCCTTGACGACGACAACGTCGACGCCGTCGTCGCGCTCCCAACTGCGCAGCGCCTTGTCCAGCGCCTTGACCATGCGGTGGGTTACGGCATTGAGCGCCTGCGGCCGCGTCAGCGTGACGACGCCGGCCCTGCCCAATCTTTCGAAGCGAATCTCGTCGCCTCCGCCAAAATCCATCGCCAGAGAATCCCTCCCGCGTCCCGCCGGGAGTGAAGTGCTAAAGCGTGGCGCATGGCCGCGTCAATGGCGGCGGCCAATCCGCTGCTTGGTCGTCGGCGTCACCCAGTGCTAATGCTGGCGTTTTGAACTGGAAGGTTGAACCATGCCTTGGTTGCCGCGCCTTGCTGTTGTGGTGGTCGGCCTGATCGCTGCGAACACTCCTCCCGTATCGGCCGAAACCGTCGACGAGCTCTATCAATCGCAGACCATCGTCACCGGCCAGGGCGAGGTCAACAGGCAGATCGGTTTCAAGGCCTGCCTCGATGCGGTGCTGGTTCGTGTGTCCGGCGATCAGCGGCTGCCGAAGAGAACTGAGATGGCGGCGCTGCGCGACAAGGCCGGCAGCTTCGTTGCCGAATTCCGCTATCGCGACCGTCTCGAAGGCATTCCGGTCCATGACGAACAGGGCACCCATGACCGGCCGCACGATCTCACTTGTCTGTACAGGCCTGACGTTATCGATCCGGTGCTTGCCGCGCTCGCAGCAAACCATGGCTTGGCGAGCGGCCACACCTGGCAATTTTCCTGGCGGCGGAGCAAGGCACAAGGCAGTTCGCGCTGACCGCCGACGATGAGCGCGGGGCGGCGATGCGCGAATCGTTCGTCAACGCCACCGGTCCGCTGGTCATGCGGATTGTGTTTCCCGAAGCGTCGCTGCTATCGGCCTCGAAGCTTAACGACCAGGCCCTGCGCCATGCCGATATCACGACGCTGGACCAGCTTGCCAGGAAGGCCGGAGCCGACCAGGCGCTCGCCGGCAGTATCGTCTGGAGCGACAAGGAACTGGGCTGGATAGCCGACTGGCGGCTTGCCTTGAATGGCAAGAGCTACAATTGGCAAGTGCGCGGCGTCAGCTTCGACGAGGCATTCCGCGTCGCCATGCGGGGTGCTGCGCAGATCCTGTCGGGCAATGGCCAACCAGAATAGCGCCCGACAGGACCGCTGGCACAATCGTGTCGCATTGGTCAGCAGCGGAGGCTCGTGGTAAAAGCCGCCTGATCCGGAGTTTTTGCGATGAACAAATTCACCCCTGCAAAGCCTGCCGGCGCGCGCAGCGTCGACGAGATCACCGGCAGCCGGCGGCTGCGGCGCATGCGCAAGGCCGATTGGTCGCGCCGCCTTGTCCAGGAGAACCGGCTCTCGGTCGACGATCTGATCTGGCCGATCTTTGTCGTCGACGGCAGACAAGTGCGCGAACCGATCGCCGCCATGCCCGGCGTGTTCCGCCTGTCGCTCGACCTCGCCGTCAAGGAGGCTGAGCGCGCGGCCAAACTTGGCATTCCGGCGATCGCCACTTTCCCCAATGTCGAGCTCGGCCTGCGCGATCAGACCGGTTCGCACATCCTCGATCCGGAAAACGTCATCAACCGTGCCACCCGCGCCATCAAGCACGCAGTGCCGGAGATCGGCATCATCACCGACGCCGCGCTTGACCCGTTCACCTCGCATGGCCATGACGGCATCTTGCGCGAAGGCATTATCGTCAATGATGAAACGGTGGAGCAAGTGACGGCGGCGGCCGTCATCCAGGCGGCGGCGGGGGCCGACATCATTGCCCCCTCGGACATGATGGACGGCCGTATCGGTGCCATCCGCGATGCGCTCGACGCCAATGGGTTTCAGGATGTTGCGATCATGTCCTATGCGACCAAGTTCGCATCCGCTTTTTACGGCCCCTATCGTGAGGCGGTCGGCACCGCCGGCCTGCTCAAGGGCGACAAGAAGACCTATTATATCGATCACGCCAATTCCGACGAAGCGGTGCGCGAGGCCGAGCAGGATCTAGCCGAGGGCGCCGACATGCTGATGGTCAAGCCCGGCCTGCCCTATCTCGACATCATCCGCCGGCTGAAGGACGAGTTGCAGATGCCGACCTTCGCCTATCAGGTCTCGGGCGAATATTCGATGATCAAGGCCGCCGCCGCCAATGGCTGGATCGACGGCGAAAAGGCGATGCTGGAATCGCTGCTCGCCTTCAAGCGCGCCGGCTGCGACGGGATTCTCACCTACTTTGCGCCCGAAGTGGCGGCGATGCTCAAGGGGTGATGCGCCTTTGTAGCGTCTACATCGAGCAGTGTTCGTTCGTCCAAAGCGCGACATGGAACGCCGCAGGACATCGCTTCAAGTTTACGCTGCCCCTCGTTGCCCTGCCGGGCATTTCTCCCCGTAAAGTGGCAGGGAGAAAGACGCGTTCGTAAAAGATTTCACCAATCTCCAGCGTTGCAAAAACATCGACGTTGCGGCCAGCCCCTTCTCCCCGTCACTATACAGGGAGAAGCTGCCGGCAGGCGGATGACGGGCGGCGCCGACATTGAGATTGGTTATTCCAACATGATTTGGAAGCGATTGCCCCGCCGGCGATTCAAAATACCGCTTGCAAAATGCAATCAGTTAAGCTACCCCAATAACTGCTTGCATCTCACAATTGGTTATCGAGGAGGCTCTCATGTCCAAACTTCGCGTCAGCGCTTTCACCTTGTCGATCGACGGCTTCGGCGCCGGTCCCGACCAAGACCTGAAGAACCCGCTGGGTGTTGGCGGGGAAGCCCTGCACGAATGGATGTTCGGCACCCGCACCTTCCGCAAGATGGTCCTCGGCAAGGATGGCGGGACCACGGACACTGACGAGGCGTTCGCTGCGCGCAGCTTCGAAAATATCGGCGCGTGGATCCTCGGCCGCAACATGTTCGGGCCGATCCGCGGCGAATGGCCGGATGACAGCTGGAAAGGCTGGTGGGGTGACAACCCACCCTACCACGTGCCGGTCTTCGTGCTCACGCACCATGCGCGTGATCCCATTGTCATGGAGGGCGGCACGACCTTCTATTTCGTGACCGGCGGCATCCACTCAGCGCTGGAGAAGGCGAAGGCAGTGGCTGACGGTAAGGATGTACGGCTGGGCGGCGGCGTTTCCACGATCCGGCAATATCTCAAGGAAAAGCTCATCGACGAAATGCATCTGGCGATCTCACCGGTCCTGCTAGGAGCCGGCGAGAGCCTTTTTGCCGGCATCGACATGCCCAAGCTCGGCTATCGCTGCAGCGAGCAGGTCGCGACGCCGAAGGCCACGCATGTCATCATCGAGCGCACCTAGCTTGTTGCAGGGGGCCGCCACTGAGGCAGCGCCTTCCTCGCTCGTTTACTCAGTATTTCTCCGGCACATACAGCTCGCGCGGCAGTACCTGGCGCTCGTATTCGGGATTGAAGACGCGCTCCGGCAGTGTGATCTCTTCGTGCGGCACCTCCTCATAGGGCATCTGCTTGAGCAGATGGTCGATGCAGTTCAGCCGTGCCCGCTTCTTGTCGTTGCCCTCGACGATGAACCACGGGGCTTCCGGAATATTGGTGCGGGCGAACGTTTCTTCCTTGGCCTTGGTGTACTGCTCCCAGCGCACGCGCGACTGGAGGTCCATCGGCGACAGTTTCCATTGCTTCATCGGGTCATGGATGCGCATCAAAAAGCGCATCTGCTGCTCCTCGTCAGTGATCGAAAACCAGTATTTGACAAGCGTAATGCCTGAGCGGACCAGCATGCGTTCGAAATCCGGAACGTCGCGGAAGAACTCCTCGACCTGATCCGGCTGGGCAAAGTCCATCACCCGCTCGACGCCCGAGCGGTTGTACCAGGAGCGGTCGAACAGCACGATCTCGCCGCCGGCCGGCAGATGCGGAACGTAGCGCTGGAAATACCATTGCGACTTCTCGCGCTCGGTCGGCGCCGGAAGGGCTGCGACGCGGCAGATGCGCGGATTAAGCCTCTGGGTGATGCGCTTGATAACACCACCCTTGCCCGCCGAGTCGCGGCCCTCGAAAACCACGACGAGCTTCTTCTTGTGATAGGCGACCCAGGATTGTAGCTTGATCAATTCGGATTGCAGCGTGATGAGATTGCGAAAATACTGCAGGCGGTCGATCGATGGCGGATGCGCATTCTTGTAGATCTTGGCGATCTCCATCGACAGCGCCGGCTCCGAGATTTCCAGCTCATAGTCTTCATCGAGCGTGTCGGCGAGTTCCGCTTCCAGCCAGTCCCTGGCCGGGGAATTCTGTTTATCTCGGTCATTTGCGCTGCTCCGCTTACAGGCCTTGCCGGCCGCTGTCAGGCGCTCTGCCGCCCGGCCCGGCGGCCGGAGATCGAAGCGCTGGACCGATGTTAGTATAGGCCGGCAATGACGGTTTTATTGCAGCCACTGCTGCGCTGGCTGTGCGTTTCAATCCGCAAGATGTGATCGAGCTTGCCCTGCGGAACGGGCGACAAGCGGAACGAATTATCCTACAAATAGCCGGTTCATTGAGGGCTGTCGTCTGCAACGCCCTTTCCCGATAAATTGTGAGGATACGACATGGAATACCGCACTCTCGGCCGTTCCGGGCTGAAGGTTTCGACGCTGACCATGGGCACCATGACGTTCGGCGGCGGCGGCGCGTTTTCGGCGGTCGGCAAGACCGACCTCGACGAGGCGCGCCGGATGATCGACCTTTGCATCGATGCCGGCGTCAATGTCATCGACACCGCCAACGTCTATTCGAACGGCGTGTCGGAAGAGATCATCGGCGAAGCGCTCGGCGGCAAGCGCAAGGGCGACGTGCTGATCGCCTCCAAGGCGCGCATGCGGATCGGCAAGGGCCCCAACGATGAAGGCTTGTCGCGCTACCATCTGATCCGCGAATGCGAGAGAAGCCTGAAGCGCCTCAGGACCGATGTCATCGACATCTATTTCCTGCACGAGTGGGATGGCCTGACACCGCTTGAGGAAACCATCGCCGCGCTCGACACGCTGGTCGCGCAGGGCAAGGTCCGTTATGTCGGCTGCTCCAATTATTCCGGCTGGCAAGTTATGAAGGGGCTGGGGATCAGCGACCGTCATCACCAGCCGCGCTTCGTCACCCAGCAGATCCACTACACGCTGGAAGCCCGCGAGGCCGAGTATGAATTGTTGCCGATCTCGGTCGACCAGGGGCTCGGCGTGCTGGTCTGGAGCCCGCTTGCCGGCGGGTTGCTGTCCGGCAAATACCACCGTGACCAGCCGACCGCCCGCCAGCTCAGCGGCTGGTCGGAACCGCCGATCCGCGACGAGGACCGGCTGTGGCGGATCGTCGACGTGCTGATCGATATCGGCAAGAACCACGGTGTGTCGGCAGCGCAAGTGGCGCTTGCCTGGCTGCTCGGCCGGCCCGCTGTCAGTTCGCTGGTGATCGGCGGACGAACCGAAGCGCATTTCAAAGACAATATCGCCGCTGCAAGCCTGGTGCTTGGCGATGAGGAGCGCACACGCCTCGATGCGGTCAGCAGGCCGCCCGTGCTCTATCCCTACTGGCACCAGCAGTTCACCGCAAAGGACCGGTTCGGTCCGGCCGATCTCGTCCTCGACCGCGACGGCGCCTGAAAAGCCGGGCTCTCCGGACTGCGCCGAGATATGGAGCCCGATCGTGCCTTGCGGTGTTGTGTTTGCGGTCCAATGCTCCTAGGCAGAGGCCAAGCACAATGAAAGGAAACGATATGGCACGAGCACCGAACTACGGTCAGGAACGCAAGGAACGCGACCGGCAGAAGGCTGCCAAGAAGGCGGAAAAGCAGGCTGCCAAGGTCGCAGCCAAGGAGCGATCGAAGCCCGAGGGCGAGAGCGAGTCCCAACCCAAAACCGAAACGACCGAGTGATGACGCCCGGCCTGTCAGGCGGTCCGGGCCTCGGTCAAACCCCACTATGCCTCAGGCGGGCGCCTTGTCGCTAACGAAGACGTTCACTTCACGAGCGGCGGCAATGAAGGCCCGTCTTGCGGTCATGGCCGGCTTGTCGCCGGCCAGCGCATCATGACAGGCTTGCAACGCTTCGCGGTGCTTGGGGCTGCGCTTGCCGGGCCAATTGTTGAGGAGGTAGTCGGAAGCCTCGCGGGCCGTACGCAAGAGCAGATTGCTTCCCGCCGCGCCCTTGACGGTCACGGGTGTGTCAAATCGGTTGTTTTCCATCGCCGCTCTTACGCCATCGGCATTTGCGAAGCGAGACCGAAAGTAGCATTCTTCGCTCATCTGTGCTTTTCGTGATCAATGGCAGCCGACCCTCACTCAAGCGACGACGGCAAATCCCCGGGCGCGCAGGCCGCGCCGGTCGTTGCGCAGCGACGTCACCAGCCGGTCGCGGCTGCCGATGATATGGGCCGAAAGCAGGCGGGCGGCGCTATCGGCATCGCCGGCCCGCACCGCCGACAGAATGGCATGGTGTTCGGCCCAGGCACGGCCGAGCGCTGCCTCGTCGCGAACCTCGAGCCAGCGGGCGCGCGACAGGCGTGTCATCACGTCGCGAACCGCTCTGAACAGGAACTCGTTGCCGGATAGACGCGCCAACTCGATATGAAAATCCCTGCCGACGCGATGCCATTCCTCGCGCGGCGTCTTGTCGTCGCAAGAATCGAGCATCGCCTCGATGATTTCGACGGCACTTCTGTCCTGCAAGGTGCAAGTTAGTCTAAGTGCCGCGACCTCGACCGCCTCGCGATAGACGGCGATCTGCTCCAGCTCGGCAAGATTGATTGGCGAGACCGTCCAGCCGCGGCCGTCGCGGCAGATCAGGCCTTCAGTCTCGAGCCGCAGCAATGCCGCCCTGACCGGCGTGCGCGATGCGCCGAAGCGGCTTTCGACCCAGCGCTCCGTCAGCCGCTCGCCGGGACCGATCTCGAGCCCGAGGATCATCTCGCGAAGCTGCTTTTCGACGTTCTGCATCTGCGACATTGGCGTTCCGTTCAGGTCATTTGTTCCGGCAATCGGATCACTGGCCGGCGTTGGCCGATCACGCCGGCCTTTGTCGATCATGTTTGAGAGGCCCGCATTGACAGCGACGGGGCTTGCGTTCATGACAGATACCAGCTTGGTATCCCAAATTGGTATCCGTAGCAAGTTTCATGCAAGCTGGCCGGACAGGACATGACATGCCGCAAGACGCCGCCCTCGCCATGCAAGGCACGCACAACGTCCACTGGCGCCGCAATCTCGCCGTGTGTTTTGCCGGCTCGTTCAGCACGCTTGTAGCGATGACGCTGCTGTTGCCCTTCCTGCCGCTTTACATCGAGCAGCTGGGCGCCGAGGGCCATGCGGCGATCGTGCAGTGGTCGGGCATCGCCTACGGCGCCACCTTCCTTGCTGCCGCGCTGGTCGCGCCCCTGTGGGGGCGGCTAGGCGACCGCTACGGCCGCAAACTGATGCTGGTGCGAGCCAGTTTCGGCATGGCGCTGTGTATGTCGCTGACCGGCATGGTGCAGACCGTCTGGCAATTGGTGCTCTTGCGCCTGCTGATCGGCTTTGCCGGCGGCTATTCTTCGGGCTCGACCATCCTGGTTGCCATGCAGACGCCGAAGGATCGCTCCGGCTGGGCGCTGGGCGTGCTGTCGGCCGGAATCACGGCCGGTGCCCTGGTCGGTCCGCTGCTTGGCGGCGCGCTGCCGCCGCTGATTGGCATCCGCGCCACATTCCTGCTCGCCGGCGGCGTCATTTTCCTGGCTTTTCTGGCAACCACCTTGCTGATCAAGGAGGCCCCTCGCCCGGTTGCCGCCAAGGCCGCGTCAGAAGAAAAAGTGAAAGACGGCTGGTCGCAGATTCCCGACAAGCGCCCCGTCGTCGCCATGCTGGCGACCGGCATGCTGTTGAGTTTCGCCACCATGTCGATCGAGCCGATCATCACCGTCTATGTCCAGCAGCTCATCGAAGATCAGAGCCAGGTCACGCTGGTCTCCGGCATCGTCATGTCCGCGGCAGCGCTCGGCGCCATTCTGTCGGCGTCGCGGCTCGGCAAGCTCGCCGACCGTATCGGCCACTGGAACGTCATCGTAGCCGCACTCGCCGTCTCGGCGCTGCTGCTGATCCCGCAGGCCTTCGTTACCCAGGGCTGGCAACTCGTCGGCCTGCGTTTCCTGATGGGCCTGGCGCTTGGCGGTCTTTTGCCCTGCATCACCAGCGTCATCCGCCACAATGTGCCCGACGGGGTCGGCGGCAACGTGCTGGGCTTGTCGATCTCGGCGCAATATGTCGGGCAGGTCGCCGGACCGTTGCTCGGCGGCTTCGCCGGCGGCCATTTCGGTATGCGCTCGGTGTTTCTCGGCACATCCATTCTGATGGCGGGCGGAGCGGCCTATAACTGGCTGGTCCAGTCGCGCCGCGAACGCGACATGCTGGCGGAAGCCGGCAAATCCTGACACGGTTCGCGGCACTATCTCAGGCGGTCGCCAGGAATCACGGAGGCGTGGAAATGAGCACGGATGAACACGCGGCAGGCGGCCGCATTCTGGTTCTTGCCGGCGGCCTATGCGGCGCAACCGGCGTGGCGCTTTCGGCGGCGGCGGCACATCTCGGCGGCGCTTTCGTCGGTACGGCCGCATCCTTCCTGCTCTTGCATGCGCCGGTCTTCCTTACCGTCGGGCTGCTCGGTGGCAATAGCATCCTGCGAACCGGAAGCCTCATCCTTCTCGTTGGGCTTCTGCTATTCTCGGGAGATCTTTTGGCCCGCGACTTCCTTGGCTCGCGGCTGTTCCCGATGTCGGCGCCGATCGGCGGCACGTTGCTCATCGGCGGCTGGCTGATGATGGCCGCCTCGGCGCTGGTGCGCCCGCGCCGCCATTGATGCGGCAACCAGTGGCGGCCGCTGCTCCTTCGCCAGCCGCCCTCGATCCACGAGCTCTGTCTTGCCAGCTCAGTCTCGCGGACGTTCGGGCCGGACTTGGCCATCGCTGTTGGTCGTCTTGACTACACGCCGCCGCTCCGGCCGTTCGGTGGCCGGCGAGATGCCCCAATAATTGCGATAGATGTCTTCGAACAGATGCTTGATCGGGTGCATGGTTTAATCTCCTCTAGTTTTTTGAATCGATCCAATCAGCGGGCATAAAAATAGGCCACCGATCAGCTCCGCTTGCGTCCTACGAGGAAACCCAGGTCGCGAATCCACGGACCGGTCCTGTCTCGCCGCTTCCGGGCCTCCGCGCTCGAACGGATGCTCCAGTCGTTCCGGTAAATGTCCTCGAACAGATAATTGACGGGGTGCATGGCGCTCTCCTCTTGTATCGATCCAATCTGGGGACGAAAAACGCTCTTGGATCGATTCAAAGAATACGCATCGCACCACAAGTGTCAAGCAAAAATTTGAATCGATCCAACGAAGGTGTTAGGTATTCGGCGATACTGTTGGACCAGAGTCCCGGAGACAAACAAATGGCATCACTCACCGAAGGCAGGAGGCCCATCCGGCTGGCGGACATCGCCAAAGCCGCGGGCGTATCACACGGCACTGCCTCCAATGTCTTCAGCCGTCCCGAAATCGTCCGCGAGGAAGTCCGCGAGCGGGTCAAGGCGGCGGCCGACGCGCTGGGCTACGCCGGCCCCGATCCAAAGGGCCGCCTGCTGCGCGCCGGCAAGGTCAATGCGATCGGCGTCGCCACAACCGAGCCGCTGTCCTATTTCTTCGACGACCCCTTTGCGCGCGTGATGATGGCCGGCATCTCGGAGGCATGCGACGCCACCGGCGCGGGAATAGCCCTCGTGTCGGCCGGCAACGAGGAAAAACTTGCCTGGAATATCCAGAGCGCCCTGGTCGACGGCTTCATCCTGTTCTGCATCGAGGGCGGTCCGCGCCTCGTCGAGCTGACGCGCGAACGCAAGCTCCCCTTCGTCGCGCTCGAGCTCGGCTCGCAGGACGACACGGTCTCGGCTATCAGTATCGACAATGCTGCCGGCGGCCGGCTCGCGGCGCGTCATCTGGCGGAACTTGGACATCGCCGCTTCGCCGTGTTGTCGCTGGCCTTCGCCGACGACAGCACTGGTCTTGTCTCGCCCGAGCAGGTCCGGACGGCGTCCTATACCGGGACCCGTGACCGCCTCCTCGGCTATTTCGAAGAGCTTTCCCGGTTTGGTGTCGACACCGCCAAAGTGCCGGTCTACGAGACCGAAAACGACAGGGCGAGCACAAGGGCTGGTCTCGAAACCATCTTCGCCTCGGCGGAACCGCCGACCGCCATCCTGGCGATGTCGGACCGGATCGCGATGGTCGCATTGGAATGGCTCAACGCACGGGGCATCGCGGTTCCCCGCGATGTTTCCGTCGTCGGCTTCGACGGCGTGCCTGAAGCCGCAATTTGCGAGCCTCCGCTCACCACCATCGCCCAGCCGATCGCCGAGATCGGCCGCCGGGCAGCGCGAAGAATCCTCGACTTCGACGGCACGGTGCGGCGAGAAACGCTCGATGTCGAACTTGTCGTCAGGGCATCTTCCGGACCGCCGCCAGGTACAGGCTGACTGGGCAGATCGGCTCCAAATCTTATCTATTGGCCGCCATGGGACCGATGCCAAAGGATGGACGGACAGGCGGCGCCTCGTTGCGGACCGGCTTGCCCTTGCCGGACCAGCCGATGGCGGACAGCCATTCCAGATAGAAGGCGAGCGCGAACTGCATGGCGATGCCGGCGGCGAGCAGCAGACTGTCATAGGCAAAGCCGCCCGGGTTGACCAGCTTCATCACCTGCGCCGCCATGGCAATCACCGTGCCGGCAATGAAAACCGGCAGCGAGCGTTTGCCCAATATGGCGAGCGGATTGTCGCGGCCGGTGCGGAACAGGGTCGAGACGAAGGGCAAGGCGACGACCAGATAGCTTATCGCCAGGATGTGCAGCAGCCGCGGCAACGACAGGAACGTCTTGTCGAAACCGGTCAGCACCACCGGCAGGTCGAGCCACGACACATGCCCCCACAGCGGGCTGTGCACCCAGACGAGCGCCGTCAGCACATAGGCGGCGGCCGCGCCGACCAGCCAGCGATTGACAGGGATGGTGCCGCCGCGCCGCACATGCAACACGCTGGCCATGCCGATATTGAACAGCAATTGCCATGACAGCGGATTGAGGAACCAGAAGCCGGGCTCCGGGTAGTTCGGCGGCGCGATCTGGTAGATTCCGGCAACCAGCCAAAGGGCTGCGGATACTGCAAGCGCGGCCAGTGGCCTGTAGCTGATGAACAGCAGGAAGACCGGCGCCATCAACAGCAGCGCCGCATAGACCGGCAGTATGTTGTTGTAACCGAGCTGATGGCCGAGCGTGACGATGCCAACCAGGACTTGTGGCGGGTTCCTGACGAGCGGCTCGATGTTGATCAGCGTCAGAAGGTCCGGCCGTTTCGCAAACACCGCCGCCGCGCAGAAGATGGCCATGACCACCATCGTCGTGACGATGTGGGTGACATAGAGCACGCCGGCGCGGCGCCACATTTTCAGCGTTGCAATCAGCCGGTTTCCCGGCTGGAACTTAGTGCCGTAGGCGAGAGCGACGGACATGCCGGAGATCAGCACGAAGGCCTCGGCCGCATCTGAAAACCCGAAATTCTTGTAGGTCAGGGTTTCGAACACGGTGCCCGGCACGTGGTCGACGAATATGGTCAGGAGGGCGAGAGCCCGGAACACATCAATACGCGTATCGCGTTCCGGCGAAACTGGCATGGTCATCGATAAAAGGCCTTAAAGCTGGTTGTTCATGCCCGGCATGCGATCCCTCGGGCGACCACCCGGCGCACACTGCTTCGATCCCCCCGCGGGGATTATATCGGCAAAGAAACGGACTGAAATGCGCCCGGTTCAATCAACTTTCGCGGAGCTTGAAAATATTCCGTTTTGAAGCCGGCAAATTAACGAAAGTAACGCGGAATCAAAAGGATGTGACTATGGCCGAGCAAAGCCTCGAAGACGGTATTTTGCAGGAGAATTCAGGCTTTTTCTACCGGCTCCATCGATCCGCCAATTTACCCGGTGACTGGCTGTTCCTGTTGCATGGATCGGGTGTCGACGAGACGACCTTGCTGCCGCTTGGTCGGCAAATCGCGCCGCATGCGGCGCTGGTTGCAGTCCGTGGCCGCATCCCTCAGGAGGACGGGTTCCGTTGGTTCACGCGAATCACCCCGACGCGATTCGAGCAGGCAAGCATCCGCGCGGAGGCAGATGCGTTTGCGGCCTTCGTCGCCGGCGTCGCGAAGCGCCACAGCCTCGATCTCCGCCACGCGACCTTTCTCGGCTATTCGAACGGCGCCAATTTGGTTTCAAGCGTCATGCTGCTGCATCCGGGCCTCATCGAGCGCGCTGCATTGCTGCGTCCTATGCCGGTGCTCGACGAGGTGCCGCCGGCCGACCTGTCGAAGGCGCGGGCTCTGATCGTCGCCGGCGCCGCCGACCTGACCTACGCGCCATTCGCGCCGGCGTTGGCCGCTCTACTGAGCTCGCATGGCGCCAAGGTCGAAACCCACCCCATTGCCTCCGGCCATGAAATCGGCGATCCGGACGCCGAGATCGTCAAGCAGTGGCTGGCGGGGTCAGGCAACCGCTGAACGAGCGGATTGAGCGCACGCACGACGCGGGCCCGACCATCGAATGTCAGTGTGCGGCGGGCTGGAATAGCTCGATCACATTGCCGGACGGGTCTTCGAGCAGGGTCTGCGAGCCGCCGACGCCGTTGATGATATCGTTGCGGAAGGCGAGCCCGGCGCCCTTCAGGCGCGCAACCTCTTGCTTCAGATCCGGCACCACCAGCAGGATGCGGTTCCACCCTCCTGGCACCGGCCGGCGACCATCCGGCATCGCCCGTGCGCCCGAGCTCTCCGGCCCGCTCAGCAGAAGCCGCAGATCGCCGCGCGTAACCGAGCAGAAAGCCGGCCGCGCATCCCGTTCAATGGCAAAGCCCAGATGCTTCACGTAGAAATCGATGGAAGCGGCGACATCGTCGACAATATAGCGAACACTGACGGGCGTCATGACCGGGGACCTTTCGGTTTGAGTAGAACGTTTTATTAAAGGCTGCTCATCATCGGCAACGCCCCGGCAGCACTACGACGCCGCCGACACACTATGACCGTCGGTTCGCCAGGGAATCAGGGCAAGCAGACCAGCACTGCCGACCACGGCGAAGACAGCGCCGTAGATGAACACCGCCTCATGGCTTACACGATCCCAGAGCTGTCCGGCGACAACGCTTGCCGCGAGTTCCAGCAGGCCGACCGTGGTGCTGTACCAGCCGATGCCGCTGGCACGCAGCTCTTGCGGCACGAAGTCCGAGGCGAATGCCTTGCCGACTGAGCGGAAGATGCCTTGATAGAACCCGTAGAAGGCAAAAAGCAGCCCGATCAGATAGATGTTCCGGGTCAAGACGAAGCCGAGATAGGCGATCAGGAAGATAACGAAGGACGACAGTAACACGCCCTTGCGGCCGAAGCGGTCCGATAGAAAGCCGGCCGGATAGGAAATCAGCGCCGCAACGAGATTGAAGCCTGCGTAGATAAGAATGGTTGCCTCCAAAGAGGCACCGATATCCTGTGTTTGCAGAATCAGAAATGCATTGCTCGAATTGCCGATGCCGAAGAGAGCTGTCACCAAGAGATAGGTCCAATAGGCTTTGGGAAACTGCCGCAGATTGACGTCGATCTTGGCCTTTGCGGCTACGGCCAGTGGCTGCTCGTGCACCAACACCACCATGAGGAAGGCGAGGAGACCGGGAATGAGCGCGAGATAGAAGATCCAGCGGATATCGACTTTGAGCGCGATGAGAAGCAGCACCGCGAGCAGTGGCCCCAGAAACGCTCCCAGATTGTCGCCAATGCCTTCTAGGCCGAATGCTTTGCCTCGGTGCTCGTCGGCCACGGACGAAGCAAGGAGCGCGTCGCGCGGAGCGGACCGGAAACCTGCACCGAGCCGATCCACAAACCGCGCGCCCAGGACCATCGGCCACACTGTGGCCACGCCGATCAGCGGTTTGGCGATAGAGGCCAGAAAATAGCCAATGAGGGCTATCGGTTTCCGCTTCTGAAGCCTGTCCGAGAGCCAGCCCGAAAAACCTTGGACGATGTTCTGCGTCGCCTGGGCGATTCCGTCGACCAGACCGACGACGCTCCCGCTTGCGTGCAGAGTCTGGGTTAGGAAGATCGGAAGGATCGGATAAAGCATCTCGGTCGAAATGTCGGCAAACAGGCTCGCCAGCGCCAGAAGCACCGTGTTTCGGGAAATCCAGGCGAAGGTTTCCCTTGGCGCTGCCCCAGTCATTGCTTTGCCCTGTTCGGCAATCCGTTTGGCTGAAACGCAACGGCTACCATGTCGGTTGCAATGCGCCACTGCTGAGTGTCCTGCCCCCATCCCGAAGGTCCGCGCAGCAAAACCGATGCCCACGCGGTCCTTCGATTCGGGATCATGGTCTACGCCCGCCCCATGCGGTTCCAGGCGTCCAGCCCAGCGATCTTGTAGGCTTCGGCCAGCGTCGGATAGTTGAAGGTGTTGTTGACGAAGAAGTCGACGGTGCCGCCGAGATTGATGACCGCCTGGCCAATGTGGATGAGTTCGGTCGCGCCCTCGCCGACAATATGGGCGCCGAGCAGACGGCGTGTTTCGATCGAGAACAGAAGCTTCAGGAAGCCGGTGTTGACGCCCATGATGTGGCCGCGCGATGTCTCGCGGAACCGCGCCACGCCGACCTCGTAGGCGGCACCACTCTCACGCACCTGCTCCTCGGATTGCCCGACCGTGGAGATTTCCGGCACGGCGTAGATGCCGTAGGGAAAGGTTTCGGGCGGCGGCGGCAAGGGCACGCCGAAGGCATGGCAGGCGGCCACCCTGCCCTGCTCCATCGAGGTCGATGCCAGGCTCGGAAAACCGATGACGTCGCCGGCGGCATAGATGTTGGACGCGCTGGTCTGGAAGGTCTGCGGATCGACCTTGATGCGGCCTCTGGAATCGGACTCGATGCCGACCGTTTCCAAGCCCAGGCTGCCGACATTGCCGGTACGCCCTGCAGCATAAAGCACGATCTCGGAACGTATGGTGCGGCCGTCGGCCAGCATCACCTCGGCATAATCGGGTTTGGAGGCGATCTCCTTGACGGCGCTGCCCAAGCGGATGGTCATGCCGCGGTCGCGCATCTGATGGATGAAGTCGTCGACGATCTCGCGGTCGACGAAATCCAACATCGTATTGCGCGGCTCGACCAGCGTCACCGGCACGTCGAGCGCCGAAAAGATCGTCGCATACTCGACACCGATAACACCGGCGCCGATCACCGTCAGCGTGCGCGGCAGGCGGTCGAGCTCCAGCATCTCATCGCTGTCGAAAATCCGTGTTTTGTCGAACGGCACGTCGTGCGGCCGGTGCGGCCGGGTGCCGACCGCGATCAGCGCATGGGCGAAGCCAACTTCGCTGTAGTCGCCGGTGTCGGTGGTCAGGCTGACCTTGTTGGGGCCGAGGAATTTTACCGCGGCGCGCGCACTCTTGACCGTGTTGCGCATGAACTGGTGCTGCAGCACCTCGACCTCATGGTCGAGCGTCTTGTGCAGGCGCTCGACCAGATCGCCGACCGAAATGTCCTGCTTGACGCGGTAGCCGCGTCCATAAAAGCCGCGCTCACGCCAGCCGGAGAGGTTGAGCACCGTCTCGCGCAACGTCTTCGACGGTATGGTCCCGGTATGCACCGAAACGCCGCCGAGACGCCGGCCTCTGTCGACCACCAGCACCGACTTGCCGAGCTTGGCCGACTGCACCGCAGCGCGGCGCCCGGATGGGCCGCTGCCGATGACCAGCATGTCGTAGTCCATGTCGCCCCGTCCCCTCGGCTCGGCGCGCTTTGTTGCGCCGCAGCAAACTAACGCTATCCGCGCCATGAATTCAACAAGTCAGACGGCCCCAGGCGCTCCGTCGCCATCTACACGGCGGCGAAAGGCTCGATCTTGATTCCGCCGCGAACATTCACCATTTCACCAAGAAGCGGCCCCGTGCTTAACTCGGGTTCGATTACGAGGAAATGACATGAACGCTCGCGTTCTCGATGGCGAAATCATCACCAGCAGGCTCGAAGATGTCCGCTCTTATGAGGGCGTGCGCACGCGGCGCATTCTCGCTTTCGTCATCGACTATTTCATCGTCGCGCTGCTCACCATTCCATTCGCGATCCTGGTGTTCTTGTTCGGGCTGTTGACGCTCGGCCTCGGCTGGATGCTGTTTTCCATTCTCGTGCCGGCCGTCGCCATCCTCTACATCTGGAACACGCTCGGCAGTAAAGACCAGGCCACCACCGGCATGAAGATGATGGGCATCCGGCTCGACCGGCTCGACGGCAGCCGCATCGACGGGCTGACCGCCGTCGTGCATTCGGTGCTGTTTTGGGCCGGCAATGTCATCCTTTCGCCGCTGGTCCTGCTGGTGAGCCTGTTTTCCGACCGCAAGCGCACGCTGCACGACCTGCTGCTCGGCACCGTCGTCAGCCGCAGCGGCCGCTGAGCAGACTTTTGAAGCGCGGCCGCAGCCTTTGCGCACAAATGTGAAGACGTCCAATCAACCAGGCTTTCACAATCCTGTTGAATTTTTCGGCGTCCGCGCCAAAGGTAGAGCGATTCGCAGGAGTGTTTCCAAGGCTCGATGACGCAGCACCCGACCCAGTCGCCGCAGTTCTTTCTGACCGCGCCCTCGCCATGTCCCTATCTCGAGGGCCAGTTCGAGCGCAAGGTGTTCACACACCTGGTCGGCGACAAGGCCCCCGAGATGAACGATCTCTTGACGCAGGGCGGTTTCAGGCGGTCGCAGAACATCGCCTACAGGCCGGCCTGCGAGACCTGCCGCGCCTGTGTGTCGGTGCGCATCCTGGCGCAGGAATTCACCGCCAGCCGCAACATGAAACGGGTCATACAGCATAATTCGGATCTGGTCGGCGCCATGCACGACGCCGAGCCCTCCACCGAGCAGTATTCGCTGTTCCGCAGCTATCTCGACGCCCGCCACCGCCGTGGCGGCATGTCAGACATGACCGTGCTCGACTACGCCATGATGGTCGAGGATACCCATGTCGACACCAAGGTCATCGAATACCGTCGCCGCGGACCTGACAGCTTCATCACCGGCAAGGGCCAGGGCGAGCTGATCGCCGTGGCGCTCACCGACAAGATGGCCGATGGCCTGTCGATGGTCTATTCCTACTTCAATCCGGATTTCGAGGACCGTTCGCTCGGCACCTTCATGATCCTCGACCACATCGCCCGCGCCAGGGCGATGGGCCTGCCCCATGTCTACCTGGGTTACTGGGTCAACGGCTCGCGCAAGATGAATTATAAGATGCGCTTCCAGCCGCAGGAGCATCTCGGCCCGAAAGGCTGGGAACGCTACAATCACGAAGCGGTTTTGCGCTGATCTTCGCTTTCGGTATTCACTCTTAAATTGTTTCGAGGAGGATGCCGCTGGGCTTCCGGCCGATCGGCTGGAAAACCGGGCGGGTCAATTTTGCGCCTCCAAGCCTACGCGAGAATTGCCGCATGTCTTCCCACAACGACCACCAGAGAGGCCTTCTGATCACCGCCATCGGCGGGCTGACGCTGACCGTCGACATTCCGCTGATCCGGCTCGCCGACGGCGAGGCGTGGACGATCCTGCTGTTGCGCACCGGCACGACCTTCGTCGCCACGCTTATCATCTGGGCCGTCTGGCGCTCGCTGAGCGCAAAGGCACCGCAGCTTGTGCCGGGCTGGTCAGGGCTCATCGTTGCCGGCCTCTACGGGCTCGGCTCGATCGCCTTCATCACCGGTGTCTACAATACCTCGACAGCCAACCTCGTTTTCATCCTGGCGTTCACAACCATGTTCGCGGCCCTTTTGTCATGGCTGTTCCTGAAGGAGAGGCCACGGCCGCTGACGCTTGCAGCGCTGGCACTGATGATCGTCGGCGTGACGATCATTGTCGGCGATTCCGTTGGAACCGGACATCTCTTCGGCGACCTGATGGCGCTATGCTCGGCTTTCATGATCGCCGCGGCCATCACCATCTCGCGCGCCAGCGGCAAGGATATGGGTTTCACGGCGCTGATCGGAGTGGTCCTGCCGCTGGCCGTCGCCACCCTGATGGTTTCCAAGGTGGGTTTTCACGTCAACGCGCCATGGTGGATCGTCTTCAACGGTGCCGTCATCATGCCGATCTCGTTCTTCTGCCTCGCCAACGGCCCGAAATACATCTCCGGGCCGGAGGTGGCGATGTTCTACCTGCTTGAAACCGTGCTGGCGCCGGTCTGGGTGTGGATGATCTTCGCCGAAACACCGTCGCGCAACAGCCTGATCGGCGGCGCGATCCTCATCATGACCTTGATCGGCCATTCGCTCTGGCAGTTGCACGAGGGGCGCAAGCGCCGCGCCACGTTCGCCGTCAGTCACCCGGCCTGATTCTTTTTCGCGGCGGCGCGTCCGGCGACAATTTCGATCTGCGGCGGTGCGTCATCGTGCTCCGCCGGTTCGGCGGCAGCGAGCTCATCGGTCAGTTCCACTTCGCGCAGCCATTCGCGCCAGATTGCGACCAGCAGGGCCATCAGCACCGGGCCGATGAACAGGCCGAGAAAGCCCATTGTCTTGACGCCGCCAATCAGGCCGAAAAAGGTTGGCAGGAAGGGCAGCTTTATCGGCCCGCCGACCAGCTTCGGGCGCAATGTCTTGTCGACGATGAAGAGTTCGACCGCGCCCCAGATGAACAGCGCCAGCCCCGCCATCGGCGAGCCGCTGGCGGCGAGATAGATCGACACCAGCGTGAAGGACAGCGGTGCGCCGCCGGGGATCAGCGCCATGATGCCGGTCAGCGCGCCGAGCGTCACCGGCGACGGCACGCCGGCCAGCCAGTAAGCGATACCCAGCACCAGCCCTTCGCCGATGGCGATAACGGTCATGCCGGTCACCGTCGAGGAGATTGTCGCAGGCACCACGCGTGAGATCCGTTCCCATCTGGCCGGCAGGATGCGTTCGCCGAGGCGATCGACCTGTCCGGCGAAATGCTCGCCGTCGCGATAGGCGAAGAACAGCGCGATCATCATGAATAACAGCGTCAGCAAAAGGCCGAAGGCGCTGCCGCCGGCGGCAAGCACGCCGCGATAGATGCTGCCGATATTGGCGCCACTGATCAGCTGGATCAGTTCGCCGATACCGCCGGGGTGGCCAACGTTGACCGTCCATTGTTCATTGAGCCATTCGCCCACCACGGGCATGGTGGCGATCCAGTGCGGCGTCGGCGCACCGTAGCGGTTGGTCTCTATCGCCCAGTTGACCCACTCGCGCACCTCATTGATGGCGTAGGTGCCGGCAAGCGCGATCGGCACCACCAGGAAGGTCAGGATGAACAAGATCGCAAGCGTCGCAGCGATGGTGCGGTTGCCGCCGACGCCGGCGAGCAGCCGCCGATAGAGCGGCCAGCTGGCGAAGGCGATAACTAGGGCGGCAAGAACCGGGAACAGGAAGCCGTGGAAGAAATAAACACCGGCGGCAACGATCAGCACCAGGAGCCAGCGCGCCGCCGACAGCGGCGGAATGACAGCGGCCCTGAGCGGCGTCGACAGGCCAAACAGACGCTGCTGCCGCTCCGGCTTCTGGATCCTGACTTCCTTCAAGCGGCTATCTCTCCCTGGCCGATCTTATCGCTTATGCCCTGATATAGTGCAGCAATCGTGACGACATTCCAAATGTTTGGGTGGAGCTGCTAATCTCCCCCCTTGAGGAGGAGATGGCCGGCAGGCCAGAGGGGGTCGCCGCGCGTGAGACGCCAGTCTCCTCTGTCTGCGATAAGGGTCGCGTCTGGACGTTCCGACCCCCTCTGTCGCCTTCGGCGACATCTCCCCCTCAAGGGGGAGATTACCGCTTCACCCGAACTTGCCCGTGCGCGGGAACCCCTTCGGCACCATGCGGCCGGCCGAGGCGCGGGCGCCGATCCATTCGGCAAGCTCGTCACGCGATTTGGTGAAGGTGCGGTCTGCCGAATCCTGCCAGGACAGGCCGCTTGCCAGCGTGAAGGTCTTGAGGTCGAGGACGCCGCCATCTTTGTATTTCTGCAGGCGCACGCCCTTGCCGCGCCCCATCTCCGGGATCTCGGCCAGCGGGAATACCAGCATCTTGCGGTTCTCGCCGACAATGGCGAGATGGTCGCCGGCGACGCTTATGCAGCGCTGGGCTTCGTCGGGCGCCTTGACGTTCATCACCTGCTTGCCCTTGCGGGTGTTGGCGACGACTTCTTCTTCCGGCACGATGAAACCGTTGCCGTCATGCGACACCAGCAGCAGCTTGCGCTTGGGATCGTGGACGAAGGCAGTGACGATATCCTGGTCGTTGTCCATGTCGACGATGATGCGGATCGGCTCGCCATGGCCACGCCCACCCGGCAGCCGGTCGGCGCCGATCGTGTAGAACTTGCCGCCGGTGGTGAAGACCAGCACCTTGTCGGTCGTCTGGGCGTGGAAGGCGAGCTTGAGGCTGTCGCCTTCCTTGAAGGTCAGGGCCGAATGGTCGATCAGATGACCTTTCATGGCCCTCAGCCAGCCCTTTTCCGAAACGACCACGGTGACCGGCTCGCGCTCGATCATGGCGTGGGCGATATCGGTCAGGTCATGCTCGGGTGCGTCGGCGAACTCGGTGCGGCGCTTGCCGATCTCGGTGTCGGGCCCGTATTTCTGGCGAACGTTGGCGACTTCCCACTTGATCGTCGCCCACTGCTTGGCGTCGGACGCAAGCAGTGCCTCGATCTGCTTCTTCTCGCCGGTCAGGCCATTGAATTCCTCGCGGATTTCGAATTCCTCGAGCTTGCGCAGCGCCCTCAGCCGCATGTTGAGGATGGCTTCAGCCTGGGTGTCGGTCAGTGACCAGCGCGCCATCATCACCTGCTTGGGCTCGTCCTCCTCGCGGATGATCCTGATCACCTCGTCGATGTTGAGGTAGGCGATCAAATAGCCGGCGAGGATCTCCAGCCGCCTTTCGATCTCGCCGAGGCGGTGCTTGGAGCGGCGGATCAGGACGTCGCGGCGGTGCTCCAGCCATTCCTTGAGCACACCTTTCAGCGACAGCACGTTCGGCACCTTGCCGCGCGACAACACGTTCATGTTGAGCGGAAAGCGGCTTTCGAGCTCGGTCAGCTTGAACAGCGATTCCATCATGATGCCGGGATCGACCGAGCGGCTCTTCGGCACCAGCACGACGCGGATGTCCTCGGCGCTCTCGTCGCGGATATCCTCGAGCAGCGGCAGCTTGCGCGCCATCAAGAGCTCGGCGATCTTTTCGATCAGCCTGGCCTTCTGGACGCCGTAAGGGATTTCGGTGACGACTATGTTCCAGGTGCCCCTGCCCTGGTCCTCCTGGCTCCATTTCGCCCTGACGCGAAAGCCGCCGCGACCCGTTTCGTAGGCTTCGAGGATCGAGGCTCGGCTGTCGACGATGATGCCGCCGGTCGGGAAATCCGGACCTTGCACGAAATCCATCAGCTTGGTGACGGGCGCATCCGGATGATCGATCAGGTGAAGCGCGGCATCGCAAAGCTCGGCCGCATTGTGCGGCGGGATCGAGGTCGCCATGCCGACGGCGATGCCGGACGAGCCGTTGGCGAGCAGGTTCGGGAAGGCGCCGGGCAACACGGCCGGCTCCTCGTCTTCCTCGTTGTAGGTCGGGCGGAAATCGACGGCGTCCTCGGTGATGCCTTCCAGCAGCAGCGTCGACACTTCGGTCATGCGCGCTTCGGTGTAGCGCATGGCGGCGGCGTTATCGCCGTCGATATTGCCGAAATTGCCCTGCCCGTCGACCAGCGGGTAGCGCATCGAAAAATCCTGCGCCAACCGCACCAACGCGTCGTAGATCGACTGGTCGCCATGCGGATGGAATTTGCCCATCACCTCGCCGACAATGCGGGCGCATTTGGCAAAGCCCTGGTCGGGGTTAAGCCGCAACAGGCGCATGGCATGCATGATGCGACGATGCACCGGCTTCAGCCCGTCGCGCACGTCTGGCAGTGCCCGGTGCATGATGGTCGACAGCGCGTAGGCGAGATAGCGCTCTTCCAGCGCCTTCTTCAGATCGACCGGCTCAATATTGTCGCCGCCGCCACTCTCGGGCGGCAAAAGCCTTTTTCCCATGGGCTGGCACTAGCCGAGCGGGTGATTCGCGGCAAGAGGCACACCGGTATGCGTGCTCCTAAAGCGCATCGCGTTCGACCGGCCCATGCGACGCTTTAGGTCCTTGTTTTGATGCATGTCGTTATCGCAAAACCGTTGCGCATTTTTGCGCGACATCCATTATGCAACAGGAATTGGAAGCGTCGCGACGCCGGCCAACATCAATCCGTTACATCCTGCTTCTATCGCAGGGCTGATGGATCGGGTTTGCCTTTGGCCGCGATTTTCGACCATTGTGCCGAGGCCCGCCTTTTTCCGGTCCAGTTCGTCACCGAATGGTGACGACGCGACGATTTGAAAAGAATTTCAGGACACTCTCAGGGGAGCTCTCGATGACGATCAGACACTCGACGCTTATTAACAGACACCCGACACTTATTAAGAGACTGGCTTTTTCGACCTTTTTGCTGACGCTGCCGCTGAATGCGGCGTTCGCGCAGGATACCGCGGTCGCCGACCGGCTGAAGGCTGCCCTCGCCGCGCAGGGTGTCGACCTCTCCTGGACCGGAGTAACCGGCGACACCTCCAGCATGGTTCTGCAAGGCGTAGCGGTCAAACCGGCGGCCGAAAAGGAAGCGCTCAAGATCGGCGACGTCAAGCTCGAAGGTGTGACCGAAGCCAATGGCGGCTATCAAATCGCGACCGTATCGACGTCGCCGTTCGAACACAGCGAAGATGGCGTCACGCTCAATCTCAGCCCCTTCGTCATCCACGACATGACCGTTCCAGCCGAAGGCGCAACCGGTCCGCTGGGCTCGCTGATGATGTACAAATCGGCCGAGCTCGACAACTTGACAGTCAAAGTGGCTGACAAAACTGCTTTCTCGATGGACGGGCTTGCCATCGCAATCACGCCACCGGCCGACGGCAAGGCCATGGCGTTTTCCGGCACTACGGAAAAATTCGCTGCCGACCTGACCCTGGTCGAAGATCCGAAGTCCAAGGAAGTCATCAACGCGCTCGGCTACCAGAACATAACAGGCAATCTTGAGATGGAAGGCACCTGGCAGCCTACCGACGGCAGGATGGACTTGTCGAAATACGAAATATCGGTCGACAATGCCGGCACGCTCGGCATGACCTTCGATCTCGGCGGCTACACGCTGGACGTCATCAAATCACTGCAGGAGATGCAGAAGAAGATGGCAGCGCAGCCCGAAGGCGCCGACAATTCGGCGCAAGGCATGGCCATGCTCGGGCTGCTGCAGCAGCTTTCGTTCAACAGCGCCTCGATCCGCTTCGACGACGATTCGCTGACCAAAAAGGTGCTCGATTATGCCGGCAAGCAGCAAGGCATGTCCGGCAAGGACATCGCCAACCAGGCCAAGGCGATCGTGCCATTCGGCATGGCGCAGCTCAACAATCCGGAACTGACGGCGCAGGTTTCGGCCGCGGTCAACAAGTTCCTCGACGACCCGCAAAGCATCGAGGTCTCGGCCGAGCCGCCGGCAGCGGTGCCGTTCGCGCTGATCATGGCGGGCGCCATGTCCAACCCGCTCGACCTGCCGAAAACGCTCGGCGTGACGGTTACGGCGAACGAAGACTGATCGAGCTTCCAAGCAAAAGCCCGGCAGCGATGCCGGGCTTTTTTATGAATCCACAGGACTGGTTCGGAGCGTTCCTAAACCTCTTTCTTCGTCGCCACGACGCGCAGCGACAATTCGCGAAGCTGCTGCGGGCTGGCTTCCGACGGCGCGTTCATCAACAGGTCGTAGGCCTGCTGGTTCATCGGGAACATGGTCACTTCGCGCAGGTTCCTGGCGCCGACCAGAAGCATGACGACACGGTCGATGCCGGCCGCCATGCCGCCATGCGGCGGCGCGCCATACTGGAAAGCACGGTAAAGGCCGCCGAATCGTTCCTCGACGGTTGCGCGGTCCAGTCCGACCGTCTCGAACGCCTTGACCATGGTTTCGGGCAGATGGTTGCGGATGCCGCCTGAGGCGATCTCGAAACCATTGCAGACCATGTCGTACTGGAACGCCTTGATGCCTAGCAGATCCTCGCCGTTAAGCGCATCGATGCCACCTTGCGGCATCGAGAACGGATTGTGCGCGAAGTCGATCTTCTTCTCCTCCTCGTTCCATTCGAAGAACGGGAAGTCGACGATCCAGCACAATTCGAAGCGATCACGGTCGACAAGGTTGAGCTCCCCGCCGGCGCGGGTGCGCGCCGCTCCCGCGAAGGAGACGAACTTCTTCGGATCGCCGGCGACGAAGAAGGCGGCATCGCCATCGGCAAGGCCGAGTTGTTGTCGGATCGCGTCGGTGCGCTCCTCGCCGATGTTCTTGGCCAGCGGCCCGGCGCCTTCAAGCTTCTCGCCCTCCTTGCGCCAGAAGATGTAGCCGAGGCCGGGCTGGCCCTCGCCTTGCGCCCATGAGTTCATGCGGTCGCAGAAGGCGCGAGACCCGCCGGTCTTGGCCGGAATGGCCCAGACCTCGGCCTTCGGATCGTTGGCAAGGATGTTGGCAAATACCTTGAAGCCAGAGTCGCGAAAATGATCCGAGACGGCCTGCATCTCGATCGGGTTGCGCAGGTCCGGCTTGTCGGTGCCGTATTTGCGCATGGCGACATCATAGGCGATGCGCGGAAACTTCTCCGTCACCGGCTTGCCGGCGGCAAAGGTCTCGAACACCCCCCGCATCACCGGCTCCATGGTGGTGAACACATCCTCCTGCTCGACGAAGCTCATCTCCACGTCGAGCTGGTAGAATTCACCCGGCAGACGGTCGGCGCGCGGGTCCTCGTCGCGGAAGCAGGGCGCAATCTGGAAGTAGCGGTCGAAGCCGGACACCATGATCAGCTGCTTATATATCTGCGGTGCCTGCGGCAGCGCGTAGAAAGTGCCGGGGTGGATGCGCGACGGCACCAGGAAGTCGCGCGCCCCTTCCGGCGACGAGGCGGTCAGGATCGGCGTCGAGAATTCGGTGAAGCCCACGTCGCCCATCAGCTTGCGCATCTCGGCGATGATTTTCGTCCGCGCGACGATGTTCTTGTGCAGCGTGTCGCGGCGCAGGTCGAGAAAGCGGTATTTGAGGCGGATGTCCTCCGGATAATCCGGCTCGCCGAAGACCGGCAGCGGCAATTCCTTGGCCGCCGACAGCACCTCGATCTCGCGGGCGAAGATTTCGATCTCGCCGGTCGGCAAATTGGGATTCACGGTGTCGGCGAGGCGCGCCTTGACCTCGCCGTCGACGCGGACGACCCATTCGCCGCGCAGGGTCTCGGCGATCTTGAAGGCCGGCGAATCCGGGTCGGCAACGATCTGGGTCAGGCCGTAATGGTCGCGCAAATCGATGAACAGCAGGCCGCCATGGTCGCGCACGCGATGCACCCAACCCGACAGGCGAACGGCTGAGCCGACGTCGCTTTTCCTCAACTGGGCACAGGTGTGGCTGCGGTAACGATGCATTGTCATTCTTAAAGTCCGGATGTTGGGTTGCGGCCGAGGCATGATGGCCCAGCCTGAAAATTTGCGCGAAAAGCACATGAGAGGGTGCATTTGTCAAGGCAAGCGGCAGCCGGGTCGAGTTCGCGTTCTTCCCGCCCCTATCTCACCGGCATCAATTTGTGCTCGAGGCGTCAATCTGAGTTCGCTGCTCTGTGCCGGCAGTTCAACTATGCACTCACCCCTTGACCCCGCCCGCGGTGAGGCCGGAGATGATCTTGCGCTGGAAGATCAGGACAAGGATGACGAGCGGCACGGTGACGATCACCGATGCGGCCATGATGTTGCCCCACGGAATCTCGAATTGAGAGCTGCCGGAGAGCAGGGCGATGGCGACCGGCACGGTTCGCTGCTCGTTGCTGGAAGTAAACGTCAGGGCGAACAGGAACTCGTTCCAAGCACCGATGAAGGCGAGAAGCCCGGTGGTCGCCAGCGCCGGCCACATCAGCGGCAGGAAGACGCGGCTGATGATGATCCAGGGCGTGGCGCCATCGAGGATCGCCGCTTCCTCCAGCTCGATCGGCAGGTCGCGAAGGAAGGCGGTGAGCACCCAGACGGTGAACGGCAAGGTGAAGATCATGTAGGACAAGATCAGCGCGAACGGCGAATTGTAGAGGCCGAAGGTGCGGATCAGCTCGAAAAGACCGGCAAGCACCGCCAATTGCGGGAACATCGAAACGGACAGGATAGTGAGGAGCAGAGCCGAGCGGCCGCGGAAGCGGATGCGCGCCAGCGCATAGGCGGCGGTGACGCCCAGGAACAGCGAAATGACGACAACGGCGCTCGAGATGAACAGCGAGTTCACGAGGTTGCGCAGGAAGGTCCCCTCGGTGAACACGGTCCTGTAGTTGCTGAAGGTAATCGTCTTCGGCCAATAGTCGATCTGGAAGAGCGCCGTCCCCGATTTCAGGCTGGTGATGATGGCGTAGTAGAACGGGAACACCGCGACGACGACGATAACGGCGACGAGGAGGTAGAAAGCCGTGCGCTTGACGATCCACATGGTCAGTAGTCCCCCATGATCAATAGTCCTTGTCCAGTCTTATCCGGCCGAGCCAAAGAACGAGCATGGTCAGCAGAGCGAGGATAAGGAAGAGAAGCGTCGAGGCGGCGGAACCGGAAGCGAACTTGTCGAACTCAAACAGGCTCTCGCGGGCAAACACCGACATCGACTTGGTGTGTATGTTGTTTGGCGTAAGCACGTAGATCAGATCGAAGATGCGCAGGGCATCGAGACCGCGAAAGATCATGGCCACCATCAACGCCGGTCGGATGAGCGGCAAGGTGATCTTCCAGAAAATTCTCCACGCGCCGACGCCGTCGAGCTTGGCGACCTCGTAGATTTCTTGTGGAAGCATCTGGAGGCCGGCGAGAATGAGAAGCGCCATGAAGGGGGTGGCCTTCCAGATGTCGACAACAAGGACGGCGACCATCGCCGTGTCGGCGCTGGCCGTCCAGGCGATCTTGGTGCTGATCAGGCCGAGCTTGAGCAGGACGTCGTTGATGATGCCGAACTGGTCGTTGAGCATCCACTGCCACATTTTAGCCGAGACGATCGTCGGGATCGCCCAAGGGATGAGGATCGCGGCGCGCACGATGCCGCGGCCGCGAAACTTGGCGTTGAGCACCAGCGCGACGATCATGCCGAGCACCGTCTCGCAGGTCACCGAAATCACCGCGAAGCGCACCGTGTTCCAGACGGCGCGCCACCAGACCGGATCGGCGAGCAGCCCGTCATAGACGACGCGGCCGCTCGGCATTTGCAGGACGGAGAAATAGTTGGCGAAGCCAACCCAGCGGCGGGCTTCGAGGTCGGCGAGCGAGGCATCGGTGAAGCCGAAATAGATCGTGCGCATCAACGGCCAAGCGGCAACGGCGGCGAGCACGATGAGCATCGGGGCAAGCAGCAGCCATGCCGAGCGCGTACGCTGACGCGCCAGCAGCGAGCCTGAGCGCGGCGAGGTCACCAGGCGGTGCCTTTGAGCCTGGTCAAGGAGAACTCCAGATCGGCAAGGTTGTCGGCGGCTGTGCCCTCGCCGGAAATGGTATTGTGGACGGCGGTCCAGAACTCGCTCGATGCCTCATTGTACCGGCTCTTGGCTTGGGCCGAGGGACGCGGCACCGCGTTGAGGACGACTTCCTTCCAGCGCGGAATCACCGGCTGGGCGCTGGCGATGTCGGCATCGTCATAGAGTGCCTGGATGGTCGGCAGATATGCCCCCTTCAAGGCGCGGTACTTCTGCATCTGAGGCGAGGCGATCCATTTGACCAGCTCGATCGCTGCATCCGGGTTCTTCGAATATTTGGAAACCGCGAGATTCCAGCCGCCAAGCGTTGCTGCCGGGCGCGCGCCCTCGCCCGACCCCGGCGGCAGCGTGGTCACCTCGAACTTGCCTTTGATGGGGGAGCTTTCGCTGTTGCCAAGCGCGTAGGCGTAGGGCCAGTTGCGCATGAAGACGGCGTTGCCGGTCTGCCAGACGCCGCGCGACTCTTCTTCCTGGTAGGCCAGAACGCCGGGCGGCGAGATGGTTCCCACCCAGCTCCTCGCCATTTCCAGCGCCGCAGCTGCTTGCGGATTGTTGATGGAGATCGTGCCGTCCGGCTCGATAATCTGGCCGCCGCCGTTCGACTTCACCCATTCGAGTGCATCGCAGGTCAGCCCCTCATAGGCGTTGCCCTGGAAAACGAAACCCCACATGTCCTTGTTGCCGGCCGCGCGCTCCTTGTCCATGACAAGCTTGGCGGTATCGGCAAGTTCAGCCCAGCTGGCCGGGACCCTGGCGCCGTATTTGTCGAGGAGATCCTTGCGGTAGTAGAGCGCCGGAGCGTCGGTGAATATCGGCAAGGCGACGAGCTTGCCGTCGACGGTCTGCGATTTGATGATCGATGGGAAATGGGCGCCAACGACATCCTTGGTCGCTTCGGTCAGGTCGATGAACTGCCTTGCAAGCTGGGGGGCCCAGATGATGTCCGTTTGATAGATGTCGACGTCGCTGCTTCCGGCGGCAAGCCAGAGCCGGTATTGGCCAAACTGGTCCGTCGCCGAGGGAGGCAGCGGAACGACGCTAACGTTGTTGCCGGTCTTCTTCTCGTATTGATCGAGGATCTCGCGAAGGATTCTCTGGCCGTTGCCGGTATCTCCGGACACCATGGCGAGGTCGACAGCCCGCGCCGGCCCGGCCGCCAGAACTGCGGCCACGGCAAATGCCGCAAATGCGGAATGAAATTTCATGATGGCGGACCTCCCTTTGGAGCTTCAGGCCGGGCAGCAGAAACGACGTCGATGCCTGACACCGTCTCCGCACACCGGCAGCTCACAAGACGCGTATTCGCCCACCAGCACTGAACTACAAAGATACGCCTTGGTTCCCAACACGGAGGGTCCGGCGCCACGCGGTAGCGCAAGTTCCCCCTCGGTAATGCACCTAAAGCGTGTCGCGTTCGATCGGCCTCATGCGACGCGCTTTAGGTTCTTGTTTTTATGCATGTCGTTATCGCAAAACCGCTGCACACTTTTGCGCGACATGCATTAAGGCCCCCGGCTGGCCCCAACGCCGCCGGGAATTGCCGCTGGCATTGGCGAAGGTGATGGTTCAAGAAGGATCAACGACAGGCTTTCCTTCATGTCCTCCATCCGCCCGCTGATCCCCCTCCTGATCGCCGCCGGCATCCTGCTCGGCGGCAACGGCCTGCAGAGCACGTTGATTGCGCTGCGTGGTGCGCAGGAAGGTTTTCCCGCTTCCTCGATCGGCCTGATGGGCACGTTCTATTTCGCCGGCTTCCTGCTCGGCTGCCTTGCCGTGACCCGCATCATGAAGTCCGTCGGCCATGTGCGCGCCTTTTCGGCACTCGCGGCGATCGCCTCGGCGGGAACGCTGCTTCTGGTGCTGGTCATCGATCCGGTGATGTGGTGCGCCGTGCGCTTTGCCGGCGGGTTCTGCTTTGCCGGCCTGTTCACCATCATGGAAGCCTGGCTGAATTCCGGCGTCACCAACACCGACCGGGCGCGGGTGCTTGCCATCTACCGGATGGTCGACATCGGCTCGGTGACGGGCGCCCAGTTCCTGATCCCGATCTTTGGCGCCGGCGGCTTTGCCATCTTCGCCATCATGTCGATGATGATCACCGTTTCACTGGTGCCGGTTTCGCTCGGCGACCGCTCCAATCCGACGCCGCCGGAAGACGTCAAGCTCGATTTGGCGCGCGTCTGGCGGATCTCGCCGCTCGGCTGCTTCGGCTGTATCGCCGTCGGCGTCACAAACAGCGCCTTCCGCACCCTGTCGCCGGTCTATGCCGAGCAGATCGGCATGTCGGTCGCCGACGTCGTCACCTTCGTCAGCGTCGGCATTTTCGGCGGCGCCATCATCCAATACCCGCTTGGCTATCTCTCCGACCGCTGGGACCGGCGCTCGGTGCTGCTGATGACGACGTGCTGTGCGATGGTGGCGGCACTGGCGCTGGCATTCGTGGCAGGCGGCAGCCCGTTTCTCAACTTCCTGCTCGTCTTCATCTTCGGCTGCTTCGCCATGCCGCTCTATTCGTTGTCAGCGGCGCATTCCAACGACCGCGCCGACAAGGGCGAGTTCGTGCTGATCAACGCTGCCTTGATGCTGTTTTATTCCTTCGGCGCCATCGGCGGGCCGTTCGCAGCCTCGACGGTGATGCAATTTTTCGGGCCGAGCGCGCTGTTCGTGTTCAGCGCCACCGTCTATGCGATCTTCGTGGCCGTCATCCTTTACCGGATGCGGGCGCGCTCCGCCGTGCCGGCCACCCATCGCAGCCGTTTTACGGCGCTGTTGCGCACTTCGACGGTTTTTGCCCGGTTGGCGAAGCGGAATGCCGATCCCGATGAACCCGCAAAGCCTGGATAGAGGTGCTTGCGCTTGACGAAAGCGCGCGCGGCTGAAATTGAAAGAGACCCTATCCCTTGCCAAAAGCGATTTGATGCACGTCATCACCACCCAGAAAGAACTCGAGACCGCTATTGCCGCTTTCGAAAAGGCGGAATTCGTCACCGTCGATACCGAATTCATTCGCGAAACGACCTTCTGGCCGATCCTGTGCCTGATCCAGATGGCAGCGCCCGGGGTGACCGCGCTGATCGATCCGCTGTCGCCCGACATCGACCTGAAACCGTTCTTCAGGCTGATGGCCAACGAGGCGATCGTCAAAGTCTTCCATGCGGCGCGCCAGGACATCGAAATCATCGTGCATCTCGGCGATCTGGTGCCGCATCCGGTGTTCGACACCCAGGTCGCGGCAATGGTCTGCGGCTTCGGCGACAGCGTCTCCTACGACCAGCTGGTGCAGCGCATCACCGGAGCGCGGCTCGACAAGTCCTCGCGCTTCACCGACTGGCGCCACCGTCCGCTGTCCGAAAAGCAGCTCGACTACGCGCTCGCCGACGTCACCCACCTGATCGAGGTCTACAAGCATCTCAGCGCCGAGCTGGTGCGGGAAAACCGCGCCCACTGGCTGAACGAGGAGATGGACGTGCTGACCTCGCGCGAGACCTACGATCCGCATCCCGAGGATGCCTGGAAGCGGCTCAAGATGCGGCTGCGCAAGCCGCAGGAACTGGCGATCGTGCAGGCGGTGGCCGCCTGGCGCGAACGCGAAGCGCGCGAGCGCGACGTGCCGCGCGGCCGGGTGCTCAAGGACGATGCGATCTACGAAGTGGCGCAGCAGGCGCCGCGCGACGCTGCGGCGCTGAGCAAGCTGCGTACCACGCCAAAGGGCTGGGAGCGCTCGTCGACGGCGACGGCACTGCTTGGCGCGGTAAACGCTGCCCTTGCCCTGCCCAGGGAAGAGATGCCGAAGCTGCCGAAGAGCTTCCAGCCGCCGGAGGGGTCGAGCGCCGCGGCGGAGTTGCTGAAGGTGCTGCTGCGGATCGTTGCCGAAAAGGAGGGCGTCGCATCCAAGGTACTCGCCTCCAGTGACGACATCGACCGCATCGCTGCCGAGGGCGAGGAAGCCGACGTGCCGGCATTGCAAGGCTGGCGGCGCGCCGTCTTCGGCGAGGCCGCGCTCAAGCTGGTGCGCGGTGAACTCGCCATCAGGTTCGACAAGCGCAAGATCGCTGTGTTCGATTTGTAGCCTTGAGCTTGCTCAGACCAAGCCGAGCAGATGCAGCGCTAGCCATATCCAGCCAAGTGCAAGAACTACCGCGCCCAGGTAGAATGCCCTGCTGCGCAGGATTAGCCGATTCCTGGTCAAGTGGACCGACGCGTGAAGATAGCGGGAGACGACAAAGATCCACATCAGAGCCAAGGTCAGATAATTGACGCCATTGGTCACGTGCAGCGTCAAGCATAAGACGTAGAAAAGCACCTGCAGTTCGAACTGGTTGCTCAGATTGTCGGCGACGGTGATACTGGACCCAGGCTCCGTCGAGCGCGTCTTGAACTGGCCGGTCTTGGCTTCGCCCGACCTGACCGCACCATAGCGGCGCCGGCCCATTACGATATAGACGATATAGACCAGCAGCACCTGCGCCAGGATCGGCCAGAAGATCGCGGTCTGGTTCAAGACGCCCCCTGTCGTTGTCACCCAGCCTTCAAGGCCGTTTCTGAGCCATCAGAGTGAAAGCCGCAATGACAGTCACTGGTATCGCCAGTAGGGCGAATTTGGTGACGATCAGCGCCGAGGCGAAGGATAGTGAATCCGGATTGGCCGACAGAAAATCGGACAAAAGACGAGCCACGGCGATATTCTGGGCATAGTCGGTAAGCAGGTAGGGCAGCACCAGCACAACCGCGAATATCGACTGGGTTTGCGCAGGCAGTGCACGGAAATTCTTCAGCCGCCGGCCCGTGGCCAGGATCAGGCTGACCATCGTCAGCGATAGCAGCGCCGGAAAAAGCAGGTCGAAGGTCAGGTAATGCCAGACGAGAATAATTTCGCTGCCGCGCCGGCCGAGGGCTGTTAGCCAGGCCATGCCCTCATCCGGGGTGAAACCGGTATAGCGCATGTCGAGCGACGGCAGACCGCCGCTCAATTGGCGAAAATAGAGGAACTCCATCGCCGTCATGATGATGAAAACCGCCACGGTGACGACACAGAGTGCGGCCGCGTGGCGCGACAGCCGCAGGATCATTGCCGCCAGATTGCGCCAAAGCGCATGGCGATCAGGCTCCGCCAGGATAATTCGGGCTTTCGCGGGTAATCGTGACGTCATGGGCGTGGCTTTCACGAAGTCCGGCATTGGATATCCGCACAAAAGTGGCGCGCTCGCGGAAATCGGCAAGGTCGCGGCCACCGACATAACCCATAGCGGCTTTCAGGCCGCCTGCAAGCTGGTGCAGCACGCCAGACACAGGTCCTTTGTACGGCACCTGCCCTTCAATGCCTTCCGGGACCAGTTTCAGCGTGTCGCGCACCTCGGCCTGGAAGTAACGATCGGCGGAGCCGCGTGCCATGGCGCCGACCGAGCCCATGCCGCGATAGGCTTTGAAGGAGCGGCCCTGGTGCAGATAGACCTCGCCCGGGCTCTCGTCCGTGCCGGCCAGCAGCGAGCCGATCATCGCAGCACTTGCGCCGGCGGCCAGTGCCTTGGCGAGATCGCCCGAATATTTGATGCCGCCATCGGCAATAACCGAAACGCCGGATTTCTGCGCCGTCTCGACCGCCGACATGATCGCCGAGAGCTGCGGCACGCCGACGCCGGCGACGATGCGGGTGGTGCAGATGGAGCCTGGTCCGATGCCGACCTTGACCGCGTCGGCGCCGGCATCGATCAGCGCCAAGGTGCCTTCCGCGGTGGCGACGTTGCCGGCCAGGATGCGAACCGAGTTGGACAGCTTCTTGGCCCGCGTCACCGCATCCAGAACGCGCTGCGAATGACCGTGCGCGGTGTCGATCACGAGAAGGTCGACGCCGGCGTCGATGAGGCGCTCGGCCCGTTCGAAACCGTCATCGCCGACGCTGGTGGCGGCGGCGGCGCGCAAGCGCCCCTGCGCATCCTTGGTGGCGTGCGGGTTGAGCTGCGACTTCTCGATGTCCTTGACCGTGATCAGCCCGACGCAATTGCCGTCCCGATCGACCACAACAAGCTTCTCGATGCGGTGCTGATGGAGCAGCCGCTTGGCCTCGTCCTGATCGACGTTCTCCTTGACCGTGATCAGGTTCTCGCGGGTCATCAGCTCATAGACCTTTTGCGCCGGATCGGACGCGAAGCGGACGTCGCGGTTAGTCAGGATGCCGACGAGCCGGCCGACCGTGTGGCCGCCGGTGCCGCCGTTCTCGACCACCGGAATGCCCGAAATGCTGTAGGTGCGCATCAGACCCAGCGCATCGGCAAGCGTCGCCTCGGGACCGATGGTGACCGGGTTGACCACCATGCCGGACTCGAACTTCTTCACCTGCCGCACCTGCTCGGCCTGTTCGGCCGGCGAGAAATTGCGGTGGATGACGCCAATGCCGCCGGCCTGGGCCATGGCGATGGCGAGCCGCGCCTCTGTGACCGTGTCCATGGCGGCCGACAGGATCGGCACGTTGAGGTCGATGTCGCCGGCGATGCGGGTGCGGATGTCGGTCTCGCCGGGCATGACCTCGGAATGACCCGGCTGCAGCAGCACGTCGTCAAAGGTCAGCGCCAATGCGCCGGTGGACGTCTCGATGATTTTTGCCATGGCCAGCCCTCGGAATGCAGGAAAGGCGCTCGCCCTGGATGGACAGCGCCGACTCGTCTTCTTCCCTTTCAGGATTGGCGCTGGCTCGTAACACGTCCCGTCGCCGTTGAAAAGCCGATGGTTGTGTAGTGGCGAAGCTGCATTTTGCCCCAGGGGCTGCGAGACTTGCGGTCGCACAAACGTGACAGCAAATTAATGCGACATCCGGGCCAAGCCATGATAACCGCCCTACCTGTCGGTTTGGCCCCCAGGGCCGGCAAGCAATCGCGACGCATATTTCAAGGCCGGATCCATCGTGAACCGCACCATTCCGCTTATCCTGGCGGTCGCTCTATTCATGGAAAACATGGATTCGACCGTCATTGCGACATCGTTGCCGGCGATCGCCATCGACATCCACACCAGCCCGATCGCGCTCAAGCTGGCGCTGACCGCCTATCTTGTATCGCTGGCGATTTTCATTCCGATCAGCGGCTGGATGGCCGACCGCTTCGGCGCCAAGAATGTCTTCCGTGCCGCGATCGCCGTGTTCATCGTCGGTTCGGTCGCGTGCGCCATTTCCAATTCGCTGCCGGCTTTCGTGGTGTCACGTTTCCTGCAAGGCATTGGCGGCGCCATGATGACGCCGGTCGGACGCCTGGTGCTGGTACGCGCGACGCCGAAAAGCGAGCTCGTCGCCGCCATGTCGTGGCTGACTGTCCCGGCTCTGGTCGGCCCCCTGGTCGGCCCGCCGGTTGGCGGCTTCATCACGACCTATTTTTCCTGGCACTGGATTTTTCTGATCAATGTGCCGATCGGGCTGATCGGCATCTGGCTGGCCACGCGTTTCCTGCCGAAGACCGACGCCGCGCAGACGCCGCCGCTCGATTTCATCGGTTTCGTGCTGAGCGGGCTGGCGGCATCGGGCATTGTGTTCGGCCTGTCGGTGGTCAGCCTGCCGGCTCTGCCGCCAGTTGCCGGCTTTATCACCGTTGCCGTCGGGCTGGCATCGACGGTGCTTTACCTGCTGCACGCGCGCCGCGCCAAGAATCCGCTGCTGGCGCTCGAGCTGTTTCGCAATCGGGTGTTCCGCTCGTCGGTGCTCGGCGGCGGACTGTTCCGCATCGGCATTGGTGCCGTACCTTTCCTGTTGCCGCTGATGTTCCAGATCGGTTTCGGGCTGACGCCGTTCCAGTCCGGCATGATCACCTTCGTCTCGGCGATCGGCGCCATAGGCATGAAATTCGTCACCGCGCTGATCTTCAGGGTCGCCGGCTTCCGCCGGGTGCTGATTTCAGGCTCGCTCATCGCTGCCGCGTCCATCGCCATCAACGGCCTGTTCACACCCGACACGCCCTATGGGCTGATCCTCGCCATGCTGCTCGCCGGGGGCTTCATCCGGTCGATGTTCTTCACCGGCATCAATGCGCTTGCCTACGCCGAGATTTCGGCCGCCGACACCAGCAAGGCGACGCCGATCACCGCGGTGTTCCAGCAGTTGGCGATCGCACTCGGCGTGGCGCTGGCCGGCGGCATCCTGGAAGTGTCGACCAAGATCCATGGCGGCCCGCTGACGCTGAGCGACTTCCACACCGCCTTCTTCATCGTAGCGGCGGTGTCGGCGGCAGCCTCGCTGTCGTTCATGCGGCTGGCGCCGGACGCCGGCAATGCCGTGTCTGGACATGGCCGGTTGACGCCGCCGAAGACGCTGGAGCCGGTGAGCCCGCCGGGGAGTTGAGGGGTGGCCCTCCACCGCCGGCGGGACAGCACCCCCTCTGGCCTGCCGGCCATCTCCCCCTCAAGGAGGGAGATTGGCAGCTTCGGCACTGCACTCACTCTTCACGTCGAAGGTTTGCGAAGGCCGCGATGACATCCGATCTCCCCCCCTTGGGGGGAGATGTCCGGCAGGACAGAGGGGGGTGCGAAGGATCGCTACAGAGCGGCTTTTACGCTGTGCCGTTTCCGCCCTTAAAATCCTTCGCCAATAAATACAGCTCCACCGATTCGTCGCGCGAGGCCGGCGGCTTGACGTGATGGACCGAGCGGAAATTCCGTTTCAGCCTGGCCAGCAATTCGTTTTCGGCGCCGCCCTGAAACGTCTTGGCGAGGAAATGTCCGCCTGGCTTCAGCACCGACAGCGCGAAATCGGCCGCCACCTCGCACAGGTGCATGGTGCGGATGTGGTCGGTCCGCTTGTGGCCGGTGGTCGGTGCGGCCATGTCGGAAAGCACGATGTCGGGCTGGCCGCCCAGCGTCTCGGCCAGCTTTTCGGGTGCCTGCGGATCGAGGAAATCCATCAGCAGCACCGGCGCGCCCGGCACGGCGTCCATCTCGAGATAGTCGATGCCGACGACGTTAGGGTGTTCCGCGGTCGACTTGGTACGCGCGGCGGCGACCTGGCACCAGCCGCCGGGTGCCGCACCAAGGTCTATCACCTTCATGCCTGGCTTGAGCAAATGGTGCTTGTCGTCGATCTCGATCAGCTTGTAGGCGGCGCGCGAGCGATAGCCGTCGGCCTTCGAGCGCTGGACATAGGGATCGTTGATGTGGCGCTGCAACCAGCGGCGCGACGATTCCTTCAGGCCGCTTTTCTTCTTGATCTTCGTCTTCAGCACGCGAATGCCGGCGGAGCTCGGTCTTTCCGGTTTCTTGGTCATTGCCGGCCTCGCCGCCAGACGCCGTCATCGGCCATCAATTCGCTCAATATGCCTTCGCGCAGGCCGCGGTCGGCGACACGCAGCCGCTCCGACGGCCAGACGGCACGGATCGCCTCCAGTATGGCGCAGCCGGCCAGAACCAGGTCGGCGCGGTCGGCGCCGATGCAAGGGTTGGCGACGCGCTGCTGGAAATCCCAGCCGACCAGCTTTTCGACCATGCGGTCGACGCTGTCGCGATCCATCCACAGCCCGTCGACGCGGCGGCGGTCATAGCGTTCGAGATCGAGATGGACGCCGGCAAGCGTCGTCACAGTGCCCGATGTGCCGAGCAAATGGAATCTCGGGCTGGACAGGAGGTGGCTCAGCCGGTCGCGCCCGTCGAAGGCGCGCAGCCGCATTGCGACATCCTCGACCATGGCGCCAAAGATCTCGCGCGTGACCGTGCGGCCGCCAAAACGCTCGGCCAGCGAGACGACGCCGACCGGCAGCGACGTCCACGAGACGATATGGTTGGCAAGCCTTGGCGAGCGCTGACCGGTGAGGTCGATCAGCGCGATTTCGGACGAGCCGCCGCCGATGTCGAACAGCACGACGCCTTGCGTGTCGCGCTCGACCAGCGAGCCGCAGCCCGACACCGCCAGCCGCGCCTCGGTCTGGCGGTCGATGATCTCGAGCTTCAGGCCGGCCTCGCGCTCGACGCGCTCGAGGAACTCGACGCCGTTGGCGGCGGTGCGGCAGGCCTCGGTGGCGATCAGCCGGGCCTTCCTGACCTTGCGGTTGCGCAATTTGTCACCGCAGATCTTCAGCGCCTCGACCGCGCGGCCCATTGCGGCGTCGCCAAGCCGGCCATTGGCGGTAAGGCCCTCGCCCAGCCTGACGATGCGCGAGAACGCATCGATGACGCGGAACTGGCCATGGCGCGTCGGCACCGCGACCAGCAGGCGGCAATTGTTGGTGCCGAGATCGAGCGCGGCAAACACCGGCAATTCCTGCAGCGGCGGCGGTGTGCGGGCACCTTGCCCCGGCCTTGGCGGAGCTGAGGGCGGAGGCGCGTAAGCCGCTGGCTGGGGCGGGCGCGCGGCCGGGGCCTCGTTGGCGGCGGGCACCGAAGCGCCGGCCGCCAGCGGACGAGTCTCGTCGCGTGCGAAAACCTTGCGCCCGCGCCGGCGCTTGCGCCGTTTCTTGGGTTTGCCGTTCTGATGCGGGCCGTTCTGGCCCTTGTGGTCGTGGGACGTGTCGCCAGCCTGTCCATTGCCGGACCAGGGTTGCACCTGACGGCCGTAGCGTCCGGTGGATGGGCTTGCCTGGCCGGACGGCGTCGGCGAACCCCTGGACACGCCCACTTCCGGCGCGCCAGCGCCGGCTTCGTGGTCTTCCACTGTCGTTCCTTCCGGCGCCGCGCGAACCGGAGACCGGACGCAGCAGGCGCTTTTACATGTTCAAGTTGCCGCCAGACTATCAGCGCACGGCCGGATCACCAAGAGTGCTCGCGGCGAATTTTGCCGGCGGCATGAAAGCCGGCGACATCGGTGAGCCCTTGTCCCCTTGGGAGAAGGGAAGGCGCGAGCGCCACAACGCGCCTTCCCGGTTGAATAGCCGGCTTCAATGAGGCATTTCTGAAATGGAGGGGTAAATCATTCGGGAGCGCGGGCGGTTTGCCTGCTGCGAACCGGAAAACGGGTACGGGCTGCAACGCATGATCGTCATGCCATGAACTGGAGGCGCTATTTCTGGCCCGTCATCGGCATCGCCGCGGTGGTGTTCTCGCTGTGGCTGCTGCTGCACGAATTGCGCGGCATCTCGCTCGACGATGTCTGGGCCGGCATAATCGCCATCCCGGCGCGCGGCTGGGTGCTGGCGGCGCTGAGTTCGGTCATCGCCTATGCCTCGCTCGCCGGCTACGACCACATCGCGCTGCTGCACATCGGCAAGAAAGTATCGTGGCTGTTCGTCACCTTCTGCTCGTTCACCACCTACGCACTGTCGCACAATATCGGCGGCTCGGTGTTTTCCGGTGCGGTGATTCGCTACCGCGCCTACGGCACCAAGGGCCTGACCGGGCAGGATGTCGGCATTCTGGTGGCGATCTGCTGGATCACCTTCGTGCTGTCGACTCTGTTTGTCTCGGGCATCGTGCTGCTGCTCGAGCCCGAGGTGATCGACCGGTTTTCCGGCATACCGCATCACCGGCTGTCGCAAGCAGGTGGGTTCGCCATGCTGCTCGTGGTGGCGGCCTATGTCTTCGGCAGCTGGCTGCATCTGAGACCACTCAGGATCGGCAGCTTTCAGCTGCATTACCCGGCGTTGCCGATCGTGGCGCGGCAATTGCTGGTCGGCCCGATCGAGCTGCTGGCGGCGGCGGCGATCATCTTCTTCGCCCTGCCCGCCACTGGTAATCCCGGCTATTTCATCGTGCTCGGCGTGTTCCTGGCGTCGTTCTCGATCGCGCAGATCTCGCATGCGCCGGGCGGGCTCGGCGTATTCGAGGTGGTGTTCCTCGCCGGCTTGTCGCATATGGACCAGGTCGGCGTGCTGGCGGCGCTGCTGGTATTCCGGCTGTTCTACCTAATCATCCCGCTGCTGATCGCGCTCGGCGTGGTGCTGTTCTTCGAGCACTCGCAATACTCCCGCAGCGAGAGTTGAGACATCAGGGGGCAAGCGCTCCAGACTGCGCGTGAAGAATGGGCAGAGGGTCGCAAGGCCAGGCGCGGCCTGCTGTTTCAAAGCTGCGAAGCTCGAAGGTCACGGCATGGATCCTAGGGTCTCCGCTACGTCGCTTCGCTCCTGCTCCGCCCTAGAGCGGTTCCTGATTTGACGGAATCGAAGGGGATTCCGGATCAGTCGGTTTTGTGATTCAAGATGCTGGCTGGAGTGGAGGCCAGCATCGGATGACGCG